>JBEKNN010000070.1:0-33602 GCA_049522755.1 Bryobacteraceae bacterium | reverse complement strand
GCTGGTTCTGGGTTCCGCGGCGGCGATTCTGATTGCGGCGGCGGCGATTGCGGGCTTCGCCCCGGCGCTGCGGGCTGGCAGCATCGACCCGATGAAAGCTCTGCGCTTGTAGGACAGGCCTCCCGGCCTGTCTTCGGCGGCAGCGGTGATATGATCACCACATGAGGCTGGTATTTTGCTTATCGATTCTAATGGCCTCCGGCGCGTGGGCGGCGGATGAAGCGGCGGACCGCGCGGCCATCGACAAGGTGATCGCCACTCTGAACAGCTCGCCAGGCAGCCCCGGCTTGTTCACCGACGACTTCGGCGATTACGGCGTACTAATAAGCTTGGGCGTCTATCGCGACAGTCCTTCGGTCACGATACCCGTGACGACGCCGGACGGCGAACAACCAACTATCCACCTGGATGCCATCTCCGTATGTGTTTCCCATGAGCCGATGGGCGAGTTGGGGTCGTGCGGGCCAATGGATCGATCGGCAGCCGCTCTGGCGTCGCGTTTCGTTATACAATCCGTTCGATTGATTACGCCAGACGTGGCGCTTGTAGATGCTGTCAGCATTCGGGAATCCGCAGGCCTGTCGCGGCGCTCGCTGGTGTTGTTGGTGCTTCGCAGAAATAGCGATCTTTGGAAGATAGCTTCGCTGCGCGTGATGGCCCTGCCTTCATTCCCCAATAAGAGGCTTGTCAATTGAGGAGGAGTCTCGATAACTCCTCTCACTTCTCAGCTCTACTTCTTGGCTCTACTTTTTACCTACCCAAGATACCCGCCAGATAGATCCCGATCCGTCGTCACTGACAAATAGCGACCCGTCTGGCGCAACAGCCACGCCCACCGGCCGTCCCCAAACGCCGCCGTCCGGAGTGACAAAGCCCGTCAGGAAATCTTCGAATTCGCCGCTGGCGTGGCCGTTCTTGAGCGGGACGCGCACGACTTCATAGCCGGTCCGGACGGCGCGGTTCCAGGAACCGTGCTCGCCTGCAAATATATCGCCCGCATATTCCTTGGGGAACTGCTTGCCCTCGTAAAACAGCATTTCGAGCGATGCGTTGTGCGGCTGCATCAGCACATCCGGCACAATCACTTTGTCCTTCAACTCGGGGTGCTTGCCGGCGTGGCGCGGGTCCTGGTGGCCGCCGATGTAATACCAGGGCCAGCCGTAAAATCCACCTTCCTGAACGTGAGTGATGTAGTCGGGAACCAGGTTGTCGCCCAACTCGTCGCGCTCATTCACGCTGCACCATAACTCACCGGTGGTCGGATTGATCGCGAGGCCCACGGGGTTGCGGATGCCGGCGCCATAGATCTTCACGAACGTCCCATCGGGCGTGAACTGCAGAATGTTGGCGCGGTGAAATTCGCGCGGCGTGGTATCGGGATCGTCCACATTCGATGCCGAGCCCACGGCGACGAACATCTTCTTGCCGTCGGCCGTGAAGACTACGTCGCGCGTGGTGTGGCCGCCGCCGCCGGGCAGTTCGGGGACAATGGACTGTGGTTCGCCGGTTGCTTTGAGGTCCCCGTTCTTATAAGGGAAGCGAACTACCGAAGTGGTGTTGCCGATGTAGATCCAGCTCGGCTTCGGGCCCGGCGGGTAGAAAGCGATGCCGAAGGGCGCCTTGAGTCCGGTGGCGAAGGTGGAGGTTTCCACGGGTTTGCTGTCAGGGGTGACGCCGCGGAATATCTTGATTTCGCCGCGGCCGGTTTCCGCCAGGAAAATGTCGCCGTTAGGGGCAGTACGCAGCTCGCGCGGGTTACCCAGTCCGGTGGCGTAGAGATCGACCTTGAAACCTTCCGGAGCCTTGGGGAAGGCGTTCTCCGGACGCGGTACGACGCGGGCGCCGTTGCTGGAGGATTTAGTGGCGAACGGCTCGGGCAAATCCGCCGCGGTGATCTTGCGGAAGGCGCCGGTCTTCACCTGACTGTAGTCTTGAAACGCGGCCTGGCCCGTGGTTACGGAGCCCTCAATACCGCTGGCCGCCAGGATTACGAGAGGCGCCAGCGCGGCGGCGCCGCCGAGAAGCAAGTAAGACGTTCTACGGTTCATCATTAGTCGGTGTTCCTCACGTTTCTTCCAGTTTACGCGAAGAAGCTAGGAAACATCGGGAGTGAGTCCCCACGTTTTCACGCGCGTGGGCGTCATGTCAACAAGATGATCCGGAAGTCAATGCGAGCAGGCTCGGGTACGCGGCGCAGGCTTGACCGACGCGGCATCGAATGTGGGTAAGGCGTTCCCCGGTTGGGCGCGTGCCGCACAACATGCAAATACCGTTATGCAGCGTCCCGGAACCCCTTACCCGGGCCGGGTGGATTGGTGGAGTGTCTCGATGACTGGCTTTCTGATGGAGGCTTATGACGTCAAGCCCTTTCAAATAGCCGGTCCGGACTGGCTGGGCTCCACAAAATTCCAGTTGACCGCGACTGTCCCCAAGGGAGCCACCAAGGAACAATATCGCTTGATGTTGCAGAATCTGCTGGCGGAGCGATTCAAGATTAAGGTGCATTTCGAAAGGAAAGAAGGCGCGTCTTATGCGCTGGTGGTGGGGAAGAATGGTCCGAAGATGAAGGAGTCGGTGGAAGAGCCGGCGCCCAGGGGTGGTGCACCTGCGGCAACTTCTTCAGCCAAAGCGCAGGTGGACCGGGACGGATTTCCGGCGTGTTCCCCCGGCCGCGGCGCGCGTACGCTGATGGCGAACGGCCGCGTGCGCCTGTGCGCCAACCAGGTGACGATGGAGCGGTTGGTCGCGGTGTTGACGAATTGGTCGGGACATACGGTTACGGATGAGACGGACTTGACGGGGAAATACGATTTCGTCTTGACTTATGCGCCTGCGGGAACGCCGGCGGCAGCAGGGACTCCAGCGCCGGATGGCTCAGCGGCGAGCGTCCCCGAGGCCGACTCCTACCCGGACCTCATCGGCGCGATGCAGCAACTCGGGCTGAGACTGGAGCAGAGGAGAACGATGATCGATATGCTGGCGATCGATCATCTGGAAAAAGCGCCCACCGAGAACTAGTCAAACGCTGCGGCGACCGGCCAGGAGGCCGGTCCCTGGCAGGCGAAAGCGCCTGCCCCACAATTGGCGCGAACCCTCGGGAAATGTAGAAACTCAAGCGACCGGCCAGGAGGCCGGTCCCACATGGCGGGTTGCAGTGGTAAAGTGTTTCTTCGGCTGGCCCCGAAGCTATGCCGAATTGGAGTGCTTTACATGGTAGGTCGACGTGGTTGGTACGGTTTTCTCATCGCGCCGTGCGTGGTGGCTTTACTGGGATTCGGGATGTGGGCGCAGCAGATGAGCCCCGCGGGACAATATCCCAACAACCTGTTGTCCGGTTTGCAATGGCGTGATGTGGGCCCCATGCGCGCCGGACGATCGTATGCGGTGGCGGGCCACGCCGATCAGCCCGACACCTTCTATTTCGGGTCGGTGGGCGGCGGCGTTTGGAAGACCGAGAACTCGGGCCGCACGTGGACGCCGATCGCCGATGAAGGCATTCCGATCGGCTCCATCGGCGCCATCGCGGTGGCTCCGTCGAATCCCAATATTGTTTACGTCGGCACAGGCGAGCCGGATATCCGCAGCCAGCACTCCTATGGCAACGGAATGTATAAGTCGACGGACGCAGGTAAGACGTGGACCCATATCGGCCTCGAAGCTACGCGCCAGATCGGACGCGTGGCCGTGGACCCGGCGAATCCGAATCGCGTTTATGTTGCGGCCCTCGGACACGTCTACGATGCGAACCCCGATCGCGGCGTTTATCGCTCCACCGACGGCGGCGCGACCTGGAAGAAGATACTGTTCAAGACGAGCGATCCGAATAATGTCGGGGCGATCGATATAGCGATCAATCCGAAAAATCCGCGAGTGCTCTATGCATCGCTGTGGGCGACGCGCCGTCCGCCGTGGTCGGTCTATGCGCCCAGCAACATGCCCGGCGGCGGACTCTATAAATCCACGGACGGCGGAGACACATGGAAGCAATTGAGCGGCGGGCTGCCCGCGGACGATTTCGTCGGCAAGATCGGGATCGCGATCGCCCCGAGCAACCCCAACCGTATCTGGGCGGTGGTTGACGACCTGGGCGCCGGCGTGGCGGGTGGGCGCGGAGGCGGAGGCGGCGGAGGCGGCGGACGGCGCGGAGGCGGAGCCAGCACGGGTGGCGGCGTCTACACTTCCGATGACGCTGGGGCTACGTGGAAGCTGGTCAACTCCGAGACGCGGCTTTGGACGCGCGGCTGGTACTTCTGCGAGGTGGCTGTCGATCCCGTCAATCCCGACCGCGCTTATGTGATGAACACCGGAACGTTCATGACTACCGACGGCGGCAAGACGTTTGTTCCCGTGAAAGGAGCGCCCGGCGGCGACGACTATCACCAGATGTGGATCAATCCCAAAGATGGGAACCGCATGGTGCTCAGCAGCGACCAGGGCACGGTGGTCAGCGTGGATGGCTCCAGGAGCTGGAGCACGTGGTATAACCAGCCCACTGCACAGATCTATCACGTGGCCGCCGACAACCGCTTCCCCTATTGGCTCTACGGCGCGCAGCAGGATAGCGGCGGCGTGGGCGTCGCCACCTGGTCGCGCGAAGGTCTGCTCTCATTCCGCGATTGGGAGCCGACTTGCCTCGCCGGCGAAAGTAACACGGTGGTTCCGGATCCCAAGGACGGCAGGATACTTTACGGCGGCGGCGCCGGGCGCTGCGACCAGTACATCAACACGGCCGCTTCGCTGGGAGGACAGTTGCCCGATGCCGATCCGAACGATCCGAACCGCAAGACCTGGACGCTGCCGGAGGTTTTCTCTTTAGCCGACGAAGCGCTTTACTATTCGAATCAATTTGTGTTCCGGTCGCGCGACCGCGGACGATCGTGGGAAAAAATCAGCCCCGACCTGGCGCGGCTGCATCCGGCCGTGCCCGAGACTCTCGACCCGCTCACGGCCAAAGACATCGACCAGCCGATGACCGACCGCTTCGGCGTGGTTTATAGCATCGGCCCATCGCCGCTGCAGGCAAACACGGTATGGGTTGGCACCGACGATGGGTTGATCCAGGTCACGCGCGACGATGGGAAGAGCTGGAACAACGTGACGCCGCCGGACATGACATCGTGGAGCAAGGTCTCGCAGATTGAGGCCGGCCATTTCGATATTGAGACCGCTTATGCGTCAGTGGATCGACATCGCGTCGCGGATATGAAGCCTTATGTCTATCGCACGCACGATGGCGGCAAGACCTGGCAGAACGTGACGTCGGGCATCCCCGAAGGCGCCTTTGTCAACTCGGTGAAGGAAGACCCGAAAGCTAAAGGGCTGCTATACGCGGCCACTGAGCTGCGGGTTTATGTCTCCTTCAACGACGGCGGGCAATGGCAGCCGTTGCAGAATGGCATGCCGGTAACTTCGGTTCGCGACATTGTAGTGCATGGCGACGATCTGGATGTTGCCACTTACGGCCGCGGCTTCTGGGTGCTCGATCAGATGGCGGCGCTGCGGCAGATCGCGGCAAAGGGGCAGGAGATTGTTTCGGCGAGCGCTTATCTGTTCCAGCCGGGAGAGACTTACGCGATACGGCAGGGCGGCATGAACGGCACGCCGCTGCCGCATGAAGAGCCGCAGGAGCTGAATCCGCCGTCGGGAGTATTGGCCTACTATTGGCTCAAGACCGCGGCCGCCAAGCCGCTGAAGATCGAGCTGCTGGATGGCGGCGGAGCGGTGCGCGCCTGCGTGGCGAGTGACACGCCGATTCGCGAGGTGGACCTGGAGACCTTGAACGTTCAGGAAATCTGGGAACGGCCGGCGCCGCCGCCTTCGGCTGCTGCGGGGATGCATCGCGCGGCTTTGGGCGCCGCTGCCGGGCGCGGCGGTGGGGGCGGCGGTTTCGGACGCGGGGGTGGTGGCGCGCCGCCGGTAGACGCTTGCAATCCTCCAGGAGCGGCTCCAGCGGTGGCCGCTAACCCGCCCGCCGGTGGACGCGGCCGCGGCGGACGTGGTGGCGGTGGAGGAGGAGGCGGCGGACGCGGCGGCGCCGGAGGCTTGCAGGCCGGGCAGTATACCGTGCGGCTCACGGTGGACGGCCAGACTTATACGCAGCCGGTCACGGTGAAGCCGGATCCTCGCGGTGCGCCTAACGGCGGTGGAGACGGCAACTGAGGTGGGACAGGCTTCCGGGATTGGCTTGGGCTGACGTCGCGGCTACCCGACTGCCGAGCAACGAACCGTCGGCGAACATAGGCTGCCGCGGGAAGAAGAGCGCGTGTGCGCGAGCGGAATATGCCTGTCAAACGACAACCAAAAGCCGGCATCGGATATGAAGCCCTGGATAATGGATTCCGGGTGTGCAGGGATGCCGCCGCATTGCAGAAGATCTGTGATCGCCTCGGTGCAGGTGCGGTGCAAAGCTTCTTCGGGCGGTGGTTGCGGCGGTCGCCTTCGCGGTTTACTGCGGCCGATTTCCGGGCCGGATACGTAGGTGGCGACGCCGTCCGGGCTCGTCTTGAGCGTGCCTGGCGTTGCGCGTCGCCGTAGCTATCCGTGGTCAACGGGCACTGGTCGACTCAGACATACGGCTGCCATGCCGAAGATAGGCAACTCCGCCGGCTGACCCGTAAAATTAAAGCTTCGACGGGCTTCGCACCTTTCGACGCCGCGCGCCTACGGCACGAACACAGTCGAAGGATTCGCCACCGTTGTGCTGAAAGTCAGACCGGTGGAGCCCGCGGTCGACTGCGACCCGGCCGCGCCATTTCCGCCGGAAGCGCCCCCGCCCGTCCCGAAACCACAGGCGCCGCCGCTGGCCGTGCCGCCACTTGTGCCGCCGGCGACGCTTAGCGTGCCCCCCGTTGTGAACAAAGGCGCAAGCAGGTGAATCACGCCGCCCCCGCCCCCGCCCCCGCCGTCGGCGCCCGTAGCGCATCCGCTTGCGCTGCTGCCTTGTGCAGCCGCACCGTTCCCGCCATTGGCGTTGATTTGCGCTCCTGACGGGTACGACATGGACGTGCCGGAGGCGATGATAACAATGCCGCCGCCCCCGCCGCCATAACTATAAACATGCGAGGTATCCTGCGAGCCGGCTTTGCCATTGGCACTAATAACGCCGGTAGAAGCCATAGATACTGCCCCTCCGGCGGCGATCACAAGGCTGCCGCCCCCAAAGCCGATGAACGCGGTGCTTTGAGCGATAACAACGATTGCTCCTCCGTGCCCCCCACCGAGTGGCCCGGGAATCAGAAGCTTTCGGAGCGCAAATGCCGAGAAAGCCGTGCCGCCGAAGGGAACGTTAAGGTTGACATTAGTGGGCGCCGCGACCCAACCCTCGCCGCCGCTGGCGGCAATCGTGCCGTTCCCTACCGTGATAGTCCCCGTGATCGTTACCGTCCCGGTCGCATGGATAACCGTCCCGCTGGGAACGGTCAAGGTCTGACCGGAAGCGACCGTGAAGTTGGTACACTGAACCTCCGTGGACGGAGGGGAAGTAATCCAGTTAATAGACGCGCTGATGTTACAGACACCCGTCGTCGTGCCGTCGGAGCCGTCGCCGTAAATCGAAGCGGAACCGGTGACGCCGGTCGCGCCGGTCGCGCCGGTGGTTCCGTTGGTTCCAACCCCAGTCTGGCCGGTTGCGCCGGCTGCGCCGTTAGAGCCGTTGGTTCCGTTGGTTCCGTTGTTACCGGTGGGACCCGCTGCGCCGGTAGATCCGGTCACGCCGATAGGACCAGTAGCACCCGTAGGACCAGACAAGCCAGTCGAACCCGTAGTCCCATTCGGTCCCGCAACCGTGGATGCCGCGCCTGTAGCGCCTGTCGGTCCTGTCACCCCGGTTGATCCTGTCACTCCGGTTGGTCCAGCAGGCCCTGTGCTCGCCAGTGTAATCGTCAGCGTCGCCGGATGGCTGGTCGTGGTGTTCTCTTTGCTGTCGAATTGAACGCTTGTCCCCGCATTCGCCAGAATCATGAAGCCGTTGTTCGAACCGGGCGTGGTGAGCCAGCCCTGCACGGCAGCCGTCGCGTCCAGGGCAATGAACGTATCCACTGTCTCGGTCGTCACCGACGTGTTCACCGCGTTGCCTGGCGAAATCCCTGAGTTTCCGGTGACCGTCAGCTCACCCCAAGGCGTGGAAGCGCTCACCGTATCGATATTGATCGAGCCGCCCACGTTGATATGGTCCAGGAACAGCGTCAAAGTCGCCTTCTGGATTTGCGCCGCGGTCAATCCCGCCGGCAGTTGCGTAAGATCGAACTGCACCAGGCCGATGCTCCCCGAACTGCCCACCGTAATAGTGGTCGCCGTCCCGAAGTTACTGCCATTGCCCGGTACGTAGTAGGCATCCGCCAATGGGGCCAGCGTTTGCGCAAAACCCGCGAGGGGCGCCAGAGCCAGCCCCGCGATCACAAAGCGAATCAGATTTTTCATTTGTCCCGCGACGAAACTAGCGTTGCATTGAAACTGTGACGCAGCAGCGCGATCATAGCGCCGCCGGCCAAAAAGCAAAAACATGCTGCCGGGCTCGGACAGGTTCGCGACGGATTCCGCCCCAGTGACGGCGATGGCGTAGTTGCCCGTGCGCGGTGTGCCCAAAGCAGTGGTGACATCGCAGAAACTGCCGCTAATCCCGAATCCCTCGCAAGTGAAGCCGGGGTTGCCGTCTTCCACGGCGCAACCGCCAAACTCAGCAGCCGGATTCCATTAAGCGATTTCTTCGTCACTAAGCCTTCGAGCGCTAACGTCAAGAATATTAGCTGCCCGGCACGCTTTAGATCACAAACCGATAGTAACAGTCCGCCAACCGCAACCTACTAGAAAAATCACTGAGGCTGTACGGGGCGGTACTAACACCATGAGCCCTTCGCTAATCGTAAGTTAACGCACCGGGGAATAGTAAGTGAACATACGCGACTAAGTTGCCGCTTGTGTAGTTACTAAAGTCCACCCGCAAGATGTCACATCAGCCGTCGGCGCGTCATTGGCCGCGAACAGGCAGTTGGTTTCGCGTACAGGCTTTCGGCCGCGGCTCAGGGTTCCACGAGAAGCGTCGCGGGCGAAACCCTGCGCTCGAAGTTCACTGGTATCTCAGTGCCTCACTCGAGTCCACCGAAGCCGCCCGCCGCGCCGGCGCCCAGCAGGCCAATCCCGCGACGGCGACCAACAGGACCGCCAAGCCTCCCAAAATGACGGGATCTGGAGAACTCTCCGTCAGCCACTTCTGCGCTACCTTGTCGAAAGCCAGAATCATCGCCAGGCCCGTCGCCAAGGCCGCGCCCGCGCTCAACGAGGTAGTGTAAAGCACGAGCCGCACCACGTCCCACGCCCTGGCTCCCAGCGCCGCGCGAATCCCGAATTCATTGGTCCTGGTGGCGACATGAAAGCGCACTCCGAGCTCTTGGGACTGGGCCTCGATCAAAGCACCTCGATAACCGTGCACGGGGACGTGATGACGGTGAACGGTCCGGATCGAGTCGCGGTTTGGGATGGGAACGATCACGGCGGCAAAGGATATTACTACTTGCGCGCCGGCGACAAGCTGGATACGGTTACGCGCGTGGCGACCATGGTGGAGCATCCGCCCGATCCGGTGGCGGGCAAGTATCAGATACGCCCGGACGAATACATGACGATAACCGTCGAAAGGGGACAGTTAGTCAGTCAGCTTACGGGCCAGGGCAAGGTTCCCTTGTTCGCCCGGTCGGACGGTAAGTTCTTTCCCAAGGTTGTGAAAGCGGAGCTGGAATTCGTCAAAAGCGGGGACGGGAAAGTGGCGGAATTGGTGCTGCATCAAAACGGAGCCAGCGTCCCGATGAAACGCCTTGACGACGCCGAGGTCAAGCGCATGGCGGACGAAGCCGCGGCGAAGGCCGCTTTCGCCGCGCAGAGGTACAAGGATCAGAAGCAAGCGCCCGCAAGCGAGGAAGCGCTCCGGCGCGTGATTGGGGAAGTGCGCGCCGGCGAGCCGAAATACGACCAGATGAGCGCCGAGGCAGCGCAGAGGACTGCCAACAATTGCCGCGGCTCAAAGAGACCATCGGCAAACTGGGCGCATTGCAGTCCGTTTCTTTCGTAGCCGTTTTGCCGGATGGAACCGACGACTACGTAGTGAAATTCGCCAACGGCGACACGGAGTGGAGAATCATGCTGGGGCCGGACGGCAAGATTCAAACCCTGGGTTACCACCCCTATAGCGGCGCAGAATAATGGCCGTTGCCGCCGCGGGCAGCTTCTAATTCGCCGCGGGTTTCGCGGCGCTGTCGATGACGAAATACTCCACCGGCCCCTTTTGCGGCTCCAGCTTGAGGCCAAGCTGTTCCCTTAATGCCTGGAAGATATTCGGGCGATCGAGGAGTGCGGCGGGCAGCTCGTCCCGGTTCACATTCGGCGGCAGTTCGGGCAGGAAGGAGAGCGTGAAATCGTAATTTCCATCCAGGCCGGTTTTGTTGATTACCGGGCGTCCGTCCTGTTGGAGTTGCTGCCCGAGCCACCAGGTGAGGTACTGCATGGGAACCCGTGTGCCAACCACGCCGTCCGGACCGCCGTTCATCGGAATCTTGAATGGCTCCGGGCTCTCATTGACCTTCATTTTCAACCCCGATTTGTCGATGGTCATCGCATAAACCGGGCCTTCCTTCGTCTCCTTGTGGAATTTCAGTTGGAACCGGTCCGCCAGCATGTTTTGAAACATAATGTGCAGATCGTCGAGGCTGTAGCCGGCATGATCGGCCTTGGCATCAATGTTCCAGCGGTCTGAGTTGAGCCAGTCCGGCCCACCGGCGATCTGGCGGATCGGGATCTTATACATCAAGCTGATCATCAGCATGACGTTCGCACCCTGCGCCTGATACTCCTGGCCGCCGGGCAGCGCCCGGATACCGCCGCCGCCCCGCCCGTCTGCCTGGAAGGGCTTAATCGACATAACGTCGAACGTTAGCCGGGCCGGTTTGTCCTGGCCAAGCCCGAGGGATGCGGAGATCAGGCCGAGGATGGCGGCCAACATGAGTGAGCTGCGCTGAATCATGGAGAACCTCGATTGGATAATATCCTTACACGTTTGACGCGGTTGGGCGCGACATTGTTTACCCGATCCATTCCCCGAATCGATCCCGCGGTCTTGGCGCCGGTCCCTCGCCTAATTCTCAGTGGGAACCTTCTCCACATGGTCCACCACGAGAATCTCGACCGGCGTTTTTTTCTGTTCCAGCTTCACTCCGAGCTGGCTCTGGATCGCCTGGAGCAGCGTAGGACCGTTATCGGGTTCGGCCAGGCCCGCTGCCGGCGCTCCACCATCCGGACCGGCCAGGGCGCCCCGTCCGCCGCCGAAGGACTCGTTGGCCCAAGAGAGCGTGAAATCGTACTTCCCTTGCAGCCCGGTGGCATCCTTAACCGGCTGATCCAGTTGCACGCCCAACATGGCAGCCAGTTGCTCCATGGTTTCGTCGGAGGCGCGCCAGCGAGCTTTCCCGTTCATCATAATCATCGATGCTCCGCGGCCGGCCGGAAGATCCGGAAAGCCGTCCTTGTCCAGTTGGAACTTCGGGGGTCCAGCGGGCCGAGGCGGAGCAGGCGGCGCAGCATCGTCGGTCGCAGCAGGCGCCGGAGGCGGCGGGGCCGATTCCTTTACCTTGAGGCCGCCTTTCGCCACCACCAGCTCATACCCGGATGTTTCCTTGTTCTCGCGGTGTACCGCCAATTTGAACCGCTCTGCCAGCAGGTTTTGCCACATCAGTTCGACTTGGTCCTTAGTAGCTCCCGCGGGCAGTTTCGCGGCAATTTCAAACCGCTCGGAATCGCCCGGGCTCAGACCGGATAGCAGATAGTGGGCAATCCCGTACGCCATGGTCACCAGGTTGGCCAGGTTCATGTTCGTGCAGGTGATCGTGCCGGGGTCTTTACTCCACCGGTCCACCGTTGCACCCAACCCGCATGCCCCTGCCACCCGGCGGCGGCGACGCTTTGACGGAAGCCACTTCAAACGCTACCGGGGAATCGGCGGACTGGCCCAACGCCACCCCGCTCCAGAGAACCGTTAAGAGCAGACCTGCAGCATTCCGCATTCCGGACCGTCCTTTGAATTAAAAGTATACACGTTGGATGGAGCCAAAACGTCAGCCATACCAGAGCTAAGCTAGAAGACTCTGCGTTTCAACCGGGCCAAACTGAATTTGGCGGTCTCGGCTACGGCCATCACTGTCATCACCCCTGCCTGTAGAGGATCGGTAACCACCAGATCCGCGGCCGCCGGCACGCTTCCCGCCATATTCAAACTCACCACCAATACGCCCTGCGCCCGAACCTCCCGGACGGCGTGCTCAATGTCGCCGCCCATTAGCGAGCCTGCCAGCACCAGAGCCTTCATCCTGGGCAGCCGTCCACACGCCCGCACAGCATCGGCCAACTCCTGCTCGCCCACAAGCGGGATGGTGTCCACGGAGATGTGCTCGCCGCGGATGTTGTGCCTGTCCGCTTCCGAAATCGCGCCGATAGCGACTTGCCCAACCTGCGCGCCACCACCCATGATGATGATGCGCTTCCCAAAAACCGTCTGGAACGTTTTCACCTGGGTGACGCTGCGAACGATGGGAAGCTTCGCCAAATCCTCGATCACCGCCGCCGGCTCATCGGTGACATCGATTTCGAAATAAGTCTGTCGTTCCTCGATGATGTCGACAGAGGTGATGTTGGCGCCGTGCTGGGCAATCACCCCCGTCAGTTTGTGCAGAATTCCCGGTCCCGCATCCGCTTCGACCAACACACCAATTTTCTGGCTCATCCCCCAAGCTTACAATCCCGATTGTGGTATTGCGATCGGGCTGGCGGCGATGCCTCCGTTGCAGTCTTACAGGCGGGGGCATGGGAAGAAGCGGCAGCCGGCGCCAGGCGGTCATCATCGCGGCCCCCGAATCCCGAGACGAATCGGAGCAGGTTGCGACGGCTCTTTTGCCGGGAATGATGGCTGCATCGCCAGGGGGGAAATGGTCGAAGCGCTCGGGGTCGCCATCGCGCTGAACGCCGGAGCGGCGCTGGTCTCCCCCGCGTCATGGATGCCTTCGGCCGGTTCCATAAGTCGGATGGGGAACGAATGCGACAATATGCGAGTCGGCGATTAAGAGCTTGCGTCCAGGACAAAAACGGAAGATGGCGCGCTGGAAGACGAAGTGAGGCGTTCGACGACAGAGCAGCGCGATGTATATTTGGAGGAGCGGGCTCCGCCGACGTTTCCCGCTGTTCCGCTGAGTGCAAAATTCGATGAGTGAAACTCAGATGATCCGTTGCGCGGCTTGCGGCGCGACGAACCGGGCGCCGATCGAGAAGATCCAGGCCGGCCTGGAACCGATTTGCGGACGCTGCAAGACGCCGCTTGCCCTGAGCCCACACGCGTTGGTGGTCACCGATGCCACTTTCGCGGACCAGGTGGAGCGGTCGCCCTTGCCGGTGCTGCTCGATATGTGGGCGCCATGGTGTGGACCCTGCCGCATGCTCACGCCTGTGGTGGAAGAACTGGCCGGCGAGTTGGCCGGACGAATGCGGGTCGCCAAACTCAACGTGGACGACAACCCGGTCACCGCCAGCCGCTTTCGCATTCAGGGCATTCCCGCCCTGCTGTTTCTCCAGAATGGCCGCGAGGTGGACCGCATCGTCGGAGCGCAGCCCAAGTCGGAGATCCTGCGCCGTGTGCAGCGCATCATCGCCGGCTGACCGCTGGCAACCGCGAAACCCGGCTGAAATCGAGATCCGCGCCAAGAATACGATTCGCGGAATCCACAAAGGTGGCGGAATGCGCGATCGTCCCGCATATTGGCGATGGGTAAACGCTACGCGACAACGCGCGGCGAATGGTGTCCGTCCCAGTCGCTTCCGCGAGTCGATAGGACGAAATTCTTCGCATTTTGCGCGCGCAATCCTCGACCGCAAGGTTCGCGCCTGGAACCCGGTCCGCTCTGCGCACCTGAGCCGTCAGTGTTCGAACTCTCCTTACGAGGGAGTGGTCGCCGGAAGCTCAATTCGCCGCTGGTTTCTCGACATGATCGATGACGAAATACTCCACCGGTCCCTGTTCCGCCTGGAGCGTCAAACCAAGCTGTTCACGCAACGCGTTGAAAATCGAAGGGCGGCCGCGTAATTCCGCGGGCAGATTCCCCATGGGAACGCCAGGCGGCGCGAATATCAGCTTGAAATCGTAGTTCTTATCCAGGCCGGTCTTGTCGATCACGGGCCGCCCGTCCCGCTGAAGCCCTTGCCCGAGCCACCAGCAAAAGTACTCCATGGAAATTCTCTTTCCCTCAACCAACCAGCCCTTGCCGCCGGTGATCTGGATCGGGTAGTCATACCGTTCGGGGCTTTCGTCAACCTTCATTTTTGAGCCCGATGCATCCACTTTCAGCGCGTATACCGGACCTTGCTTGATCTCTTTGTGGAATTTCAGATGGAACCGGTCCGCCAGCAGATTTCGAAACATCGCATGGAGATCGTACAGACTGTGAGCATGATCCGCCTTGGCTTCAATATCGTAGCCATCGGCTTCGAGCCAGCCAGGGCCAGCCTTAATCTGCCGCATTGGCACTTTATAGATCAAACTGATCATGAGCTTCACCGTAGCGTCCTGAACTGTGTACCCATCGCCTCCGGGCAATGCTCGGATCGGACCGGCGTGGCTGCCCGGCGCCGAGGGCTTGACCGACGCCGCTTCGAACGTCAAACGGGCCGGCATCTTCTGCTGCAGATGCGCCGCCGCCGCGATAAATGCGAGCGGCGACCCAAGCGCCAGAACCGTTGCCAGGCGCCGCCGCGAGATCCCGCGCGATGACGCCGTTCCATCCAGAATGCGATGGATGCGCTCCTCAGGCCATGCATACCGGGCCATGGCTATGCCCTGCCAGTTCGCGCCGCGCGTACTGCGCTGCATGAACTCCAGCAGCAGTTCGGCGTACGAGGCGCGGTCATTGGTAGCCGCCACGGCAGCGTCGTCGCTTGCTTCTTCCGCCGCCCGCACGATGCTCCGGTGCATATGCCAACTCAGCGGGTTGTACCACAGCACCGCGCGATGGATGGCCGAGAGCAACTGCACCACCGGATCGCGCCGCAAAATGTGTGAGCGTTCGTGTACCAAAACGGCGTCCAGCTTATCGCCGTCCCAGTCCCGCCAATCGCTGGGAAGAACGATCGAAGCGTGTACCACGCCCAGCGTCAATGGCGCCGATACTTCGTCCGATTCGCGGATTTCGATTCCTCCCGTGCTTCGCCCCGTCGCGCGGCTGCTGCGAAGCAGCCGCGCGCTCATTAACAGCCCGACGCACAAGCGCAGCAGAAAAAAGGCGGCAAGCAGAAAATAGATCGTCGAAACCAAATCTTGCCAATCGAAGCCGTTTTGAACGTCCCTGCCGCGGCTCGAAGTATATGTGCCTCGCTGGTAGCCGGAGGCGTTGACTGACCTCGCGCCGGCGTCCACTGCCCACGCGGCCCCGTCTTGCAACGCGGCCCCGTCCGGCATCGTGAGGCGAATCAATGGAACCTTCGGCAGCGTCGCGGTGAGCAATGGCATCGCCGCGGAGATGCAAAGCATCATCGTCCAGGCCGCGAGGCGAACCGAAGAATCCTTCACCTTCAGCGCCCGCAATATGAGCGTTCCACCTAAAATCAAGGCTGAAGAACGGAGCGCCCACTCAGCCAAAAACTGGATCGCAGTCATTCCTTTTTCTCCCTGCGCGACGCAATCTTATCCGCCAGGCGTTGCAGTTGCTTCGGCCGCAATACCCGATTATCGACCAATCCGATCAGCAACTCCTCCACGGATCCACAGCAGAACCGGTCGATAAGCTGCTGCGCCGCCTGCACCGCTACGCTGCGCTTCGTGTGCATCGCGCGGTAAACGAAGCTGCGCCCGTCGACGGTGTGGCCAACATAGCCCTTGGCTTCCAGGTTCCGCAGAACCGTTCGGATTGTCGAATCCTTAAGCTCCCTGTCGGGGGCCAAGCCTTCGCGGCATTCCTCGGCGGTGCAGCCGGGGTGCGCCCACACATACTCCATTAGGAACTGCTCGAGTGGACTAAGCGTCTTGCGGCTAATTTGCGGCATAGAAGTGTTATCATCAATAGCAATTCGGCGCGTCGATGTCAAACCAAGGTCTGCCCCGGCGGCCCATGCGATAGCTTTGAAGCGGCTGGTATTCCGAACGCCGGTGAATCTATGCGCAGCCGGAAGCCCAAGGTAAACCGTTGACACCGCGCTGCGCAAGTGCTATAAGCGATAACATCAGAATGGTTAGCATCTGGTCCGCTTGGGGGTCGGGAGTTGAGGAATAACGCGCAACGCGCCGGACTCTCATGGGTTTCCCTGGGCGTGCTTATCAGCGCCATCTTTTCACAGGCGCAGACGCCCAGTGCCGAGGTTCGCATCCGCAGCGGGCCATACGCGTTTCCGCAAACCACCATCTCCGTGCAGGCTAACCTGGTGGAAAGCGGCGTAACGGTGCGTGACGGGCACGGCGTTCCAGTGGGCGGATTCACCGCGGGCGACTTCGAGATCTTCGACAACGGCAAGCCGCAAGAGATCACATTTTTCTCGGTGCAGGCGAGCAATCGGACAACGGGTGCTCAGGCGGCGCAAACAGCGGGCGCGCCGGCGGGAGCGTCCGGTCCGGCAGCGCAAGCGCCTCCGGCGACACGATCGCTGGCTTTGTTTTTCGACGATACCCATGCGAGCATCGCCGATTCCCGCAGGGCAGTGCTGGCGGCGGAGAAAGTGCTTGCGGAGGCGCAGCCTATGGACCGGATTGCGCTCTTTACCGGGTCGGGCTCGGTGACGGAGGATTTCACCACCGACCGGGAAAAACTCAGGGCTGCGCTCACGCGGATCAAGCCCCATTGGACGCGGAATCAACTGGACACTTGCGTCACCATGGACCAGTACCAAGCCTATTCGATCGCCAATCGCTTGGATCCACTTGAAAAGCAACGTGCTGTCTCCCTGGCGATAGGGTGCAATTGCGCGGACGGCAATCCGGAGTGCATAAAAGTTCAGCCCGCTTGGGTGCAGGATGCGGCGGACAACTCGTGGGGGATGTATAAAGCGGGCTCCACAGTCGTGCTCGACGTGCTGCGCATCGCCGTCAATAGACTGGCCGCAATGCCGGAGAGCCGCATTCTGGTGGTGCTTTCGCGGGGCTTCGTAACCGGGGGCATGGATGGCGAAAAGAGCGCCATCGTGAACGCCGCCTTGCGCGCCCACATCGTGTTGAATGCGCTAAATACGGAAGGACTGTCCGCAAGCCTCGCCCGCAACCTGGTCCTGCGGCAAACGGTTCTTGAGGAAATGATGGCCGGCGTTACGACCGCGACCGGCGGCCAGTACATCAAGAACAATAACGACCTGACGGGCGCGCTGGCG
The DNA here is from genome assembly GCA_049522755.1 of Bryobacteraceae bacterium. Lineage (GTDB taxonomy): Bacteria > Acidobacteriota > Terriglobia > Bryobacterales > Bryobacteraceae > PALSA-243. Next base: position 16,226 of record JBEKNN010000070.1, on the reverse strand, counting down.
ACTCTCTCCAAGCAGCCCGAGGTATCCTACACCCTGGGTTTCGTGCCCGCGCGGGAGCCCGACGGCAATTACCATACCTTGAGGATCCGTCTGAAGAACGGCCATGGCTATGAAGTGGGCGCGCGGCAAGGCTACATGTCCGAGAAGGTAAAACCCGCCGCGGAGACAGCGCAGCGGCGCATCGACGATGCAGTGCTATCGACGCAGGATGTTAGCGAAATCCCAGCTACCCTGCATTTGACTTTGCCCGATGTGAAGACCAACGGGCGTGTCGCGGCCACGGTGACCGTGGATCCAAATCAACTGCGCTTTTTGAAGAAGAGCGGCCGCAACATGCAGGAATTGACGTTCGTGATGGTGCTGGAGAATGCCTCTGGCGACTACCTCGCGGGGAAGCAGGCGGTGATGGATCTGGCGCTCACCCCTCAAAAATTGGCGAGCATGCAAGCCACCGGCATTAAAGCCGTGATGACCTTCGCGGCGGCTCCGGGAAAATACTCAATCCGCGCAATAGTTCGGGAAGCCGGCCAGAACAAAATTGCGGCTTCGACCGCAAGGTTTGAGATCCAGTAAGCGCCCGCGGCGGGCTAGCCCCGCGCGCGCCGCGTTGGCGCCCTGGGCGCCGCGCAATTTTTCGCGCAATTTTTCGCGCAATTTTTCGCGCAATTTTTCGATTGACACGTTCCCGCTTCTCTCTTAGACTGGGTGGCGGAATACGGTATACTGCGTTTCATAATGTGAATCATAATCTCCAGGTTGAGAGTAATATGTCGAGCAACGGAACCTTCCCCATCAATGAGGCCGGATGCGTCCGCCGCGGGACGCACAAGCAAAAAGGCCGCACCCAATGGCTGGCGCCCGGCGCCGCCGCGGTGCAGTATCTCCACTATGGCCGCATCATTCTGGATTTCGCCGGCAAGGTCGAATTCGCCACCGGCGAGCGCGAAACCGGTATCGTCTGTCTGCGCGGCCGCGCCGAAGTTCGCGCCGCATCGCAGAGCTATCCATCGACGCCCCACCAATTGACGCCCTACGATGCCCTATACATTCCGCGCGATTCCGAAGCGCAAGTGCTGGCGGGCGCCGAAGGCTGCGATCTGGCGGAGGTTTCCGCGCCGGTTACGGGCAGCTACCCGCTGCAATTCGTGTCCTACGCCAACGTCCGGCAAGATCCGGCGCTGCACTTCACGGCCGGCGGCAAATCCACCACGCGCGATCTCAATATCGTGATTGGGAAGAACGTGCAGGCCGGCCGCATCGTCGCCGGCGTCACTTTCAGCCAGCCTGGCAATTGGACTTCGTGGCCCCCGCATGAACACGCCGCCATGCTCGAAGAGGCGTATCTCTACATCGATATGCCCGAGCCCGCGTGGGGCATCCAGCTTGTCTATACGGACCGCAAAGATCCCGAGTTAGTGGCCGTCGTACGCGAAGGCGATTGCGTAGTGATGCCGGCCGGGTATCACCCGAACGTGGCCGCGCCCGGCGGCTCCATTGGATTCTTGTGGATGATGGCCGCCCACCGCGAGGTAGTGGACCGGCAGTTCGGCGTCGTCAACGTGCAGCCGGAATACGCGGCAGGCGGCACAGGCCTTGAGGCCTCGCAGAGAGACCCCGCATGAGACTCGTCAATAATCCAAGTACCGTGCTTGTAGGGCAGGTTGTCAGGGGCACCCTCTTGGGTCCGGCGGATTGTCAATCCGCCTGCCGCTGCTTTGTGGGGCGGCCAATCCTGGCTGCAGCCGGCTTTCAGCCGGCTCTCTTCGTCTCGCGACGCGCGTCCGCTTCGGAGGCCGTGCGCAATGCAAGTTAGTATGCTCAAGATCGCCGCGCTCATGGCGCTAACTGCCGCGCTAGTCACCGCCGCGCCGCGTACCAGAGTAATCAAGCTAGCAGTCACGAATCCGACCGCCGCCGTCCGTCCCGCCGAAGATATCGTTGTCTCGGTCTCGGCCCTGAAACGCATCGCGCCCGACTTCTCCGCCGGCAGCGTGATTGTCACTACCAGTAACGCCGCCACCCTCGATCAGGATGCGCGCACTCTCGAAGTCACTGAGTTACCCTCGCAGGCCGACGACATGGATGGCGACGGTAAGTACGATGAGATCGCGTTTCAGATCGATCTCGCGCCGCATCAGACGCGCATTGTGACCATCGCATACGGCGAAATGGCCGCTATGTTGCGCTTGCGCTCGCACTACCCCAAGCGCACTGACGCCAGGTTCGCCACCCGCTACGAAGGGCCGGGATGGGAGTCCGAAGAGACCGCCTGGCGCATCTATTTCGATAAGCGCAACGCCATCGATCTCTACGGCAAGCGCCGCCCGGGCCTGTATCTGGAGTTATTCGCATCGCCCGAGTATGTCTATCACATGGAAGGCCCGTTCGGCCGCGATATCTACGGCATCGGCAAGGCGCTGGGCGTCGGCGGAATCGGCGCGCTGGTGGATGGCAAAGCCGAGCCGGTGGCGGACGTCGCGGACCGTAAGTGGCGGGTCATCGGCGCCGGGCCGGTGCGTTCCGTGCTGGAATTCGAATACAAACAGTGGAGAGTCGCGGGCCGCACTCTGGATCTCACCAGCCGCATCACTCAGTGGGCGGGCGAGCATGGCTTCGACCATCGCATCACACTTACTAACCCGGATAACCCGGATGGATTGACTCTGGTCACTGGGGTTCCCTATAAGTCCGCAGTCGAAGACCTACAGACCGCCATCCCACAGATTCGCGCCGTGGCCACTTGGGGTCCGCAAGTAGTACTCGGCGGCAACAAGGCGCAGACGGTGGATGTGCCCGACGAGAACTTAGGCGTCGCCGTTCTGTTGCCTCAAGATCAGGCGGGCGATATCTCCAAAGACGACGCCAACCGCCTCATCGGCGTACGCCCGCACGATGGCTCCGCCCATTGGTATGGCGCCGCGATGTGGGACCAGGAAGGCACGGAAAGCCTCATTGTGAATTCGTCCGCGCCGGATGAGCGGCAGCAGGATGGGACCATCCGCCCGAACGTGTTGCGCCCCACGCGCGAGCGGTTCCTGGCTTATCTGTCCGATATCGGGGGCCGCATGGCGCAGCCGGCCAAGCTAGAGATTCTGTCCCGGTCCGCGGAGCCGCAGAGCGCGCCGCCCGATACGCTCATCCAGGTGAAGCGCACCTACACTGAAGCTATCGCCTTGATGCGGCAGGCGGCCGGCCGGACCGCCGCACAGTTCGAGCCGTTAGTGCGGCAGAGCGCGCCCGGCACGGTCGAAAAGACCGTTGGCCAAGGCTTCTTCACCGATGGCTCCAACGATGGCGATTGGAAACCGGGCCGCGGCTATTTCTGGACCGGCGCATTCTGGACCGGCGAGCTATGGCAGCTCTTCGGTATTACTCACGACGCGAAGTATAAGGATTGGGCCGAGCTTTGGACTTCGCGCATCATGGGCATGCAGGCCAAGCAGAACCATGACACCGGGTTTCTCAATCTGTATTCGTCCGTGCTGGGTTATCGGGCCACGAAAGACCCGAAATATCGCGCCGAAGGTTTGCGCGCGGCCGCGCGTTTGAAAGAGCTCTACAATCCACTCACCAATCTGGTCTCTTCGTGGGGCGTCAACGGCGACGACACTATCATCGACACCATGATGAACCTGCAGATCTGGTGGTGGGCGGCGCGCGAAACCGGCGATTCGCAGTGGCTCGACTTAGGCCGCAAGCATGCTCTGAAGTCGGCGCAATGGCTGGTCAGGGACGATGGATCGGTCGCGCAATCCGTCCACTACAATCCGGGCGATAACCGGCAGACATTCACTTCCAGCAATAGGGTCTTCGATTTTCCCAACCACGCGGCGCCGGGCGAGATGGTGTTCACGCACACCCACCAGGGTCTCTCGGCGGATTCGGCGTGGTCGCGCGGGCAGGCATGGGCGGTCTATGGGTTTGCGGAAGCGTATCGCGCCACGCACGACGCGGCGCTGCTGGCCACCGCGGAAAAGACGGCGGCGTTCGCGCTCGACCGTCTGCCCGAAGACGGCGTACCCTGGTACGACTTCAGCGATGAGGGAGTGTTCTTTCGCAATCGCGATTCCTCCGCGGCAGCTATTTTAGCCGACGGTTTGTTCCGCCTTTCAGAATTGGAGAGCGATCCCGCTCGCGCATGGAGTTATCGCCACGATGGTGAGCGGATCGTACAGTCCCTAATAGACCGCTATCTAAGCGCATCGGGCGCATTGCGCCACGGGTGTGGGACCCGGCCGAGCGACGGCATGCTGGTTTACGGCGATTACTACTTAATGGAATCCCTGCTTTGGTTGACGGAACATTAGTGGCATTGGGCTGTGAGCCAGCGCACAGGGTCTTTAGTGGCGCTCTCAGACTTGATGTAAAATACTTTCCGTCAACCCACGAATTCGGAAGGCGTGAAGCATGAGTGACACAACGCGGAACACAACATTGAAGGTGAACGGCCAGACGCACACGCTCGACGTCGACCCCTCGACTCCGCTGCTCTATATCCTTCGCAACGATCTCGGCTTGCAAGGCCCCCGTTTTGGATGCGGCCTTGGCCAGTGCGGCGCATGCACAGTGATCGTAAACGGCGAGGCGATCCGGTCGTGCATCACGCTCGCTTCCTTTGTGAAAGGCGAAGTTACCACCCTCGAAGGCCTCGCCACAGAGGGAAGGCTGCACCCTCTCCAGCAGGCCTGGATCGATGAACAGGTCCCGCAGTGCGGTTACTGTCAGAATGGACAAATCATGACTGCGAAAGCCCTTCTCGACAAGAATCCGCATCCGACGGATGCACAGATCCGCGAGGGCATGAACCGAACGCTCTGCCGCTGCATGACGTATTACCGGATTCAGGCAGCCATCCGGCGCGCCGCGAAAACCATGGCGGAGGCCCGTCCGGCTTCGAAGACGGAGGTGCTCGCGTGACACCCTTCACCAACATTCCGGAGTGGGTCGAAGAAGCGCTGGAAAAATGCAGCGTGCCGCGCCGGAACTTCCTCAAGAGCGCAGGCATGTTCTTCGTGAGCTTCGGCGCCGCGGCCGCCAGTCCCCTGGTCACAGCGGCGCAAGCTCAAACCGGTGCGTCGCCGGATGCCGCTGGTCCGTATCCCGACCCGGACTTCCGGCAACTCGATTCGTGGATCGTCGTCCACGAAAACAACACGGCAACCTTCTATGTAGGCAAGACGGACCTCGGCCAGGGCACCGGCACATCCTTCCGCCAACTGATGGCCGATGAACTCGACATCGCGTTCGAGAAGACTACCTGCATCATGGGGAGCACGGACAATACCGTCGATCAGGGCGGCTCCGGCGGCTCGACTGCTATGGAGCGCGACGCCTGGCCCATGCGACGCGTCGCCGCCGAAGCTCGCCGCGTGCTGCTCGAAATGGCGTCGGCAAGGCTCGGCGTGCCTGTCGATCGACTTAACGTCGCCGATTGCGTCATCACCGTTAAAGGCGATTCGTCCAAGCGGGTCACCTACGGGCAACTGATCGGAGGCAAGCGCTTCAACATCAAGTTGACCGGCGACAATGTCAACGCCGCCACCGGCCTGGCCAAAGTGAAGCCGGTGCAGGAACTCAAGATCACAGGTCAGTCTCCGCAGCGCTACGACATTCCCGCCAAAGTGGACGGCTCGCTGAAATGGGCCGTCGACGTCAGGCTGCCCGGCATGGTGCACGCGCGCAATATCAAACCGCCTTACGCCGGCGCCAAGCTCATTAGCATCGATGAATCGTCGGTGCGCGGCCTGCCGGGATTCATCAAAGTGGTGAGCAAGGGCAACTATGTCGCGGTAGTCTGCGAACGCGAAGAACAGGCGATCAACGCTTCCCGGCAGCTCAAGACAAAATGGGAAAAACCGGCCGCCGCGCCCTTCCCCGCCTCTGAGGACTTATTCAATTACATGCGCAGCGCGACGCCCACGCCGGCTTCCGGCCCGATCGTGGTCGGCAACCCCGACGCGGCCTTCGCGAGCGCGGCCAAACTAATCGAAGCCGAGTATGAGATCCCGTTTCAGGGACACACGGCCATCGCGCCGGCCCATGCAACCGCCGACCCGTCGAACGGCCAGATGACCGTGTATTCCAATGACATGAAGTCCTATGGGATGCGCACGGGAATCGCCGCTTTTCTCGGAATGCCTCGGGAAAAAGTTCGTGTCGTCTGGATGGACGGCCCGCAGGGATATGGCCGCACCGCCGCGGACGATGCGGGATGCGAAGCAGCCTGGCTGGCCAAAGAAATCGGCCGCCCCGTACGAGTCCAGTGGATGAGGAACGAAGAGACGGCCTGGGACACCAAGGCTCCGGCTTTCGCGGTCAAAATGCGCGGCGGCCTGGATGCCGAAGGGCGTCTGGTGGCCTACGATTACAAAGCCCGCGCCGCGGACTACAATCACCTCGGTTACAACGAGCCCGACACTGTCTTGATCGCTCAGCTCATGGGCGTGCGGCGCGCCAACCCCGCCCGGGGCAGCGCGGCCACGCCCTCGGAAATGTATGCTATTCCCAACCGCCGCATGGCCACCGAAGTGGTAAGGCTGCCGCTGATCTGGGAGACGCCGCTGCGCACGGGAAATCTGCGCGACCCCAACGGTCCACAGTCCACCTTCGCGTCCGAATCGTTCATCGATGAACTGGCGGCGGCGGCGAAATCCGACGCGTTCGAATTCAGGCTCAAGCTTCTGACAGCGGATACAACCGACGACAACGCATTCCGGCGGGCCCGTTCCATTGCGGTGCTGAAAGCGGCCGCGAAAGCGTATGGCTGGGATAGCCGCCCGGCGCCGAGATCGCGCGCCGCCGGAAACATCCTGACCGGCCGCGGCATCGCCTACGGATTCCGCGGGCAGACCATCGCCGCGGAAATCGCGGAAGTCGAGGTGAATCGCCAGACCGGCCATGTCTGGGCCAAACGGCTGGTGTGCGCCCACGACTGCGGACTGGTCGTCAATCCGCAGAGTCTGCGGCATACGATTGAGGGCGCAATGCTCCACGCGCTGAGCCGCGCGATTCACGAGGAAGTGCAGTTCGACACCGAGAAGGTGACAAGCGTGGATTGGAACTCTCATCCGACACTCACGCACGCCGATACGCCCGCCAGCATCGAAGTGGTGCTGGTGAATGGAGACCCCAATCCGAACCGGCCGGATCTCCCTCCGTATGGAGCCGGAGAGGCGGCATGCAAACCGATGCTCGCGGCGATCGCGAATGCCATTCACGATGCGACCGGGGTTCGTCTGAGGCGAATTCCGTTTCGGGACGCGCGCGTGCTTGCCGCGCTGAATGCCGCTCGGGTGTAAATCCGCGAGCGTCTTCACAGATGGGTTGCTTGGGTTGGTTCCCCGGTCTATGCGCCGCCTCGCCGATGGCCGCCCCGGCCGTCTAGTTATCCACCGGTTTCCGCTCGATGTGATCGATCACCAGGATGGAGACCGAGCGCTTCTGCGCCTGCAGTTTCAGCCCGAGCTGTTTTTCAAGCGCGTCGAAAAGCGAGAGTCCGCCGCCTGGGTCGGACGCCTCCACGCCGCCGCCCGCGGCGCCATCTCCACCGCCTCGCCCGCCGCCTCCCTGCCCAAACCCGGCCGGACTGAAACTCAAAGTAAAATCCCATCCGCCTTCCAGCCCGGTCGCATCCAATACCGGGCTTTGAAGATATCCCGAGGCCAGGGGTTGAAGCTGCGCGGCGAATTGAGCCATGGTCACGTTTTGGCCGGTAATCAATCGCGAAAGCACGGCGTTCGTCGGCCTGGGATCCTTGGCGTCCGGCGCCGGCCCGTTCTGTATGTGCGAACGGGTCGCCGGGTCGGCCTTCTTCATCCTGGGTTTGACTGACACCAGGTTGTAGGCTGTAGCCTGACGCTGCTCATTGTGCGTCGTCATCTGGAAACGATCCGTCAACAACTTGCGCACCAGAGGCCACACCTCGTCGAAATCGACAGGTTCGCTGCTCGCCACCTTGGCCACAATGTCGTAGCGGTCCGTATCCATCCAGCTGGGCGCTCCTACCAGCATGTCGTTTCTTAAGTTCCACGCCTGCTGGACCAGGATCTTCAAAGACATGCCCTGGATATTGACGCGCCCTCCGGGCTGCATCTGGGTCCGGAACATTCTGGCGTTGGGATCGCTGGGCTCGAGAGCCGCCACCTCGAACTCAGTGGGAGGCGGAGGGATTTTCAGGCGTTCCGCCAGATCGGGCGGATTGTCCGTTGGCTTCTCATTCACGCTGTCCACCACAATCACGGGCGTTGGAACCTGTTTCTGCTCCAATTTGAGCCCGAGTTGTTTCTCCACGGCGTCGAAAAGCGAGATACGCTCGTCCGCGTCAGGCCCTCGTCCGAGCCCCACCGACCACCTGACGTCGAAGTTCCAGCTACCCTTCAATTCGGTTTGATCCAATACCGGGTTGGCGCCCACGGCGGCCCCGAACATCCCGCGCAGCCCCGCTGCAAATGCTTCCATGGTCATGTTGCGGCACTGGTATTGAATCGTCATTCCAGGACCAAGGGCGAACGACAGCGGGACGCCATCGGGACCCATAGTCATGATCACGCTCATGCCCCGACCTGGCCCGGAAGATCCGGATTGCGGCTTGCATCCAGTCTGCTCGCTTCCGGTAGCTTCCTTGAGCAGGGGCTTCTTTCCCGCCGTCAGCGCGTAGGTGGGCAGCGGCTTCGTGTCGTTGTGGACCACCAGCTTGAAGCGGTCTGCCAGCAACTTCTGGAGCGCGGGCCGCAGCGTCTCCAAAGTGGAATCGGGCGGAGCCTTGGCAATCACGTCGAATCTCGTCATTTCCAGCCAGCTTGGCCCGCCAAATACCTTGTTGTTCTGAAAACCGTATGCGGTGGCCACCAGATCGACCATCGTCGCTGTCCGTAGCTCGTATCGTCCGCCGCGCATGGCTGGTCCCTTGCGGAACTGGTTGGCGCCGGTGCTAGCGCTCAGGTGGACATCGCTAATTTCAAACATGGGCGCGGTCTCGGTGGACTGGCTAAATGCTGCGCCAGATAGCAGGGCGACGGCGTAGAGGCGTGCGAACTGCGTCATCGGTCGGACCTCCTTTGGGCGTCTAGTGACGGGGCGACATGCACTATTGACGATGCAGAGGCTCAAAATGTCTACCGGAAAATGTTACATTTGCTTCGCTGCGGCGTGGGGGATCTACCTTGACGATCGCGCTAATTCGCGGAGGGCCGCTCGACATGATCGACGATCAGGATCTGGAGCGGGGCTTTGGCCGATTCCAGTTTCAAGCCCAGTTGCCCGCGCAACGCCTCAAGGAATGTCGGTCCCTGCACGTCGGCCGGTGCGTCCGCAGCGGGCGCTGAAGGCGGGTTTGATTCCGGCGCGAACTCCATCGAGAAGTCGAACTTTCCCGTGAGCCCGGTCTGATCCACCACCGGGCGATCCAGTTTCCCAATCCCTGGCAGTGCGCCCGCAAGTAAGGCCAGAGTAGTATTTCGGGCACCAAACTGAACCAACACATCGCGATTCATCGCCATGTACACGTCGCACACAGGTGGGAACACTTTCGCGTCGTGAGCGGGCGGCCCGTTCGTCGCGGGAGTGGCCTCGCAGGGGACGCCCTCAGCGTGCGGGCGCAGCTTTGGCCCGGTCTGGCCGGGCTTCACGAGGACTATGGCGAGCACGGCCGCTAACTGGGTCTCGAAATGGACCGCCAGCTTAAAGCGTTCGGCCAGCAGAGACTGCATCATGAGCCGCATCTGGTCTTTGGTGGGAGCGCCTTCGGCCCGCGCGTCAATTGCAAAGCGATCCGTCGCGACCCAGTTCGGTAAATGCGCCATCATCGACTGCCGTTGATCTTGAGTAAGTGAGATCTTATAGGCGAACGTGATGTATGTCATTAGCGGAAAATCGGCGGAGAAGCGCCCTCCAACCGGGCGATAGGCATCGCCAGGGTCCAGCGGGAAGTTCGGCGCGCGAAACGGACCCGGGTCCAGTTTGACAGAGGCAACTTCGAATGCCATCTTGCTTCCAGCCGCGATCTGCCAATCGGGTGCGGCGGGCGCTTGCGCTGGCGGTCCCTGACCGCGTGTTACCGGCTGGAAAACCGCCAAGCAGCCAGCCGCTACCAGCCGGGATTTCCTGCCGACCAGGTCTGCCATGGAGATTGCTTTCCGGGTTTGATCCTATCATGCGATCTGCCGCGGCGATGACGCCGGAGTTCCATTTTTACGTTAGTCCAAAATAGCCAGACCAACTCCGTAACCCAATCGCCTGTTGAGTGTTCCTTTACTAGTGAAAGGACCTATTCTGCCGCTATGAAGATCCTGGTCGTTGATGACGATCGCGCAATCTGCAAGCTGGTGTCGAACATGCTTGCCATCCTGGGGCATGAGTCTATCACTGCGGGCAACGGCCTCGAAGCAGTGGATCGCTTCTCTTCGGATCGCCATCGGATCGACCTCGTCATTACGGACCTGAATATGCCGATTATGGATGGTTATGAAGCGATACGACGAATTCGAAAGATCAGCCCAAACTCGACGATCGTCTCCATGAGCGCCGTCGCCTCAAACCCACCCGGCGATACAACATTTCTTGAAAAGCCATTTACGCTTGCGACCCTGCGCTCATCCCTCGATCTCGCCGTCGCTGGCGGCGAGCGACGGTGCAAAGTCGGGTGACCCGCCGGCGGAACGAGCCGGAGCGGTTCGCAGGCGATGGCTTCGCAGCAATCACCCTCCTATCATTTCGCCGCCAGGTTGCGCACCTCAAGCTGGATCGGCTGGATGTCCTCGCCTACCGAGTAGCGCCGGTCAGGCGACAGTTTCCGGATCTCCTTGTCAATTTGCTGGATGCGTTCCTCCGCTGCAGGCCACGGTGAGAAGCCTCGTGAGATAGCAGTTTGCCGCCCAGGCGCCTGCTGCGCGCGGCGAATGTATGCGGCCATTGCAAGGGGATCGTAGCCGGCTTTGGCCATGATTTGGACCGCGAGATAGTCGGCTTGCCTTTCGAAGGCCTGCTGAAAACTCAAATATCCCAGCGGAACAGCGCCCTGTCCGACCCAGCAGCCGGGCGATTGCACATCGGCGACGGCCCCGAGCTGCATCAGGTCCGCGCGCGTTTTCGAGCGGGTGCAGTCGCGATCGGCAACGTGCGCGATGGCATGGGCCAGCATGCCCGCCAACTCGGAGGTGTCTTGCGCTTCCAGAATGAGACTGGCGGGTATGAAAATGGGGCCGCCGGGCAATGCCATCGGCTCATGGGTGGGATTGTCACTCATACTCGCCGGGAGATTCGCCAGGACGGTGAATGTGTAAGGGAATTTGGGGCCGGGCGTCTCCAGCGCCAGTTGCCGGCCCAAACGGGCAACGTAGTCCCGCGCCAGATCGCTATCGAGCGCCTTGGTCTCGCGACGCACAGCTTCTGCGACATCCGCTCCCAGGGCAATTTCGCGATCCAAACTGTAGAAATTGATGCCGGCGCCAGGTGTGTGCGCCGGCTGATCTTGTGCGAAGACGGCCAGCGCCAGAGTCAGCGGAATGAAGAGTTGGAAGCGCATTGCAGACCTCGATGCTTGTTACGCAGGTAACGGATCTTGCGTTTCAATTCAAGAAGAAACCGGCAACACCGTCGGCGGTATTTGCGGACACAGATACAGCGCGAGCAGACAGCGCGAGCAGACCTTTGCCCTCCTGGATGGACATTGGTATAGTGGGAATCGCAAAGCGGGTTGCACCCAGTCCGCGGATAGGGACTATCCCACCTGAGTGAGTCATTGAGCGCTGTGCGGTTCCACCCGGCGCTGGAAATAAAGTCGAGAGAGTAAACTAAACAAATCGGGGATTCATGCTAAGAACTTTTTGTAACATAGGCGCCGGATTGCTGCTCGTGGCAGGCGCCGCGCTCGCCCAGACACCGGCGGCCCCGCTGACGTTCGACGTAGCATCCGTGAAACTGGGAGCCATCGACCAGGCGAAGATTATGGCGGGCCAGCAGCATGTTGGCTTGAAGGTAGAGGGTAACCGTGTCGATATCGGAATATCGTCGTTATCCGAGTTGATCGGCATGGCCTACAAGGTGAAGTTTTACCAGATTCAAGGGCCGGATTGGCTGACCCCAACCGGGCAGCGATTCGACATCCTGGCTAAGATGCCGGAGGGCGCCACCAAAGACCAGGCGCCCGAGATGCTGCAAGCTTTGCTGGCGGAGCGGTTCAAGCTAACGCTACATCGCACCAGCAAGGAGACTCAAGTCTACGCGCTGATAATTGGAAAGAACGGGCTGAAGATGAAGGAGACTCCGCCGGACGTACCGGTGGCTCCGACCGGCGATGACGCGCCCAAAGATACCAACATGAAAATCACCGGCACCCAGGAGAAGGGCATGACCGTTACGAACACTCCGGCCGGCACACAAAAGATGACCATGGTGGATGGCGTCATGCACGTGGAAGCTTCGAAAATGGCTATGTCGATGCTTGCCGAAGCGCTGTCGCGGTATGTCGACCACCCGGTGGTGGATATGACGGAGCTCAAGGGGAATTATCAGGTGGTGCTCGATATCTCGCAGGAGGATATCCGCGCCGTGATGAGATCGGTGGGCGCGGCGATGCCGGCCGGCGCTGGCGGCGCCACGGATACTGCGTCCGAGCCCGGTTCCTCGATTGTCACCAGCGTGCAGCAGCTCGGCCTCAGACTGGAAGCGCGCAAGATGCCGATCGATATGATCGTGATCGATCATTTGGAAAAGCTGCCCACGGAGAATTAGCGCAGTGGGCCCTCCGAGGCTTCAATTTCGGATTGACCCGAGCGCTAAGAGCGGCTCGGGGGCGGGCAGGCCATGGGCCCACCCTACTCGCATCGCAAGGCGGCGCCCGGGTCCACGCGCAGCGCCCGTGTCAGCGGGCCCAGCGCCGCCATTGCCGCAATCGCCACTAGCACGGCCAGCGGCAGGGCTGCGCTGGTCCAATCCGAGGGCTTCACTTCGAAGAGCATCGATTCCACATACCGCGCCAGCGCCAGCCCGGCGGCCAGACCCAAAGCGGAGCCCACAGCAGTCATGAGCGCCATGTCCGTCAAAACCATCCGCGCCACGGCCCCGCGCTGCGCGCCCAGCGCCATCCTGATCCCGATCTCTTTCGTCTGCCGCACCACCAGGTAGCTGAGCACCCCGTACAATCCCACTGCCGCCAACGCCGCGGCCACAAGCACGAAGAAGCCCGCCAGCAAGGCCAGGAGCCGCTCCGGCAGGATGCCGTTCTCGATCTTCTTCGATTCGAGCTCCATCACGGTCACCCGCACGGCCGGATTAGCCTCCGAGACAGCTTGCCGCAGCAGCGGGCCGATCGCCGCAGGCTTTTCCGCCGTCCGCACCGCCAGCCGCGCGGCGCCCACCCATCGCAGCGGCTCGTAGACGGTAGGCGACGGCGTTTCGCGCAGGCTGTTATACTTGGCGTCCACCACGACGCCCACGATCTGCTGCGGCGCCCATCCTGAATCGTCGCCACGCTCAAACCGCTTCCCCAGCGGATCGCCATTGGGAAAATATTTGCGCGCAAACGATTGATTCACGATTACCGCCGGAGCTTCCGCAGCCAGATCGGCCGCGGTGAAATCCCGCCCGCCCAGCATGCGGATTTGCATGGCGTCGAAGAACCCCGGCGCGACGCGCAGATACAGCGGCCCCTGCGACGTGCCCGCCGCTCCGGGCATTCGCATGAACGGCCGCATCGTGGGCGCGAACGGACCGGCCACCAGCTCGATATTCGACATGCTTGCTGCCTGAACTCCGGGTTGCTGGCGGACGCGTTCGAGTGTCTCCAGAATCGTAGTTCGATTAGCAGCGGCGTCGCTCAACCGCGTGCCATCTAGGCCGAGCAGAATCACGCCCTGCTTGGTGAAGCCCAGATCCACGTTCATCAGATTGCGGAATGAGACCAGCAACAGGCCGCTCACGAACAGCACCACGAAGCTGAAGCCCACCTGCGCCGCGATCAACGGCCGCAGCGCCCGCGTGCGCACCGAAGACCTTCCGCCGGATTTCAAGGCGGCATCGGGCGCGGCGGAGGAAGCGCGCAACGCGGGAATCGCGCCGAAGAGCAGCGTCGCCGCCAGTCCCGCGAGCGCGACGAATAGAAACACCCGCGCGTTCAACTGCAGGTCGAGATAGGCCGGAATGGTGGAGGGCATCAGGCGATCGACCAGCGCCGGCGCAGCGGCCTGCGCGAATACGATTCCTATGACGCACGCCGCCGCGGCGATCAAGCCGCATTCCACGATCATCTGCTGCATCAGCCGCGCGCGGCCAGCGCCCACCGCTACACGCATGGCCATTTCCTTCTCGCGAGCCTCGGCCCGCGCCACGAACAGGTTTGCAAGATTCGAACAGGCGATCAGCAAAACCAGCCCGGCTACGATGCCAAGAATCCACAGAGGCTGCCGGAATTGCAGCCGGACAATATTCGCATGTCCGTTGGCCGAGGTCGCGACCTTTAACTGCTCATGGACGATTCTCGACATCTCGGCGGGAGGAGTTCCAATTGCTTCCATGTTAGGGCGCAGCTCCAGACGGGAAGCGGCAAAGACCGGCTGGAGAATCTGCCGCAAGCGTTCCCGCTCGACGCCGGGCTTCAGCCTGCCCGATACGCCGAAGAAGGTGAAGGCCGGGTCCGCCAGATCGTTGGCTTTCCGAGCCTCATCTTCGAGCGGCAGCCAAACGTCCGTGCGGAATCCCGGCTCCAGTCCATCGAAGCCCTTCGCTGCCACGCCGACAATCTGGAACCGGCGTCCGCTAGCGCCCTGCATCCACCTGCCCAAGACATCCGGACTGCCTCCGAAGCGGCTCTGCCAGAAGCTGTAGCCGAGCAGGGCTACCAGGTTCCGCCGCACCCCGTCGTCGGCATTGAGCGTTCGGCCAAGCGCAGGCGGGATGCCCAGAATGCGGAAGGCATCGCCGGAAATCCACGTCCCATTGATGCGTGTATTCGCTTCGTCGCCGCCGAACGAAACCTCTTGCATGCCAGGGCCATATCCGATGCCAAACAAGTCCGCGGCGGAAGCCGATGCGGCGCGAAACCGCTGAAACACCGGATAGCTGAATGACTCGCCATCCGGCCGCCCGGCCATTACGTTTGGATACGATAGCGTCACCAGACGCTCCGGCTCGCTCACCGGCAGCGGCCGCAGCAGCAGCGCATCGATCAGCGAAAACGCCGCCGTGCACGCGCCGATCGCGAGGCCTAGCGCCAGAGTTGCGGCCATGGTGATGCCCGCGCTCTTGCGCAACATGCGCGACCCAAAGCGAACGTCTTGCAGCAGCGATTCCAGCCACGGAAACAACCGCGCCTCGCGGCTCGATTCCCGATAGAGCAGCTGGTTGCCCATCCGCTTCCGCGCCTCGCGCGCCGCCTCTTCGGGAGACATGCCCGCTGCGATCAGCGCTTCGGCGCGATTCTCGATATGCGATTCCATCTCTTCGCGCAGCTCGCGGTCGAGCCGAGCGCTATGGGCCGCATTCCGCAACCTCGATAGCCACGACATATTCAAGCCCTCTGCAGAACCTGCCCTACCGCCGCCGTCACCAGCTTCCAGCGGACTTCTTCTTCGTCCAGTTGCTTGCGCCCAGCCGCGGTGATTTCATACAACCGCGCGCGCCGCTTATTTTCCGTAGTGACCCAGCGCGCTTTGATCCAGCCCGCTTCCTCCATGCGATGCAGCGCCGGATAGAGCGAGCCTTCCTCTACGCGCAGAACGTCCTTCGACATGCATTCAATCTGCGCCGTGATGCCATACCCGTGCAGCGGCCCGCGCCGGCCGAGAATTTTCAGGACCATCAGCGGCAGCGAGCCTTGCAGGGAATCCTGTCTTGCCATACTAAGTTATCTCAGTAAGCAAGCTTAGTATATGCCGGCGGCGTTGTCAACGGGTCCGCTGGGTTGTGTCCGCCGGATTGACAGACGAAAGCGTCTGTCCCACGTACTACCGGCCGGCGCGCGGCCGCGTCATCTCTTCCGGCCGAATCCACTCGTCGAATTGCTCGGCGGTCACCAGACCCAGGCTTAAGGCAGCCACGCGAAGACTCGTGCCCTCGCGGTGGGCGGCGAGCGATATTTGCGCGGCCTTCCCGTAGCCGATATGCTGCGCGAGGGCGGTGGCCAGCATCAGGCTGTTGTTCCAATGCTCTTCTATGCGCGCGCGGTTCGGTTCAATGCCGCGCGCACAACGCAGCTCGAATGAGCGGCACGCATCGGCCATGATCGCGATGGA
>JBEKNN010000069.1:0-33626 GCA_049522755.1 Bryobacteraceae bacterium | reverse complement strand
CTTCAGAAAGCTCATCGACCGATTGATCACTCTGTCGATTGAACGATCTCAGCTCAGAATGAAAACGGACAAAAAGCAGTGAAAGGAGGAGCGGTTGTCAGATTAGTGAGAACTCGGTAGTCTTGAGGCCTCAATATCACTAGCATCAAATGAATACCAAATGCGTATGCGGAGCCAAACGTATTTTTGAACCGATCACTAGCGCGCGCCTCAAAGTCCTTGATGTCGATCTCAACGCCGATGCTCAGCCTGGAATATTTCCCTATGTCGGAAGAAAGTGACTCAAGGAGGCTTTTGCGTTTATTCGCACTCAGTCCACGATAGGCTTTCGATCTCCCATTCCAGTGCTCCTTCGCATGAAAGAAATCAATGCCGGCTTCGGCGATGTGGGCAGCCCACTTAGCTTTGAGCTTTTTCATCCGCGTGGTCTGTCCGAGGAGCGCGGACACAATCAGTCTATCGCCCGACTTCCCGCTCTCGTCTATGCCAAGATCGATCACGAACAGATTGCCTTCGTCGCTCCACCATGAGGGAAATATAAAGGGCCTCCCTTTCCGTCGCTTTTGATAAACTGCGACTAAGCTCGCCGGAAAGGGATAACGCTGGACGGCCCGCCAAGACCGGCCAGCGCTCAAAACGATTCACCGCCCAAATGCCGCGACGTGGTTAGCGAAGTAAATAATTGGCGTTTTTAGGGTAAATGAGCACGAGATCCGGCCTGATGCGGCAGTCGCGGTGATCGTTGCATTCGCCGGACGTGGGTAATCGAAATTCCGAGGTGGCAGCGGCGTGTTGGCGGCGAGCAAGTTGACCACCTCCATCACCAAAGGCGTCCAGCTTCTTGCTGTGCCTAACGGAGTTTTTCTCACTTGTAGTCACGCTGAAAGCGGGTGCCGTATTTAATCTCCCGCATTCAGACTTTGCAGCAGTTTGTCCGGCTTGCCTACCTTGACTAGCTCGCCGCGGCGCGCGGCCCTCATCGCTGCGATGGTCACGGCGTTGGGATTGAGCGGCTCGAACGGCAGGGCCTTTTCCGCCGCAACGCGCACCATCAGCAGGCGAGAGGCGTCGACACGGTCAGCCCGATTTTCTCCAGCGCCGCCGCGGCTTCCCTCTTGGTGCGTGCATCAATGCGAGCGCGAACAACGGAATTTCCACTCATGGCGTTAACTACCTGACCGCGGTTTTCACGTTCACTGCTAGAGGTGATCCTCTGCCCGTCACCTCCATCCGCTCAGCCAATCAACGATTCCACCACCTCGCCCGACACATCGGTCAGGCGGAAATTGCGGCCCTGAAATTTGAAGGTAAGCCGCGTGTGGTCGAAGCCCAAAAGCTTGAGCATCGTCGCATGCAGATCGTGTACGTGGACTCTCTCCTTGGCCACGTTGAAGCCCAGCTCGTCGGTCTCGCCGATGCGCGCCCCGGCCTTGATACCGCCGCCCGCCATCCACATGGTGAAGGCGTTGGGATGGTGGTCGCGGCCATCGGACCCGCCTTGCACCATCGGAGTGCGGCCGAATTCCCCGCCCCACACCACCAGCGTCTCGTCCAGCAGCCCGCGGCGCTTGAGGTCCTTGACGAGCGCGGCGGCGGCGCGATCCGTGTTGAGGCAGTTTTTCCGCAGGTCCTTCACCAGGTTCGAGTGTTGGTCCCATGCCTCGTGATAAAGCTGTACGAAGCGCACGCCTTTTTCCACCAGCCGCCGCGCCAGCAGGCAGTTGTTGGCAAATGACGCTTTGCCCGGCTCCGCCCCGTAGAGCTCCAGCGTCTCCTTCGACTCCTTGCCGATATCCATCAGGTCCGGCGCCACGGCCTGCATCCGGAACGCCATTTCGAACGAGTTGATTCTGGTTGCCACTTCGGGATCGCCGGTGACGCCCAGGCGCATCTCGTTAAGCTGTTTCAGCGCGTCCAGCGAATCGCGCTGCAGCTCGCGATCGACGCCCGCGGGATTCGAAAGGTACAGCACGGGGTCGCCGCCCGTGCGGAACTCCACGCCCTGGTAGACCGTCGGCAGGAAGCCGCTGCCCCACAAACTGTCGCCGCCGCTCGGGCCCTTGGTTCCCGAGCTGAACACCACGAAGCCGGGAAGGTCGCGCGTCTCCGATCCCAGCCCGTAAAGCGCCCACGATCCCATGCTGGGCCGTCCGAACAGCATGGTGCCGCTGTTCATCAGCAACTGCCCGGGCGCGTGGTTGAAGGCATCCGTCACCATCGACTTCACAATCGCGATGTCGTCCACAATCTCGCCGGTGAATGGCAGCAACTCGGACATTTCCGTGCCGCTGCGGCCATAGCGCCGGAACTCAAATCTCGGTCCCAGCAGTTTCGAGTTAGGGTTGATGAACGCAGCGCGATAGCCTTTGAGCAATTCGGGCGGCGGCAGCGTGCCATCGAATTTGGCGAGCTGCGGTTTATAGTCGAAGAGTTCCAGGTGACTCGGGGCTCCGGCCATGAACAGGAAGATAACGTGCTTGGCCTTGGGAGCGAAGTGCGGGGCCTTGGGGGCCAGTGGGTCGGTGGCTGCTCCGGCTGCCGCGTATCCCGATTCGGTCAGCAACTGCGCCAGCGCGGCCGCGCCTACTCCCACCCCGCATTGTTCGAAAAACCAACGGCGGGTGATGGTGCGAGGGTCCGTGCCCCGATAGATGTGGTCCTGACAGTTCATTGGTTACTCCACCGTGATGGTCTCGTCCAGGTTGAGGATGACGCGCGCGACCACCGTCCACGCGGCCAGTTGTCGCGGCGTGGCCTGTGGCGGCAACACCGCCGGCCCTCCCGGTTTCAGGCCCGCGATGTCGCCCGAGCTCAGCCAGCCATCGGCCAGCCGGCGATCTTCCTTAGAGAGCAACTGCAACAGCACATCCGCTTCGGCCGGCAAGGGCGCGCGCGCGGTGCACAATCGAAATGCGTAGGCCACCCGCTCGCGGTCAGTCGAGCCGCCCTCCTTCAAAGTCCGCGTCGCCAGCGCTTGCGCCGATTCCACGAACAGTGACTCGTTCAGCGTGGCGAGCGCCTGCAAAGGCGTGTTGGAGCGCGCGCGGCGCACGCAGGCCATCTCGCCGGCCGGCGCGTCGAAAGCCTGCAGCACCGGGTACGGCACGGAGCGGAATCGGAAGGTATAGAGCGCCCGGCGGTAGCGTTCCGGTCCTTCGGCCGTCGTCCAGGTCTTGGGCGCATAGCTGGCCGGCGGTTGGAAGAGAAATGCGGGCGCCGGTGGATACACGCTAGGCCCGCCCACCTCCGGATTCAGTAACCCGCTGGCGGCCAGTGCGATGTCGCGCACAATTTCGGCATCCACGCGATAGCGCGGCCCGCGGGCGATCAGGCGGTTGTCCGGATCTTTGGCGAGCAGCTCGGGCGTCACGTTCGACGATTGGCGATACGCCGAAGATGTGACGATGAGGCGTTGCAGCTTCTTGAGGCTCCAGCCCGAATCCATAAACTCCACCGCCAGCCAGTCGAGCAACTCCTGATTGGAAGGCGCCTCAGCCTGCGTCCCCAGATTCTCCACCGTGGCTACGATGCCAGTTCCGAAATGCGCCTGCCATACGCGGTTGACAATGGATCTGGCAGTGGTGGGTGAATCGCGTGATACCAGCCATTTGGCGAACGTCAGACGATTCGGCGGAGCGCCGGCAGGCAGGGGGTTCAGAAATGCCGGGACGCCCGGCTGCACAGCGCGGTCGGGCTGAAGAAAATCGCCGCGGCGCAGAATGTGAGTCTCGCGCGGATCTTCGGTGCGGTCGGTCATCACCAGCTGCCGCGTTCCTTCGGGATGCTCGCGCCACACCTGTGCGATAGCCTGATTCTCCGCATTCCACTCCGGAACCGTGGTGCGCCAATAGCTAAAAACGATCTGCTGCTGCGCCTCCGTGCGGCGGTCGCGCGGGATTTTCAGGATGGCGCGAACGGCCTCGGGCACGGGGTCGGCCACGGCATCCGGGGCGCTAGTCACCGACAGGCGGACGCGGCCCAAATTGTTAGTTTCGTTATCGTCGGAATTGGCGCCGCCGTGATCCTGCTTCAGGTAAAGGTTGAGCATCAGGCTGCTGGCGTTGGCGTTCTCAATCGGCTTCTCAAAATTAAACACGGCCTTGCGCGGCTGATTGCGCAGGCCCGGGCCCGCATCGATGCCCCAGGCGGTGTCATCGCGCCCATCGATGGCAAACTGGATGGGACCCGTGACGCGCCGCTTATCGCTCTTATCGTCGAACTTCTTTTCGAGCGGCGTCTCCGGCAGGTTGATGTCGGCGCTGGCGCTCGAAATCTTGATCGCGGTCACGTGCTCCGGGTCGCTGGGCGAGGCGGTTTCCACGCGGAATTCGGTCAGCGCTCCAGCGCCATGGATGGAGCGCCCCGGACCGCCGTTGGGCAGATTGGGATCCATTAGCAGCTCGAGGCGCACGGCGGTGATGCGCGGCAAGCTCGTCTTGGCCGTGAACTTCACTGTGTGCTTGGTAGGTGCGTAGCCCAGCGCGAGCATCGATCCGTCTTTCATGGGCAGCTCGCGTTCGCCGCCGGTCGAAATATCGTCCACCGCAAGCTGCAGCACTTGCCAATCCGGTTGGGCAGGCAGGGCGTCCTCCCACGCCGCCATGCGCTTCCGCCAATCGGGAGTGCGCCGCTGCAATTGAGCCTCCGTTTCCTCCGTGCGGCGGACGATCTCCGCGCGCTTGGCCTGCTCGTTCGGCGTATAGACGGCGATGTCCGCTTCGTGCGTGTTATTGAGGAAAGCGAAGATGCGGTAATACTCTTCCTGGGTCAGAGGGTCGTACTTGTGGTTATGACATTGGGCGCACTGAATGGTCACCCCGAGGATTCCCTTGCCCACCGCGTCGATGCGGTCGAACATAGCCTCCATGCGGAACTGCTCGGGGTCGATGCCGCCTTCTTCGTTGATCATCGAGTTGCGCAGGAAACCAGTAGCCACCTTTTGATCTTGCGTGGCATTGGGCAGCAGGTCGCCGGCAATCTGCTCGATCACGAACTGGTTGTAAGGCATATCGCGATTGAGCGCGTTGATCACCCAGTCGCGGTAGAACCAAACCAGGCGCGGCGCATCCTTTTCGTAGCCGTTGGAATCGGCATAGCGGGCTGCGTCCAGCCAGAGGCGCGCCCAGCGCTCGCCGTAGTGGGGCGAGGCCAGCAGCCGGTCTACCTGCTTCTCGTAGGCGCCGGGACTGTGGTCGGCGAGGAACGCATCGAGTTCCGCGGGAGTAGGCGGCAAGCCGGTGAGGTCCAGGCTGACTCGGCGGAGAAGCGTCGCACGCTCGGCTTCGGACGACGGCTGGATGCCTTCGCGCTCCAGCCGCGCGAGCAGAAACGCATCGATGGGGTTGCGAACCCACGCATTGCGCACCCATTCGGCGCTGCTGGCGGAAGGCGCTGTCGTTGGGAATGTTGTTGGGACCGGCGGACGCACCGGCGGTATGAACGCCCAGTGCCGTGGCGGCGCGGGAAGGACGGCGCCTGCATCGATCCATTTGCCAATCGTGGCGATCTTCGCCGCGGAGAGCGCCGCAGAACCCAGAGGCATCCGCGCCAACCCGCCCGCGCCGGTGATGCGCTTCATCAACAGGCTATTTGCGGAGTCGCCGGCAATGACGGCTTTGCCGGCGTTCGTATCGAGCCGCAGGTTGCCCATCTGCTGGCCCGCGCCATGGCAGCCGTAACAGGATTCGGCGAAAATGGTTTGAACCTGCCGCCCTAAGTCGTCTTGCGCCGGCGCCATCCACTGCAACGTCAGGACGGCGACAAGGACGCCCAAGGCCACGCTTTTGAAGTTTACAGACATACTGCGTGGTCTTAATTGTACCGAATTGTACGAACTTTAGAGAGTCTTTCTTGAATCCGTCATTCCACCGGCAGGACCGTTGCATCTCGATCGTCAGTTGGCCGGCGTAACCGGCGTCACTGGCGTAACTCCCACGCTCGGGATCGCTTCCACGTGCCCTAACGTCACCAAGGTGCGCCCGCTCACCGAATCGTAGATTTCAAGCGTCGGTATCAGGTTGCAGCTGGCCGCTACTATGGGCGTGCTTCCCGTGGACGTTGGCGGAAGAACCGCTGGAATCGAAATTTGTGCGCGGATTTCACGCCGCGCACCCGCCGCGATGTTCAGGTCCGTATCGGCGGAAAGGTCGGCCGATCCGCTCTTACCCGGCGCCACGCTTAGCGTCGCCGTTTTCAGAAGAGTCCCGGTGGAATCGAAGTACGAGACAGCCGCCGTGCAGATCACTCCGGTAGCCGGCGCCTGCACGCCCGGGTTCAACAGGTTGAGCTGAGCCGTTTGCCCTTGAGCTAAACCGATCATGGCAGTTGTCTCCACAGTCATGGCGACAGCCGCGGTTTGAGCTTGCAGAGCGAGTGCCGATACAATCAGCCCGCATGCCAATGGTATGCATTTCAACATGGATTTCCTTACCTCCGAGTTAGTAAGGAAGACCCTCTTAAGTCTTCCTGCTGAAGACAAACCCGTTGTCGCTTATCGAGTTTCGTTAAAATTGAAGATACTTAAAACATTCGAGACACTCGGATGGCGCCCAACTGGTGAGTTTAGGAATCTGCTCGAGATCTCCGATGTGGGGCTCAATGCGTTATATGTCGCCGATTGCCAGGCGCTGGAAGAGATTGCCCGCATCCTGGGCCGTGAGGACGACCGGCAGGAGTTGAGCGGGCGCGAGGGCAAGTACGCCGCGGCGCTGGCGACGCTTTGGGACGAGAAGTCGGGCATCTACCTGAACCGGCGCACCGATACCGGCGAGCCTTCACCGCGGCTCTCGCCTACCAACTTCTATCCGCTGATCGCGAAGGCGCCCACCCAAGAGCAAGCCCGCCGCATGATTCAGGAACACTACTTCAACCCGCGGGAGTTCTACGGCGAATGGGTGATGCCCTCCATTGCGCGCAACGTGCCCGGATACGGAGACCAGAACTATTGGCGCGGCCGCATCTGGGGGCCCATGAACTTCCTCGTCTACCTTGGCCTGCGCAACTACGATTTGAAGGACGCGCGCGCTGACTTGGTGGAGCGTTCGGCCCGCCTGCTGATGAAGAGCTGGCAGAGCGATCGGGCGATCTACGAGAACTACAACGCCAACACCGGCGCCGGCAACGACGTGCGCAGCAGCGACGCCTACTATCACTGGGGCGCGCTTCTGGGTGTGATCGACTTGCTGGACCATGGCCGCTAATCCAAATCGTGGCGCACGCACTTATGCGTGCAGCGTTCACAATCGTGTGAACGCGCTTCGTTGGGGTTAGACCAGACCACTAGGCGCATGGAGCCGGAATGACGGTATCTCGGCACTTGCCTTCGGCACTAAACCACGTTTCGGCAGCGATTCCTCCGCGTTCTCCGTGAGACACTCGCGTAAGCTTTTCATAACGCACCGTTTAGCGGCATCCGCGAGTCGGTGTGGTTTGGCATCACACTCGCTCTCACCCTCTAGGGAGACGGGCGGATGAGTCACAATCACTTGACGGCAGCACCGGCGCTGATGAATGCGGGAAGTCGTCAGGCGCCAGCCGCCGGGACCGTTTCAGGGAAATCGGATTTCGAGCTGATCTCGGAGGGGAGAGGCGGGAATCGCGCCGCGATAGCCGAGTTACTAGAGCGTCACTACGTGTCGTCCGTCTGCGCCGCCCGCATGATTCTGCGCTCTGATGAAGAGTCCCAGGACGCGGTCCAAATGGCCTATCTGACTGCTTTTCGCCGCCTCGATACCTTTCGCGGCGAGTCCTCTTTCAAGACCTGGATTACCAGGGTCGTGGTCAATACCTGCCTGATGCAGCTTCGCGTTTCCCGCCGCAGGGCGAATTGGGTGCAGTTGGAAAACCTGGAGACCGGCCGCGGACAAAGCTTGCTCGCGTCGCGATGGCCGACTCCCGAAGAATCTGCCTCGCACAGTGAGATCGCCGCGGCTTGCCAGGGAGCGGTTGCGAATCTGCCGCGAGACATGCGCGAGGCCTTCAATTTGTATGCAGGTTCCGGTCTCACGGTCAAAGAAGTTGCGGCGGCGCTCGGGTTGACTGTGGCTGCCGCCAAGGCAAGGATTTTTCGCGCCCGCGCCAGGCTGCAACTGTATCTGCGGCCGGTGCAGTTCGCGCGGCGCAATTCCAACGCTGAGGCTTGATCGGGCGCCACTGACGCCGTCTAACTCGGCGCAGCGCCGCTTGACTCTTACACATCCTTGCGCGTAACCCCGCGCAGCCACCGCGTCTCTCCCTCCACCACTGTCAACGGCCCGACTCTCATCTCTCACCCCTACTGCCGGGCGAAGGGCGCGGGCATCTTGTCTCATCGTTCCCCATTGCTTCTCGCAGGAATCTTTCGCTCAAACGTGCCGAAATGCTGGTCATCTGCCGAGATGCCGACACGCCGGGCGCCAGTCAGATCGTCTGCCGACGCGTAACTACTATTCTTTCCAACCAAATCGAGACACCTCACTCTGGCGGGTCGAGTGCGCTTGTATCTTGCGAAGTTCACGCACAGGAGGCAAGCGATGAAGGCCGGGAGAATGACACTGGAAGTCTCACTATTGGTGGCGGGCTTTCCCGGATTGTTGAGCGCGATCGAATTGCAGCCCGACACTCTGAAAGCGTGGGACGACTACATCCGGAACGCCGACTCGCATATGCAGTCCAGGTTGGATGGGCGTCGGCCTTTCTTGTGGACCGACGAGGCTTCTGACCGCGGCGCGCGTCTCCGCCAGGGTGAGATTCTGGTTGTGCCAATTAACGGGCACGGCGCCCAGAGCGTAGCCAACGGCCTCATCCACGACTGGCTCGGGGCGGCTTTCATCCCTAACGCCACCATCGAAGGGCTGCTTGCCGTGGTTCACGATTACGGCCGCTACAAAGAGTTTTACGGGCCCGTTGTCGCCGATTCCAAGGTACTCGCCTGCTCTGAAACGGATCAGAGATTCTCCATGGTGTGGCAGCACCGCGTGCTTTTTGTCGATGCTGCGATTGAGGGACAATACCAGGCCAGCGATTTCGCGTTAGATGCGCAACATGGATACAACATCGCTAATACCACACAGCTGCGCGAAATCGAAAGCTACGGTAAGAGCGGCGAGTATCTCCTGCCGCCGGGCCAGGGAAGCGGTTTCATCTGGAGACTCCACAGCATTGCCAGATACGAGCAGCGTGATGGAGGAGTATATCTCGAGCTGGAAGCCATCGCACTCACCCGAACAATCCCGTCGTCGCTTCGATGGGTAGTGACTCCTGTGGTGAACCATCTCTCGATCAATTCGCTCATGACTTCGCTTCGCCAGACCCGCGACGCGGTAGTTTCATTGCCCCAATCGCCGGAGCGGATCGCGTCATGCGCGATCGGTCGCCACGGTTTTCCAATTGCGAAAAATGGCGGCGTAGAGTAAGGAGCATTTGTCGAATGCAGAATGTATTAGTTGCGGCAAACCCCCGTATCTCTTTACCGCTGGCTCCCGCGCGCATTTCCATCGGTGCAATCCGCTGGCCGGAGCGCGTGATCGTTGGGTTTCTGATCTACGCCGCGGCCATGGCTTTGGTTCTGCCAGTGGCGGCGCCTGTCGGGAGTCTGGTGGTTCTCTTAAACCTGGCGCTAATTGTCACCTACTGCGCGCTCTGGCATTTCGATTCCGCCAGACCGAGGCTGGCCATCGGCGTCATCCGCGACTGGCTGCCCCTCGGCTTGATCCTCGTCGCCTATCGCGAGATGGGGTGGCTGGCATTGCCCCATCATGGCCACGCGCTGGAAGCGCACTGGGTGATCTGGGATCGCTTCCTGTTGCGCGGAGGCGCTTCGGCCGCCATCGAAGCGCTCGGGCCGGTATTGCCTTCGGCGCTCGAGATCGCTTATGCGCTGGTCTACGCGTTGGCGCCGTTTTGTATCGCGGTCCTATACCTCTACGGGCGCCGCGAGCGAGTGGACACGTTCCTCTTCATTTTTGCGCTGGGAGTCTTGCTTTGCTACGCGCAGTTTCCGTTTTGGCCCTCGGAGCCGCCGCGCGTGGTGTTTTTCGGACAGGATTTTCCAGCCTACGATACGGTCTTCCGGCGTTTCAACTTGTGGATGTTGGGCAATTACGGCATTCACTCCAGCGTCTTCCCGAGCGCCCATGTAGCCGGCGCGTTTTCCGCTGCCTTCGGTATGCGGCAGGCTCTGCCGGAGCACAAATGGGTCAGCCGCTTCTTGTATGTCACAGCGTTGCTGATCGCGGTGGCAACGGTTTACGGCCGGTATCATTACTTCACCGATGCCGCCGCTGGTTTCTCAGTGGCAGTTATCGTTCTTACGCTGCAGAGATACCTTGTTTCGCGCCAAGCCGTGACGCATCCCGGCGCTGGCCGTTCGGTAAACGCCGGAAGCGGCGCCGTCTGCGGAATTCAGGTGATGGTTGGGAACCAATGATAAGGATTCAGATGAAAGAATCCGATGGCCAGTTAATACTACAGGTCGAAGGGAGACTGGCCGGGGCTTTCGAGCTCGAGCTACTCAAGGACTGCTGGCATGAAGCTCATGCAAAACAGCCGAACCGGAAGATCTCAGTGGACCTGAAGAGCGTCACCTGTATCGACCAGGCCGGACGGCGCCTGCTCCAGTCGATGCATCGCAGCGGAGTAGCCTTCCTCGGAGCCGGTCTGTCCACTCAGGACATTCTCGAACAGGTTATGGAGCGCCGTAATGCGAACATTGGCGCGGGCGATTGCGAGTGAGGGGTTACATGCTGGAAAAGACGAGACACAATATCGATCGCCTGTACGCTGCCTGGCTGATCGCAACCGGCAGAACCGGCACGCTTTGGTGCGGCCTGATGCACGATTCGCCCATGTGGCCCATTCACGGCCAATATCAATGTGGCGCCTGTGGCCGCCGCTACTCCGTGCCGTGGGACCGCGACAGACTTCCTCCGGCGCAAACACCTGTGGCGCGGCCCCATGGGCTGCCCGCCGTCCAACCGTCTCTTCGATCCGCCATACTGCCGCGAGTCATCGTACTGATGATAGCTCTGCTGGCTTCCCATGCTCAGGCCGCCGACACGCTTATCGCGGACTCCATCACTCAAGTAGCAACCACTCCAGCCGCCATCGCCTTTGCGCGTTACACCGCCGGTCTGGAGCAGGCGAGTCCCTGGAATCTCGAAACCGTCGAGATCGAAGCGGCGCTGCCGAAACTTGAGAAGCGGGCTCGCCTGCGCGCCATCCGTCGTCTGTTGCCGCTTGGGCAGCCCAACTATCAAGTGCTCGAAATCGCGGGAGATCACACCGTTACCAGGCAAGTGATCGCTCGTTACCTTAGCGCAGAGGTGCGGGCCGCGGCCATCCCCGCCTCTACGGTTGCGATCAGTCCCGCGAATTACAAATTCCGCTACAAGTGCGCCGTAAATACGGACGCCAAAGTAATCTATGTCTTTCTTATCGCCCCGCGGAAGAAGCGCGAGGGCCTCATCAAAGGCGAATTGTGGATTGACGGCGAGACTGGCGCCGTCGTGCGCCAGTCCGGATACTTAGTCAAGCAACCTTCCATATTCCTGAAGCGCGTCACCATTGTTCAGGAAACGGCCCTGCGCGCCGGATCCGCCGAAGAGCGGGTCACGCACTTATCGGTAGATACGCGGTTGGTTGGGCTCGCGGAGCTGACCATCCATGAGCGTCCCTACACCGACCCGGTTCTTCCTCCCGCGCCGGTCATCGAGCAGCGTTAGGCCAAGTCTCGTGGTGGCGCACGCACTCGTGCGTGCAGCGTTCACAATCGTGTGAACGCGCTTCGCTCAGCCCCGTCCGACGGCAAATCGCCACGTTAGTGCCCGATATCCGGCGCCTGACACTCCTTCCGCTGACAGTTACAAAATAATGCGCCACTCGGAGTTGTGTAAGTCGTTGTATTTCCAAAAAGACAACACTCCAGTGCTTTGGCCCGTGACTTGCTCTTTTAGATTGCAGGTTACTAAGAGGCCTATAAGCTTCACAGCGGCCTATTCTAAATAAAAGGGAGTTAAGACAATGTTCAGAACAGTTAGTGTAGCGACGATTATATTGGCAGCATCAGTGGCAACGCTGCCGGCATTCGCCCAGGAAGCCGGCCGGTCCGAGGTTAGCGTTCAGGCTTTTGGCAGCTTCGTGAAGAGTACGACTGACAACGGAGTGCAGCAAAGCGCTTCGGATAGCGGCGGCGTGCTCGCCAATTATCGCTTCTTCTTCACAAACGATAACGGCGTGGAAGTGAACTATGGTTATTCGCTCAACACGCAGACGTACGGCTTGCCAACCGGCCCTGTGGGAGTGAAGGCGCATCAGGACGAAGTAACCGCGGCGTATGTCTACCGGCATCCTCTGCGGCGCTTCACGCCCTTTGCCGAAGCCGGCGCCGGCGCTCTGATCTTCGATCCCACGGATGCGCCCGGGGCTTCGACGCAGTCTCGCGCCGCGTTCGTTTATGGCGCGGGCGCCGACTTCAACTTGGTGAAGCACATCTTCCTTCGGGCCGAGTATCGGGGCTTGGTTTACGATAGTCCCACCTTCGGGCTGAGCGATACGCTGGGTCCCGATCGCGTAACCCACCGCGCCGAGCCTTCGGTCGGTTTCGGTTACAGGTTCTAAAGGTAGAATCGGTCACGATGCCGAGCCACTGGTCGCCCGCAAGGCATCCGGCGGCTCGGCTCGTCGTGTCAGAACTCGTATCGGAAGCCCACGCGCACCCAGCGTGGCGGCTGAATCGACACCGGCAATCGCAGGTTAAATGTCGGGCCGCTAAGATCGTCCTCCTCGAGTCTTTGCCCGTCATTAGTCACGTTGAGAATGTCGGCCGATACTGTAAATCTCCCGATGGGTAGCTCGAATTGCCGGCTGATCCGTAGATTCCAATTGGCCACGTACTGAGCGCGGTTGCCTTCCCCGATACTCCCGCGCGCAGTCGTCTCTACCAGGAACGGACCCTGCGGAAGTCCCGTTACAAGTAGCTCGCGCGCAAAGGGTAGCCCGTCCATATAGTCCGCAACACTGGAAACTTGAATTCCGCCCCAGGCTGACGGCATTCGATAAGTGGCTTGAATCTTACCCACGTAGGCCCGGTCGACAAAGCTATTGCCGGCGGAATTGATGGCATAGTTGGGGTCGAGATAGAGAGAGCCGATAACACCGGGATCGTTTTCATACACTGAGTCGCCCGGGTTGGTAGGTCCGTACGACTTCTCCGCCACGAAAGACGCGTGTAGCGCCAGTCGCCTCCACTCCGTGCCTGCCTCCGCCAGCAGACCCGTATTGAGCATGCTCAGTCCACCGGGGTTCGTCAACAAATACCGGTCCTGGCCCAGCGTGGCGGGGTTCTGCGCGTAGACCGTCAGGCGTTGGTCGTCGAACGTGCCTGGAATTCCGTCAGGTCCAGGATCGAGGATCGAGACGGGAGTGAACGCCTGCGCCGGCACGCCGATATCGATGGCAGCGATACGATCCTAGTCGTCGCGGCGGAACAGGTGAATGCTGGCGACGCTTCGCGGCGCGAAATGGAACTGTGCGCCAATGTCGAACTCGTCCGAGTAAGGCCGCCGGAGTGACGGAGAGATCGACGAGTAAGGTCCGCCAAAGCGGAACAGCAGACTCCCTTGCTCGCCAGGTTGAAACGAGTCGCTGGCGTTGGATGCGAGCCATTGATAGGCGTTCCCGCCAAGACTATTGGGATTTCCGAAATCCAGATACCTTCCCGCAAGCGGCGCGTACAAGCGAAAGTAAGTGCCTCGAAGAACCAATCCGTGGGAATGCGGGACTTGCCACGCAACGCCGGCGCGCGGCGAGAGACTATTCCAAACGATCAAATCCGGCTGCGGGGCGAATGTCCGTACAGGCGCAAATGCCCCCGCAGGGCTGGATTGAGCCGGCAGCGAACCGCGCGAGAAATCGGCCAAAGCGCCCACATCGAGTGACAGGGAAGGCGTCAGGCTGATGTGGTCCGCGGCAAGACTTGAGAGCGACTGCACGAGCTCGCGCGAATCGAGCGGCGTGTTAAACTCCTCGACGAACGCAGGGATTCCGGCGGCAGTGATCGGGTTCATGCCGGAAGGAGTGTTGAAGCGGTTCTGCGGCTCAGACCTCTCCCATCCTCCACCGGCAACAATCTGATGGCGAGTCCCCAAAGCACGCAAAACAGCGGGCTGCCACGCTGCTTCGATCTCGTGTCGCGGGCGGATACCCAGGTTTGCAAGTGGCGGCGCCCCTGAAACCATGCCGCCCAATAACTCTATGCGGCTTTGTCCGTTCACCGCAGTGCTGGTATCGACGTGCGCCGTCGAATATTCGTAGCGCACCTCGATGACGCCCGTGCCGGAGGACTCGTTCAGAAGGTGTGTCCAGCCCATCTGAACGAAATCGAAATGATCGGTCTCCGGATCGCCGGCGAATCCGCCCGGCAAAACGAAAGACGGCGCCAGGCGGTTGCCGGTCAATGCTTCGAGGCCCGCCGGTCTGCCTCCATCCGAGAGGTCGATCCGCGATCCGCTGTAGAGCGCATCGAATCGATCTTTGTTGCCGGCCCGCACGCGGCCCCGCGCGTTTCCGAACAGCAACCGGCTGCGCTGATCTGTTCCGGGCGCGGCCAGCGGCTCGGTTTGCGAGGCCCATTGGCCGCTTCCCGACGCATAAAACTCCGCCCACCTGGTCAGCGGCCCGCCGATCTCCAAACGGTCTCGCGTGAACCAGCGAAATTGGTCCGCTTGCTGCACCAGTCCGCGATCGGCCGGCGGCGGCAGGTTCGTCGAAGACAGCGCGGCGCCCGTGTTCGCGGTGGAAAACCCGCCATGCCAGAGTGCGCCCGGCTCCGCCAGGAACAGGCCGGCCTCCGTGCCGGCGCTCGATGAAGCTGTCTGAGCAAACGCACTCCGCACCACCACATCATCAAGCGCTTCGACGTCGGGCAAGATCGCCGGCAGTCCGGGTTGATAGGAGTCAGTCGCATCCATGCCCTGGAGCTTATATTGCACGTCGGTCCACGAGATTCCGCGCTGTGACTCGACCGCCAGCCGGTTGTCGCCGAGGCCGGTGAAATCGAGTGGCTCAGTCACGCTCGACGGCTCGCGGCTCAGCAGTATTCCCGGCAAGCTTAATGCCTCGGGATACACACGCCCGCTTGTCGCGTCGGTCCAAACACCCATCGTCAACGCCGCCGAGGCTTGCACGCTACGGATCGCTCCCGATGTCTCCAGAACCAGATCGAGCCGCACGGTTTGCAAGGGAGAGACAATAACACTGACGCTGGAGGTCGCGGCCCCAGGCTGGAAACTAACCGACAAACGGTATCGTCCATAGGGCAGCGTCATGGCGAACTCGCCGCTCGAGTTCGAATGAATGACGGTGTGGAAACCGGCCCCGCCTGTGACAAGTATCGGTGCGCTAGCCACTGGGCGGCCATCCGGAGCGCGCAGAATCCCCTCGATGGCGCCAGTAGTCAACTGCGCCAGCAGGATTCCCGGAATCAAAGCCACAGTCGCAATCGGAAGTCCGAGCCGGCGGACGACCGGGAGACTGCGGCTACTGCTGGAGCACGGTGAAGCAGCTGATCGAATACCCAAGGGCGCTACCCATAATGACGTCCGACAACTCCGCAAGTTGCCCCGGGACGAAGCGCAGAACTGGAACACGCGAGTGCAGTCTCAGGGACATTACTGCCCCGTTGCCGTATGAAGGGGGTGGCAAATTGTCGCCCTTGCCTTCCATCGCGACCCGGCAGGCACTGAACATGTACACTATCCTACGCGTTTTATTGAGTCTCGCCAACTCGGATGGTTTGCCAGGAGTAAGGTGAGAGGGGACTCAGCCAACATCGTTTCGCCGTGGTAGCCTCGGCTCTGCTCGGCGCACCTGTCTCCTGGCGCGCCGGACGATACCGCCAACGGAATTTACTTCCCGGAAGGCGTCTCCCGCAGAATCGCGTGGGATAATGAGTCACCGAATCAATGACAATACAGCGAATCCTCTTGCTGACGGCTATGGCCGCCGCTCCATTCGGCCTTCTTCACGCCCAGGGTAGTTATGAGATACAGGTCTATGGTTCCGATCTTGTCGATCCCGGCGCCACTATGTTCGAGCTACACAGCAACTTTACTTTCGAAGGCAGCAAGACTATCGTCGGTGGCATGTATCCCACCGAACACCAGTTGCACGAAACGCTTGAGATCACGCACGGCTTCAATGACTGGTTTGAGTTGGGCTTCTATGTTTTTACCAGCGCCGATGTGAGGGTCGGCTGGCAATGGGTCGGTGACCATATCCGGCCGCGGGTCGCCGTCCCCAAGTCGTGGAAATGGCCCGTCGGCGTCAGTCTGTCGACTGAGGTCGGTTATCAGCGCGCCGTCTATTCCCCGGACACGTGGACCATCGAGATACGTCCCATCGTGGATAAGACCATCGGCAGGCTGTATCTCTGTTTCAACCCGACCGTCGACCGTTCGTTTCACGGCCCGTCGGTTCCCAAGGGCGTCACATTCTCGCCCAATGTCAAAGTGGGCTACGACGTAACGAAGGCCGTCAATGTGGGCTTCGAATACTACGGCGCGCTAGGTCCCATTACCGGCTTTGACCCGCTCCAGCAACAACAGCAGCAGGTCTTCGCCGTGACCGACCTGAACGTGAGTCCGAAATGGGAGTTCAACTTCGGCGTTGGCGTAGGTCTGACGGGCGGTTCCGATCACCTGCTTGTGAAAATGATTATCGGGCGCCGCGTCACAACCAAGTGATGCGCAGATCGATGCGCGTCGGCGTCGGTTGTATATAATCTATTGAGTATGACGCAGAGCGGTTCCAATAAGAAGACTGCGAATAGTCTGGTCTCCGCAAGCTGCGCGGCGGTGCTCGCGGTGTATGTCACGGGATATGTACGAACCCAGTCCGCCGCCAACCGGTTTGCGGCGCAGATTGCTGAGCGGCGCGTGGCCGTTCCAAACTCGCCGCGAGCTGCGTCGCCAATAGCAGAGTTGCCGCCCGCGACTCCCGCCGCCCCTGTCGCCGCGCCCTCTCCTACGGTTGCAATCTCGGCGCACAATGCGGCCGCGAAACGCAGCCAGATCGCATCCGTCGAACCCGTCCCGGCAGCGCCCCCTGCTTCGGCCGGCGCGGAGCAGCCTTCGCCCGCCGCAATTCCAGCGCCGTCGTCCCCCGTCGCCGTCGCCGCCTTACCCGAGGTCATTCAGGCCGCTGAGCCGCCGGCGCCTGCTGCCGAAATCAAGACCGAGGTGGCTCCGGCCGCACCCCCCGCGCCTCTGTGGAAAGACGGCGCCTACACCGGCTGGGGCTATTCACGCCACGGTGATATCGAGGCGTCGGTAGTGATCGAAGGCGGGCGCATCGCGTCCGCGGCCATCTCTCAATGCCGGACGCGCTATTCCTGTTCCGTAATTGACAGATTGCCTCCGCAAGTGGCCCAGCGGCAAAGCCCCGACGTCGATTATGTCTCCGGCGCCACCCAGAGCGCCGACGCTTTCTACGGCGCGGTGGTCGCAGCTTTGAGCAAGGCGAAGTGAGCGGCCAGGGAGCGATCGGCTTTGCCCATCCGCACCGAGGTCGCGATGGGCACGCTGGTGACCATTCACGTCGTCCGCTCCGCCAGTGAAGCCGCTGCCCATGCCGCTATCGATCGCGCCTTTGGATGGTTTCACGAGATCGAAGAGCGCTGTACGCGCTTCAGCGAGCGGAGCGAGTTGATGCAGCTCACGGCGCAGATCGGCGTGGCGGCGCCGGCGAGCGCTATCCTTTATGAAGCCGTACAGTTTGCCTTGATGGTGGCGGAGATTACCGGCGGCGCGTTCGACCCGGTTGTCGGCCACCGGATGGAGGCGCGCGGCTTCAACCGGGATCATCGCACCGGAGAGATCGTTCGCAACCCGCGCACCCCCGATGACAATGTCAGCTACCGGGACGTGCATCTCGATCCGGATCGCAGGACCATCACGCTCCACCGTCCCTTGACGCTCGACCTTGGCGCCGTGGCAAAGGGCCTCGCCGTGGATACAGCCGCGCGCGAGCTCCATCCATTCGCGGATTTTGCCATCGATGCCGGCGGCGACCTCTACCTCGGTGGATCTAACGAGCACGGCGCCCCCTGGTCCGTCGGCATCCGCCACCCGCGAGACGAGCACGCGCTCATCGCTTCTCTCCGCATTTCGAACCAGGCCGTATGCACCTCCGGCGATTACGAGCGGCGGACTCCTGGCGGCGATGCGCATCACATCCTGGACCCGCGTACCGGCGCGCCAGCCCTCGCCGTGGCGAGTGCGACCGTGGTCGCCCCCGGCGCGATGCTGGCGGATGCGCTCGCCACGGCCGCATTTGTGCTTGGCCCGGAAGAAGGGATCGAGCTTCTCGATCGTATGGGCGTGGAGGGACTGATCGTTACGCCGGAGCTCGAGCGATTCGAAACGCGAGGCCTGTGCCATGGGGCTTAGCGTGGTCGGGCGTCGGATCAGGAAATTCTTCAAGACCCCCAAGGGCCTGCTCACGATTATTCTTGGGGTCTTTGCCGCCATGGGTTTGCCGGGCCAGGGCCGCAGCGCGGCGGCCGGCCTCGCAAGCGCGACCATTGCCGCGGGCCTCGTAGATGCGCTGATCCTTCGCGTGAGAAAGAAATCCTGGGAGTTTCCGAGCGGCGCCGTGCTCACCGCCATGATCGTGGCGATGGTGCTACGGGCGCAGGAGCCGTGGTACGTCACTGCCATCACCTCGGTGATCGCGATTCTCAGTAAGTACGTTTTCCGCTCGCGCGCGGCCAACGTTTTCAATCCTGCGGCGCTGGCTATTATCGCCAGTTTTTACATCTTCCACACAGGCCAGAGTTGGTGGGGCGCGCTGCCCGATGGGATACCAGTCGCGAAAGTGGCGCTGATCGCGGCGGGCGTGTTTATCGCCGACCGGGTCAAAAAGATGCCGCTGGTGCTGGCGTTTCTGGGAGCGTACTTCGCGCTGTTTACCATTACGGCATTCGTGAGCGATCCGTTATCGGTTGCCGAGATATTCCGGAGTCCCGACGTCGAGGCGGCGCTCTTTTTCGCGTTCGTCATCCTGACCGATCCACCTACATCGCCGGCGAAGCATCCCGATCAGATCGTGTGCGGCCTGATCGTGGCGGCTATCAGTTATGCATTTTTCGAATTGGCAGGCGTGGTCTATTATCTGTTGGCGGGCGTGCTGGCGGGAAATGCGTGGGAAGCATGGCGCCGCGCGAATCGGCGCACAGGCCACACGTTCCCGAGAGGCATCGGCGCTTTCCTGCGCGAGATCAGTCCCTGGGCCAGCTATAGCTAGCGAATCGTGGCGTACGCACTCGTGCGTGCAGCGTTCACACTCATGGGAACGCGTCTTTCCGGGGCCTCGATACGTCGGCGTATTTATGAAACGGTGTACTAAGCCAGAAGCGCGGGCACGCTACTTACACGTCCCGCCTTTCCAATTCAGCGAACACACGCAGCGCCGGCAAATGGCGTTCGTCGAAACATCCAGGCCTCGCCGAAAGCCGACCGCCGCAGGCCCGTTCAGCACCTCCATTAGCGATGCGCCCATGCCAACAGTGCCGATGGGGCGATGGAAAAAACAGGGCCGCATAACTCCGTCGCTTTCGAGAACCGCCGAAACCCACGGTGCGTTGCAGCGGGGAGCTACCCCGTGTTGGAGTCCCAGATGAGCTCGAAAGTGATCGACGATGCGGCGTAGCTTTTCAGCAGACTCCACCACGAAGCCGCCGCACTCCCCGGCGCCAATCAACCTTTCCACTTCGTCTTCCAGAACGGAAATCTGCCCGGGCCCCAGCGCCACCTGATTCTGACGCTCTGTGCCCCATCTGCTGGGCCGGTTGAAGGCCTCTGACTGTACGTCGGCAGCGAGAAATGAGATAGACTTCACTCCCAGACCGCGAGCGGCTTCCACAGTGGCGCGTAAGTGGGCACAGTTGAGTCCTTGGACAGTCGAGCGGGCGGTAACCGCTAAGTCCGGCTTCCTTTTATGCAGTGCGGCCACCCCGGCGGCCAGCAGTTCCAAGGCTCGCGGCACGCGCCGGATCGCATCGTGGATTTCCGGCGGCCCGTCGAGTGACACAATCACATCGTCCACCCATTCCGCGATCTGGTTCGCGTGCCGCTCGAGTAGAAGCCCCGTACTCAGCAGGGTGGTGCGAATCTTTCGCTCCCGCAAGAATCGGCACAAGCGAAAAAGGTCGGAGTGCATCAGCGGCTCTCCGCCGGAGAACACCACCCACTCGACGCGCAATCGGGCTATGTCTTCCCCGTGCCTCTCCAATTCAGCGGCGCTGATTTCCCGCGTGGAATCCGTCTTCCAGATGTCGCACATCACGCACCGGCAGTTACAGCGGCTGTGCGGATACAGAATCAACACTGGCAACGATTCCAGAATCGGATTCACACTCGCACCCGCCTTCCCGCAAGCTGGAAATCAGCGCCTAGCACGGCCTCCGTTGCAGCCTTCAGCAGAGAGACATCCGCGTTCACTAACCAGGCGCCCCGCCCTTCCAACTCAATCTTCTGCAAGTGACGAGTGAGCACAGGGTCGATCCGCGCGGCGAGACTTTGAGAGACCAGTTGGATTTTGCCTCCGAGAATCACTAAGTCCGGGCAGTATTCCTGCAACGCGTCCGCGGGGTCACGGCCGGAATCGGGCACTGCAACCAGGTCGGCGATGCCATGCTCCCGAATCTCACCTTCGCCGCGGTTCAGCCCGAGCATGCGCGCGGCCTGGCTGGTCACCATCGGGTAAATATCCGCTGCCGCCAGGCAACTCGCACGGCGCGCAACGCGGAGTTCGCCGGCCAGGTCGTCC
Source organism: Bryobacteraceae bacterium (assembly GCA_049522755.1). GTDB lineage: Bacteria > Acidobacteriota > Terriglobia > Bryobacterales > Bryobacteraceae > PALSA-243. Next base: position 12,824 of record JBEKNN010000069.1, on the reverse strand, counting down.
TGACAAGTGAGCGCTGAATCCGTTCCCAAGCCAATGGGGATGCCGGACCGCAGCACCTCGGGCCGCAGAGTTTGCGCCAGCATGAAGAGATTGGAACTGGGGCACCAGACTACCGAAGCCCGGCGCCTCAGCAAAAGCTTCATCGAAGCGCAATCTACTCCTACGCCGTGGATCAGAACCGTGTGGCGGCGCAAAACTCCCGTTCGCTCAAGCTCCGGAATCTCCGCGGCGGCGCTCGCGTCCGTCCCTTCGGCGGCGTGTATCAGGAAAGGCCGGCGCTTCGCAGCGGCGCGGTGGCGATTCGCGATGGCCGAGGAAAAGTGGAGCGAATGCGCCCATCCAAATCGCTTGACCACGCGCACGGGGAAGCCGTTATCGAACACCTCTTCGTACGGATTGTGGTGCGCCACAGTAGTGACTCCGCTCAAGAGATTTTTCAATCCGCCCCACGCCAGGCGCACCGCCTTGGGAACCGCCAGGTGTTCTTTCACGGGTGAACGATCGGGATGGTGGATGTCTTCCGCCCAGGCGGTGGCATTCGGATACGGGCCATGGCCAAGCCGCGGAAACAGATTGAATTCCAGATGGTCGTGGCAATTGATCAGTCCGGGAAGGATCAAGCGGCCGTCCAGATTCAGCTCAGGTCCGTGAGCGGCGGAACTTCCAAGCGGCAGAAAGCGGCCGCGGCAAATCGCGAGATCGATGCGCTCAGCCGAAGTGGCGCCAAGAGCTACTCTGGCGCCGGTCAGTCGCATGTCTTCGGCCTCATGATTTGGACCTCACGGTTTAGACCAGCACATGGCAAGCACCGCCGGAATCCGCCTCAATTCCTCGAACGACGAATCTTTCCCCGCCCGGTTGAAGATCGCTCGCTCCGGTTCGGCAAAGCACGCATCGAGGCGCCACTCCAGCGCCAGTCCAGCCGATGCGGCCGCCGCTTCCCAGTCCGCGATCGCGTGGGGATGATGATCCATCTCATACACCTGCCACTCCGACCGGAAGGACCTTGTCCAACCCGCGGCTACCGCGCAAGGGTGCAGGTCGGTGACGATAATGCGCGCTGCCTTCCGCGTCACCCTAGCCATTTCCACAATCGCCCGGCGTAGCGGCGCGATGTAGCCCAGCGCAAAAGAACAGAGCGTGAGATCGGCCACGCTATCGGCCACCGGAAGGCGGCAGGCATCGCCGATGCTCAGACGCCCGGCCAGGCCGGATTTGCCCGCGGCTTCGAACAGCATTTCCGGACACAGATCCACGCCGAAAACCTGCGCGCCGCGCTGCTGGGCCATCCGCGTCCAGCGGCCTGTGCCGCAGGCGACATCCAGAAAACGCGAACCGGCCAGCCCTGTCAACCTCTCCAGCAGAACGCGAGCCTCCAGGGCAAGCAGCGGATTCAGGCCGTCATCGTAGCTGGCCGCCCAAATCCGATGCCCTTCGATGGCCGTCACGCGCACTCAAAGGCTCTCCAGGCGCGGCTTTCGTAAAGAGACCAGCCGCTGCGCCCATTGCAACTCAAATGGAAAATTGTAAACGCCCAGAGCGTAGCGCCACAGGCTCAGCGTGCGCAGCATATTGCGGCCCCACCGCGGCAGGTGAATATCCTGGATGGTGGGCCAGCGCGAGTTGATTACCAGCTCGAAGTTATCGATCCGCTGTTTGACGGCATCGGGCAGCCACGGAAGGTGTGGATCGTGCCGCACGGTGAAGTTGTACCAGCGCTCGCTCGCCCACTCGTCCGGCGTTTTGGGAAACTCGATCTTCCCTTCCACTTTCCCGTACATGCCGTCGGGATGCGGAGTGGGAATGTAATGCTGAACGATGATCTCGGCGTCCGGATTCAGTTTCTTGATGCGGCGGATAAACTGGATCGTGTCGCGGGTGTCTCCCGCCGGGTCCGCGGGATTTCCAAATACGAAAGAGAATTCCGGCACGATTCCGAACTGGCGTATGCGCGCGGCCAGCTCGAGCGTCTGCGAGCTGGTGATGCGCTTATTCATTTCCGCCAGCACTTTATCCGAGCCCGATTCGGCGCCGAAGAATATCATGGTGGCGCCTGAGCGCCGCAGCGCGCGCATGGTCTCATCCGAGTAGCGGAGCATCGCGTCCACGCGGCCTTCCGCCCACCAGCGCAAACCCAAAGGAGCGATGCGCTCCGCCTGTTCGCGGGCATGACTCTCAGCGAGGAAGAAATTGTTGTCGTAGAACTGCACGGCGTCGATCCGGTATTCGCGCTGCAAGTGCGTGAGGATGGCGGCGGTGCGCTCAGGCCCTTCCATGCGTTGACGGCCCTCGTGAACGGGAACCACTCCGCAAAACTTACAGCGGAACGGGCACCCGATGCTCGCGTGATGGACTGCGGTGCGGCGGCCGAGGAACGTAGGCAGAATATATTTTTCGGGGTCGACCAGGCGATGATACGGCGGCCAGGGAAATTCGTCGAGCGACTTCATCGGCCGCTCGGCGTTATGCGCGCGCATACCGAAGTCGTCCTTATATGAGAGGCCGCGAATGCCGGCATATTTCCGCGAGCCGCGCAAAGCCGCGAGAAGCTCCAGAAACGTATCTTCTCCCTGTCCTCGAACGGCGAAATCGACGTAGGGCGCATTCAGCGTAGCATCCGGATATAGGGATGGAAAATATCCGCCCCAAACCACCGGCACCCGCGGATACTTCCTGCGGAAATCCTGACACAGAGGGACGGCGGCGGCCATTTGCGGACCGGGCATTACGGAAACAGCAAGTAGCTCGGCGCCGGTTTCCCGCATGATGCGGTCGAGCGTGCGCTCCGGGTGTGGGTCGGCATTGCCGTCAACGATGACGTACTCTTCTTTGCCTTCAAGCACGGCGGCAATCGCCAATGCCGCCAGCGGGAAGCGGCGATTCTTCGGCTTGGTAGCGCGGGGATGGAGAATGATAATCATTTTGTAGGGCGGACCCCCTGGTCCGCGGCCGACCCCCCGGTCGGCCTGCCGGGGCTTGCATGAGGCTGAGTGGACGGGGCGAAGAGCGGGTCCAGGGGGGGCCGTCCCACCTCGAACACTCCGTCCAGAATCCAGAAACGCGATGGCGGCCGGCGGCCCAGCAAACGCGCCCTCCAGGGACGCCACCACCATTTCCACCCATACCAGGGTCGATGAATATTCCACTCAATTTTTAGCTCGTCCGCCAATTCCGCCACCGTCTGTTCGTCGAAAAATTCGAGACTGGGGATGGCGTCCGAGCGGAAGCCGTAGCGTTTCTCAAAATCGTCGTGGCGCTCGGCGCGCATCTTCTCGCCGTGTTCGCGCAGCCGGTAAATTGGCGAGTCGATGATCACAAAATGCCCGGCGGGGCGAAGGCAGCGCCGCAGTTCGCACAGAGTCCGGCGGTAATCCGTCGAGTAATGAATGGACGCGTTGAAGATCGCAAGATCGAAGCTCGAATCGCGGAAAGGCAGATGGTCGAACTCCGCTTCCAGCAGCGGAAGGGCGCAGCCGTAGTGACGCGCCGCCCTCAAGCCATCCATGGCATCCGCAAAGATATCGAGCGCGACAGGCTTGTGCCGGCGCAGAGAAAGCCGGTAGGACATCCAGCAATTCCCCGCCCCGAGATCCAGAACATCGAGTGGGCGGCCGGTTTTCCGTTCGATTTGAGAAAGAATCTTGCGTTCAAAATAGCGATAACTCTTCCCGCGGATGGTCCACTGCGCGGAATTTTTTCCGCTCAAATCCCGGTAGGGAAGCGCGCGATAATACGATGGCTCCGCGGAGCCGCGCCCTTCAGCGCTCCGGATCGTCCGGTAGTCTTCGAGAAACCTTTGTCTCGCGCTTACTGGCATGATGAGTTCCGCACAAAGACGAACAGCCGGTGGTCGGCGAAGGCGCGCAGCCAAGGCCAGTGCGCCACGCGCCGGTCGAAAGCGTCCAGCTTTCGAAGCACGCCGGCGGGCAATTGAGTGACATACGACGGCGGAACGGATAACCCGATTCCGCACCAGTTCACCAGCGTGAACCGGGGATGGAACGCAGCTTCCAGCCGTTTGCTCGAAGGATAGTAAACACGAATCCCCAGCGAGGACATCGCACTCTTGCGCCAGCGCCGGAAGGCTTTTGCCGGCTGCGCGCGCAATAAGGCCCAGGCCGTCTCCCATAGGCAGAAACGCCCGATGACGCAGATCGCCAAATAGCCGCCAGGACGAACCAGGCGCGCCAGCGGATCGCGGAGAGCCTCGATATCTTCCACGCAATTAATCGCGCCAAAATTGGAAAGGGCCAGATCGAAACACCCGTCATCCTCCAGAAGGCCGCAGTGTTCCCCGCAATGTTCAATGCCCAGAGTCTCCGCATCCACTCCGCGACTGCGCGCGATTCGCACCATCTCCGGAGACGCGTCGATCCCGTGGACCCGTACCCCGTGTTGCATCAAACGCACCGCATCTTCGCCCGTGCCGCAGCCCAGGTCGAGCGCGGTCTGGCCCGGTTTGAAAAGCGGACCGATGTGCCGCCAGACAGCTTCGCGCTGCAAAAGACCCACGGCCGAGCGATTCCAGAGCCGGTCGTACTGCGACGCGAGTCTGTCGAATACGGCCGCGCTCACGCTTCCACCTCATGGCAGGTTGCTTGCAGCGCCTCGCGCGCGGCGAGAATCTTACCGGCATCCGGCTCGGCGGCCATCTCGCGCTTCAGAAGTTCGTCGGCGTGCTGATAAAACTTTCCCGAGTGGCGTCCGCGCACCCGAATCTCGCGATCCGTGCCGGCTTCCCAAGGGCGAATGCTCACCAGCCGGGAAGCGATTTTGTCAAAGTATGGCGTGCCTTTGATGGGGTAAGAAACGGTGGTGAAAAAAACATCGGGGCGGCATTGCTTGACGTGATCCACGGTAGCTTCCACGTCCTCGATCTCCTCGCCCTCATAGCCCCACATCAGGAACATGCCGGTCTGAATGCCATTTTGCTTGCAGAGCGAAACCGCTTCCCGCACCTGCTCCACTTTCACGCCGCGCTGCATCGCGTCCAGAATTCGCTGCGAGCCGCTCTCCGATCCGATCCAGATACGAAAACATCCCAGCGCCGCCAGCGTCTCCGCCATACGCGCGTTCAGACGGTCGGCGCGCGTGATGCATTCGAACGGAATCTTCAAACCGCGGCGCTTCATCTCCGCCGCGTATTCCAGAATCCAGCCGGGATGAATAGTGAACACATCGTCCGCGAGCCAGAGCATGTCCGGTTGGTAGCGCTGCGCGATCCAGGCCACCTCCTCGACAACCGATTTGGGCGAGCGGCGGCGGTGCGTCTTGCCGTAGACCGAATGGCTGCACCAGTTGCAATGGTAAGGGCAGCCGCGCGCCGTAATCACTGAGACAGAGCCTGTGCCATGGTGCTCCCGCCAGGCCTTCAGATAACGCGGAATGTCCACGCGTTCGCGGTCGGGCCACGGCTGCGCATCGAGATCGGGAATCAGTTGCGCGGGACCCGTGCGGACCATCGAGCCATCGGCGGCGCGGTAAATGACCCCGGGAACCGATGGCCACGCCGATCGATCCATACCCGCGCCCATTAGAAGTTCCAGCGCGTATTCGCCCTCGCCCGCCACAATAAGATCGGCTCCGGCGTCCAGGTATTCGTCGGCATAGTTCGCCGGCTCCGGACCGCCAAGGATGACTTTCCATCCCGTGGCGCGCGCCCTGGCGGCGATATCCAGCACGTTGCAGCGAGTCATCAGGTTGCCGTAGATTCCGATGGCCGCGGGCGGCCCGGCATCCAAAATCGCGAACAGTTCTTCACGCGAGCCAAAAGTCGAATCGTAAATATCGACATCGAAACCCTTGCCGCGCAGGTGCGACGACAAATACAGAATCCCCAACGGCGCATACGGCTTCATGATCTGGCGCTCTTTAGGATCTTCGCTCACAAAATAAGCGTGCGTGAGCAGAAGCTTCATGACGCCTCTCCGGAAATTCTCGCGCGGCCCGAAGCGCGTTCACAAAAGTGTGAACGCTGCACGCAGGAGTGCGCGCGCCACAGTCGGCCAAAGCATGCCCCACCGAGTCTCATGACGCCTCGCCGGCGGATTCGCGCAGCACCGGGAACGGCGTCCCATTGGGCGCGGCTAGACGGACGGATGCGCGCTCCAGTTCCCGCACGCGCTCCCAATCCGCGGCCTCGCTGTCGAACCCGCCGCGCACCTCGGCATGCAGCGCGTCGGCCAGCGCACGGTAAAATTCGCTCGAGTATTCGCCGCGAAACATCATGGCCAGATCCGCGCTATCGCACCAATTCGACTTCTCGCCAAGTTGCGCGCTCACCGTTTCATAGAAGCGCGTACCCGGAAGGGGATACGAAACCGACACTCCAATGTCGTCGGGCCGGGCCTCGCGAACCATGCGGATGGTCTCTTCAATCTCGCCCCACGTTTCGCCCGGATAGCCGAACTGAAGAAAGAAACCGGCGCGGATGCCGTGGCCGCGCAAGTTTTCACGCGCGCGGTAAATGTCTTTCACCCGCGTGCCCTTTTCCATCGCATCCAGAATCCGCTGCGATCCCGACTCCGCGCCCATCCATACTTCCGCGCATCCGGCGCGTCGAAGCGCGTCCACCGTATCGCGCGTCATCAGGTCGCACCGGGACTGCATCTTGAACGGCACCTGCGCGCCCAGGCTTTCCACCGCGGCCGCGAAAGCGAATGTCCACTTGGGTGAAAGCGCAAAGATATCGTCGGCGAACCAGATATGATCGGGCTGAAAGCTCGCCTTCAGGTGCAGCATTTCGGAGGCGACAGACAACGGCGGCCGCGCATGATAGCTGTTGCCGTAGATCGGCTTGGCGCACCAGTTGCATCGATACGGGCATCCCCGGCTTGAGACCATGTTCAGCGAGAAATAGCCGTGCGCCTGCTGCCATGCCTGCCGGTATTGATCCATGTCCACCAGGTCCCAGGCGGGCTGCGGCAGCGTTTCCAAATCCGTACGCAGCTCGCGTGGCGCGTTTCGCCGAATGGACCAGGCATCCCGATAGGCAAGCCCGTCGATGGAAGCGCGCGGCCTGCCCTCCGCCAGTTCCATCAGCGTAGTCTCCACCTCTCCGATCAAAACAAAATCGAAACCCGCATCGAGATACTCGGTCACATGGTCCGACGCATCCGATCCGTGCGCGGCGCTGGGGATTCCCCTGGCCCGGGCCGCGGCAGCCATTGAGAACGCAACTTCGCGGTTGCGCCCCAGACACATCTTCGAGAGGAAATTAAAATCGTCTTCGCAAACCACCGCCAGGCTGGGCCGATGAGCCTCCAGCGCCGCGGCAAAACCCTGCTCGGGATTATTCCAAGTGGCGTCAAACAACCCGATACCAATGCCGCGCTCCCGCAATGCCGCCGCGGCCAGCAGCGTCTGCAGTGGCGGATACGGCTGCATCTTCTTCACCTGCTTGCGGTCGAAGTAGATGTGGTTGCTATGCGTCAGCAGAACATCGGCCATAAACGAAATCTACCGCGCTTTTGCCAGCTCGCGCGTCTTCGCCAGCTCCAGACTCAAAGATTGCCCGGTGAGCAGAGATCGCCTCACTACCAGCCACTGATTCGCCATCGAGAGCCAAAGCTCCAGCGGCCAGGCGAAGGAATAATTGCGAATGCGCCAGTGCAGCGGCCTTCTGGCGGCGCGCAGAATCGATTGCGTCGCGCCCCATTTCGACCGCCGGCGCGTCTTGTTGATCTGATTGTCCAGCAGAAAATAAGAGATTCCGCGCTGCAGAGAGTCGAACGATTTGCCCTGCAGCCACGGCAGCCTGGTGATTCCCAGATCGATGTCGGCCCACTCCAATAGCGACTGCGGCTCCTCCAGGCCCATGCTCCGCAGCTGCGGCCAGATGGGAATGCCGGGATAAGGCGTGAAAACGTTGGGCGAGAAACTCACGTTGTCGAAGCGCTCGGCAATCTCTCCCATCACCTTCAGCGTCTCCCGCCGATGGCGATCCTCTTCGCCGGGATAGCCGAAAATCAGGTTGTACGTCACGCGAATCCCGGCCCTGGCGCACTTGCGGGCCGCTTCAAACATATCCGGAATATGCTGATGCGCCTTGTTCATCTGCCGCAGAACCTCCGGCGACGCGGATTCCGTTCCGAATCCAATATGGCTCACTCCGCTGTCCGCCAGCGTTTGCACGTCTTCGTCGGCCATGCGGCAAAGTAAATCTGTGGATGCCTGGAAACTCCAGTGGAATCGCAGCCCCGAGCTCAGAATTCCCTTCGCAATGGCAAGCGCGCGGCGCACGTCAACCAGAAAATTGGAATCGAGCAGCGCCACTTCAGTCAAACGGTGTTCGCGCACCAGCCCCACCATCTCCTCCACCACCTGCTTAACGTCAAAGGCATTAAACCGGCGATTGTAAAATACCATATCCGTGCAGTAATTACAGGCGTACGGACAGCCGATGCTGCTGGCGTAGGGCAGCTTGCGTTCCCCGCTGACGCGTTCGTACGCGTCGAAATCGATCAGGTCGTAGGCCGGCGCGGGTAGCGAAGATAGGGGAGCGGCAGGCCGGTCGGGATTCTGGATAATGCGTCCGTCGCGCTTGAACCAGCAGCCCTGAACCAGGTCCAGCGTGTTGCCCGATTCCAGCCTTTGCAGAATTTCGACCAGCGTCTTTTCGCCCTGGTGCCGAACTACAACATCGACGAAATCTTCGCTGAGAGTCTGCGCGCTGGCGAGGCTTGGATGCCAGCCTCCGAAGATCACGGGAAGCTCGGGCCGCAGTTTGCGCACCAGCCGCGCCATCTCCATGGCGTCGCGGATCATCGGCCCGGTAAGCAGCGAAACGCCGAAGCACAGAGCGCTGCCGATTTCCCGCGCCACCGTCTCGGCGAAATTCCGATCGAGCGCTCCGTCGATGAGACACGGTTCGTAACCGGCCTCTCGCAGCGATCCCGCGAGGCTAAGCAAGCTGAGCGGCGGCCCCAGCACCTTGCCCGCATAGGGCGGCAGGAAAAGCACCACCTTGCGCGAGTCCACCTTGCGCGAGTCTGGCACGCGGCTTAACAAGTAACAACCTCCGTCCCCAGCATCTGCGCATCCACCTTCGGCTTAGGCGGCGCGAACCATTTATTCGCCGCGTCTTTCAACCGGAGTTCGAAAGGGTACTCGTAAAAATCGTGGTCCAACCGCCAGCGCGCGGGAAAGCTGATCATGCGGTGCACCAGCCGGTTCACCAGTTTCTTCCGCTGCACTCCGATAGGCTTGCGATGGAAAGCCACGCGCATATACTCGCGCATGGTCTGCACCTCTTCGTGCTTCTTGCCCTTGAGCCAGGGCAGCACCGTGTAGCGCGGGAAGAAATCCACCCAGCCTTCGAGCGTCTTCGGCACCTCTATGCCCAGCTCAAATGCGCGCTCCATGATGGGCGCGCCGGGATACGGCGTAAAGATATTGGTCCAGAACTCCGCGCCCGGATACTTGCGGCAGATCTGCATCACCAGTTGGATCGATTCGCGCCGCTCCGCACGGCCCTCACCGGGAAAGCCGAAAATGATATTGAACGAAGGACGAATGCCCGCTTGCGAAAGCTTGTCGGCCGCGGCGTGAATCGTCTCCACCTTTTGAAAAGTCTTGTTCATCAGGTTGAGAACCTTCGGCGAGCCGCTATCGGCGCCTTGCGCCACCTGCGAAAGACCGGCGCGGCGCAGCAGTTTCAGCTCTTCCACGGTGAAACGGTTTACCAGGTTGGTTGAGCCCTGGATGCTCCAGTCGAACTGCACGCCGCGGCGAACCAACCCCTCCGCTATGCCGAGCGCGCGTTCCTTATCCACCAGAAAGTTGTCGTCCACCACCCACAGCAGTTGCAGATGGTAACGGGAAACCAGGTCCGTAGTTTCCTCCACTACCTGGTCGGGGTCGAGCGCGTTCCACTTGCGTCCGTAGACGCCGCTATTGGTGCAATAAGCGCAATCGTAGGGACAGGCGAGGCTCGAAGTATACATGGCCCAGCGGCGTCCGCACACCCGCTCATACGCGTCAAAATCCGCCAGGTGATAGGCTTTCGGCGGCATTTCTCGAATCGGCTTCAAGGCGCGCGGCGCATTAAATACGATGCGGCCGTCTTCCTTGTAGCCCACTCCGGCGATGCCTTGCATGGATTCGCCCGCTTCGATTCGCTGGACGATTTCAAGGAACGCTTCTTCGCCCTGCCCTTTCACCACGATGTCGATATATTCGGGCGCGAGCGTCTGGTGCGGCAGCAGCGAAGGATGCCACCCCCCCAGCACAACCGGCTTGTCGGGATAGAGTTGTTTGGCGGCGCGGGCGATCTGCACCGTTTCCTTGATCATCGGCCCGGTGACCAGAGAGACGGCCAGGCAGAGCGCGTCTTTGAGTTCTTCGATGACGCGCTTCTGGAAATTGGGCGTGATGGTGGAATCGATGAGCGTGACCTGATAGCCCGCTCGCAGCAGAGGCGTGGACACGGCCAGAATCCCTAGCGGCGCGGTGGCCTCTTGACTCGAAAAAGCTGGGAAGAAAAAGACGACCTTCTTAGAGCGCATGGATTCAACTGGAGACTATCAACCACAAGTATCCCGCCCCCGGAAACCACAAATGCGCGTAAGCCGTAAAAATTGTGTAATCTTCGCGATCCCGCGCCGCCGTCAAAGCCCCCGACTGCCCCGGCTATATCGGGGGAATGCCCCGTATCTGGCTCGCTTCACTCGCTAAAAAATCGGTGCTCCGATCCCGTCTACGCCGCCACCACGAACCGCCTCTCGTCGGAGGCCCGCCCGATGAGGCCGCGCGCGCGGGCAACGTCGCGTGCGCATACGGTCACGCCAAACGGCGCTGCCGTGCAGTCCGTCGTCCGGAAAGCATGCAGAATGTTGGCGGCGCTCAGCGTGGCCACATGACTTTCGGCAAGCGTGGCCTGCCGGGTTTCGTAGACCTGGAGCATCGAGACCGGCGACGGAATCCAATCCGAAACGGCCAGCAGCCGTGCCCACAGTCGCTCTTCGTATCCTTGCCGCGCCGCCGCTTCCAGAAGAGAGCCGACGCGCGCGATAAGCTCTTCTTCCGTGAACGGCACGACCAGCACCGAGCCTGGCGCCTGCGCTTCAATGCTGCAAACGGCGATGGTTTTCGCAGCGCCGACCAGATAGAGCAACGGAAGGCCCGGCCGCAGCCGCTCCAGTTCCGCAGCCAGATCGAGATTGCCCGCCGTTGGCGTCAACAGGCCCATCACCGCCATATCGATCCGCGGCTGCGCCTGAAACATCACCAGCCCCTCTTCGGGCGCTTTCGCGCAGATGACCACAAACCCGCGGCGCGAGAGTCTTTTGCGAATCAGTCTCGAGAATGGAATGGAATGCTCGATGACCAGAATCACTGGGGCGCGCTCTTCAACGACCGGAAGAACCTCGGGAACGGCTCCATGCGGGCGGCCAAGCGCAGTTGGCGGGAGCAGATCCGGGGGGCCCACGCGCCGATAAAACCGCTTGGCGCATGTGCAGCAGTGAAGCGGCGTAGCCAGCAGGACGATCCGCATGACCGGATCCCACGCCTTGCGCTGGCGGGACAAGCGGACATCGCTGGCCAGGCAGCGGGGACAATGGACCAACTGAACTGCGTCGCTTTGCACGTTTGGCCTCCTAAATCGCAACCAGCGACTGGCGGCGCGATCAATTTCCGAATAACACTGACCTCTTGCCGCTAAGTATATCAATTAATAGTTACATAATTATGTAATGTTCTGTAATATCTAAGTACTCGTTAGGTATCTAACAAAAGTAAAGTAGTGTTCATTACGCCTGCCAAATGTAGCCAGGGTTGTTAGTTACTTGGCAGCGCGCACTAAGGCTGCTACTCTCAATTCCCCGGATAAGTCGCCGGCTCCTATGTTAGGTTTCCATCGTATCTGCAAGAAAGAGGTATTAGCCGCCGATAAACGCCGATGAACGCCGATAAGTATGTGCTTTATCTTATCGGCGTTCATCGGTGTTCATCGGCGGCCCCAAAACACTTTCCCATATGACCGGTCACCAACTTCGAACGTTCTGCCGATCAGTTAGTCCCGTGGCCCCCAGGAGGACCCCCCGTCCAGTCTTTGGTCGCCCGGTTTCCTCCAATCGCCGCTTCCCGCCGGATTTCGCCTCGGAATTTAAAACGCAGTTCAACAATTTATCCTTTTAGATTCAATAACTTACTCCAATTTCCAAGCGCCCGGGGTGTAGACTGGTATTAGCATCCATGAATTCGCCGATCACAGCCGGCGCCACCCTCGGCTGGCCCTCTCTAATCTCCATGGCCCCAATCTCCATAGACCGCAAATCTCACAAGACAAAGCAAAACCCTCTGCGTCTCAGCGTCTCAGCGTCGAAAAACTCTTCCCCCATTCCCCCCAACCCCGGAATACCAAACGAACCTAATCCCATTTTCGGACACCGCCATCCATCCCCTCTCCAAACGCTCAAAATCCTGCTAAAATGCACAAAGAAGGCCACCCCTTCCTTGTGCCAGTCGCGCCGGATTACCGTCCGGGGCGCCCACGGAGTCTTATGAGCCCCTACTCTGTAACCAGCGGTCTACCCGAGCCCCAGGGCCTCTACCACCCGCGCGATGAGCACGACGGGTGCGGTATCGGCTTTGTCGCCAACATCAAGGGCCAGAAATCCCACGACATCATCGTCAAGGGCATCCAGGTGCTAATCAATCTCACGCACCGTGGCGCCTGCGGCTGCGACCCCGAAACCGGCGACGGCGCCGGCGTCCTCATCCAGATTCCGCACCGTTTCTTCGCGCGCCAATGCGCCGACCTCGGCTTCACCCTGCCCGCCGCCGGCGAATACGGCGTCGGCATGACCTTCCTGCCCGTCGAG
>JBEKNN010000068.1:0-33681 GCA_049522755.1 Bryobacteraceae bacterium | reverse complement strand
GGGCCGAGGGCACGACCGCGCCGCTGGAGTCCTTCACGGTGCCCGTAATATCGCCTCGATCCCCCTGCGCCAACAGCGGGATGGCAGTGACCGCCAATAGAATCAAACGAAGACTCCCTGATCGCTTTGTTTGCATTCGCGTTATCTCCTCTTAGCTGTTTACTCCCACACGGTTGCCGGCTACGGCGCGAAGCCGAATAGTCGGACAGTTTGGAGAGTATAGTAAGCCCGATCTTCGTCGGCTTCCACGTTGAACACGGTGTTTTCACGGTGCCAACACCCCCGTTAAAACCTAATTCCGGGATGATCCGGCGCACAACTGGTTCCACTCGGCCAATAGGCTGGTTATTTCGACACGGATGGGTGGGAATCACGGAGCAGGGAGGCGCGACGATTGAGACTTGGCCCAATGACTTCATGGTCGTTGAAAACCCCTACTTCCTCTAAGCGCGTTGCTGGCGGCCCGACTGTGTCGTCGTTGTCCAGCTATTGCGCAATGCGCAATATGTCTTGAACTTAACGCCGCCGATGTTATCTTGAGAGTCAAGAAAGAAAGAGAAATAGTGCGCAATACGAACATGATGTTCGACGAAACGTTCCCACGTGAATCCGCGGATTCCAGGCGCGGCTCCGGCGCCGGAACGCCAATAGTGGGCGTATTTCAGCTGGCGAACTGGTTCCGAATCTCGCGCTCGCTTTTCGAGAACCACACGGGCGGGAGCCGGTATATGGTCTTCTCCCGCGCCCGGCAAGGTGTCCCCGATCTCCCGCTACAGCATCCGCCGCGGCGGCCAAAGGCAATTCCACGCTTGCAATCCCGTTTACAAGGGCCCCTGCCAGGTAGTAATCCGCGCCGGCGCGGGTCATGTCGGGGTCGGAGGAATTCGTCGTTTGAGCGGGGGGTGCTCCGATCGCCGCCGGCCCCCATGACCGGCGCCGGCTTCTATGCTGTCGACGCGCTTGCTCATGTCTCGCGCCAGGCCTATGATCGTTAACTCCAATGGCTCACTGCCGGTATTCTCGAACCAGTGGACTTCGGTCAACTGAATCGGCGCGGCGTCGCCTTCTTTGATCGGGGCGGTTTCGGAGCCGCCGCGGCCGCCGCCAACGGTTGCCGTTTCCGAACCCTTTATCACGATCCAGCCAGCGAGCCAGGCGTGTTAAACTGATTCTCCGGTAGGTTAATCCCAAGTGCGCCGCGGCGGTCACACCCGCGGAGCACCACGTGTAGTGCCATGAAGGTTACAGTAGACGATACCAGGTTAGCGACCGATTGGCGTTGGCAACTGGCGCAGCGTGTTGTGGCCAGCTCTGGCTTTGAGAAGTCGCCGCGCCTAAAAGCCTTCCTTCTGTACGTGACCGAAAAGGCCCTTCAGGAACACCCCGAAGAGGTTACCGAGCAGCAAATCGGCATGCACGTTTTCGGCCGTCCCGCAGGCTACGACTCCGGTTCCGATAACGTCGTGCGCTCGCAGGCCCGCCTCCTGCGAACCAGACTGGAGCAGTATTTCGCAACTGACGGAACCGGCGAGAGCACCACCATCGTTATCCCCAAAGGCGCCTACTTGCCGTCGTTCGTGGGGCGGCCTGCCGCGCACCCGGTCTCTCCGGTCCGTATTGTTGGCCCATCGCGCGCTTGTGTCGGCCTGTCGGCGGCCACGGTTGTCCTCGTTGCCATCTGCATCTGGCAGAGTGTGGCGCTGCACCGCGCAAGCAACGGACAGCCAACGGGTTTGAGCGGCGCATTCGGCGAATTGTGGTCCGGCATTTTCAAAAGGGGCCAGGACGTGCTGGTGATCATCCCCGATCACACTTACGCGATGCTCCAGGCTTCGGCGCGCCGCGATATCCATCTGGGCGAGTACTTGAGCGAACAGTACGGAGTCGAAGTGAAAGACTTAGCGGTGCGTACCGGCTTGGCGCGCATCCTGCCTAAATTTTACGAGGGCCACCTCACCGGGGTATATGCCGTGACCGACATGGCGCGGATTGCCCGGATTCAGCGCCTCACGCCGCAAGAATTGGCTGTCCGTTGGCCGCGCGATATGACGATGCGCGACCTCAACTCGGCGAATGTCGTCCTTATCGGTAATCGCAACACAAATCCATGGGTGGAACTATTTGAAGATTCGCTGAATTTCGATTTCCGCTGGAACCCGAACGAAGACTACAACTACTGTGTGAACCGATCGCCGCGGCCCGGCGAGGCGGCGGAATACCATCCGACCGATTCCGGCGAAATGCGCGAGGTCTATGGAGGCGTTGCCTTTCTACCGACCCCGCAGCGGCGCGGAAACGCCCTGCTCATCCTGGGTACGTCGATGGCGGGCAGCGAGATCGCGGCGGAGTTCATTACCAATGAGCGATTGTGCTCCACGCTGGTGGAGCGGTTGATCCGGGAAGCAAAGGGCAAGCTGCCCTATTTCGAAGTGCTCCTGAAGACAACCAGCATTGCCGCGCAGGCTGGCCGCGTGGAAGTGGTCGCTTACAGGGTCATTCCCGACTAACTTGTGGACTTGCCGGTGTTGCACGGTGAAAACACGGTGTGCAACGTGAAATTTGGCCTTCTTAAGCCGTAGGATTAGTCTATCGGCGTAATTTGGCGGGCTCGGCAACTCGCTGCCGGTTCAGTTCCGAAGAGGGATGCTCCATGAAGAAACTCCGTTGCTTCCGATTCTTGCTCTGGCCGGCTTCAGTTCTCTCGCTGGCCATAATCGCGTTTGCGCTGGACGGCGATATCGGAATTCACGACCCCGCGACGGTGGTGCTGTGCGACGGCAAGTATTACACCTACGGTACCGGCGGTTCGTCATTGGTTTCAGATGACGGCTGGACCTGGCATCGCGGGACCGCGCTCCCGCGACGCGGCCTCGCGCCCGACGTCATTCACATCGTTGACCGCTACTACGTATATGTTGCGGCGAATATCGGGGCGCAGCCCAAAGCGGCCGTCAATATGATTTGGAGTAAGACGCTCGATCCGAATTCTCCGGACTACAAATGGGAAGAAGGCGGTGTGGTGGCTTCGTCCGACGGCGTCGAAGACTCCAATGCCATCGACCCTGGCGTTTTTTTGGATCCCACTGACGGAAGGCTCTGGCTGACCTATGGCTCCTATTTCGGCTACATCCGGCTGGTCCAGCTCGATCCCAAGACCGGCAAGCGCCTTGACCCGAACGATCAGCCCCGCAACCTGGCCATCAACTGCGAGGCGTCCGACATGATGTATCACGATGGCTGGTATTACCTGCTGGCCACGCACGGCAGTTGCTGCCGCGGAGCGGACTCCGGCTACAACATCCGTCTCGGCCGCTCAAGGAAAGTCACTGGTCCCTTCCTCGATGCCGATGGCATCGATATGATCCAAGGCGGCGGCAAGCTATTGATCGGATCCGGCGGCCGGTTGGTCGGCGCTGGTCATTTCGGTCTCCTCGATCTCGGCGAAGGCGTGCAGAAGTTTTCCATGCACTGGGAAGCCGACCTGGATAGGGGCGGGGCCAGCGTCCTCGATATCCGCCCGCTGTTGTGGAAAGACGGTTGGCCAGCCGCCGGCGAGAATTTGAAGGAAGGCACGTATGAGATCGAATCGGTGCGCACTGGGACGGCGCTCGAGCTTGCCGTAGAGGGAGTACCTGTCGGCGGTCCACGAGGCAGGGGGGGCCGAGGAGGCGGACGAAGCGGAGCGGCGGCGCCCAGTGGAACGCCCACGGGCGGAGCGGCCCCTGGCGGCGCACCGGGTGGCGGCGGACGAGGAATGTTCGCAGGCACGGGCTCCCCGATTCCTGCGCAAAATCCCGCTCAAGTCTCGACGAACTGGCCGGCGGGCAGCATTGACGCTCGTCTGGCCACTTACCTCTGTCAGGCGCAGCAGAAGTGGGCGATTGCGGCGGTCCCCAATGCCGGCGGCTATCCCGGATCGCCGTATTTCAAGATCACCGTTGCCGGCGCCGACCGTACGCTGGCCGCCACGGCGGACGCCGAACTGGTCGTCCTCCCCGCGTTCACCGGCGGGCCGGAACAACTGTGGCGCATAGACCAGCTTGCCGACGGCACCTGGCGCATCATGCCGAAGTCCGTTCCCACTTCGAAAGAGCCGTTGACTCTTTCGGCCGTGGGCAGCAGTTTCGCGACGCTGGCCAAGTTCGATCCCAAGAGCGACAAGCAGCGCTGGCTGTTCAAGACGCCGTGAGCTCAATCGAAAATCGGCAATCGACATTCAAGAAAGGCGAAGAGGTCGCTGAGAGTTTCCCATGAATTCGCTCCGTAAACACGAGACGCCGGCATTCGCTGTCCTGGCCGGCTCGGTGCTTCTGGCGATTACCGCCGCCTTGGGCGCCGCGCCTCAGGTTTCCTGGCCTACCCTGACAAAGCCGGCCTCGCCGGAAAAAGCGCCCGATGCCGACGGCTTCATCCAGCGCTGGCTCCTCCTGGAACCGATCCCTGCCAATGGACTTACCGCCAGCGCCGTTCAATCGATTGTCAATAAGGAGTATTTTCCCGGCCAGCTCACTGTCATTCCGCACGACGGCGACAAGGTGACCGTGGGCAACTCGGAAATGACTTGGTACGCCGTGGACACGAAGCTTTACAACGTCAACCTCTATCACTTCGCCCACGCACTGAGCAAGCCGACGTCCGACGTTTTGTTCTGGGCTGTGACCGTCGTCAACTGCCCGCGGGAGATGTCTGCCGTGCGGCTGGCCATCGGCTCCAATGCGGCCTCGGTGTGGTGGGTCAACCGCACGGAGGTCGTCGGCATTTATGGCGATCGCCAAACCGTTATTGACGACGGCGTCTCAAAACGCCTGACCCTTCGAAAGGGGCCGAACGTCGTGCGCGCGGCCGTTGTAAACGGCGGCGGAGCCACGGACTTCTGCGCCCGTTTTCTCGATGCCGAAGACCGCCCCTTGAAGGGGTTCACTGTCAGTTTGGCTGATACAGCGAGGTGAGTATAGTCACCATGACTCGAATCCGCACGAACGTCTTATTCCTCCTGCTGGCCTCCGTGCCGTTCGGCTTCGCGCAGCGGGGCCCGGCGATTGAGCAGCAGCTCACCTTTGGGCCCTATCACCCCAGCGGCATCTACAACGTCGGCGAGCTTGTCGGCTGGACGGTAACGCCCGGCCCGGTGACGCCCAC
Organism: Bryobacteraceae bacterium; assembly: GCA_049522755.1. GTDB lineage: Bacteria > Acidobacteriota > Terriglobia > Bryobacterales > Bryobacteraceae > PALSA-243. Next base: position 28,542 of record JBEKNN010000068.1, on the reverse strand, counting down.
CTACTCCTATAAGTGGACCATTCGCCGCAACAATGCCGTGGTCCTCAAGGAAGGTAAGCTCGATCTCTCCTCCGGCAAAGACACCATAGAGATCACCGGCGATCAGCCCGAGATGCTCTACGTCGCCGTCGAACCGTACGCCACCCTGAGGACGCCTACGCCGGCGCTGCAAGCGGCGCCCGAAGCGGGCCGCGGCGCCGGTCCTGCTTACGCCAGCGGCAATACCGGCCGCAACAACGGACTCTACGCCGTCGGCGCCGCCGTCGCACCCGCGAAACTCGGACTCGCCACGCCGCGCCCCGATGACTTCGATGCCTTCTGGGATGGGAAACTGGCAGCCCAGGCGAAAGTCCCAATCAACCCCGTGCTTACGCCGGTTCCGACTGAAGTCCATGGAGTCGACTTGAACATGTTCGCCCTCGACGCCCTCGGTTCTACGGCGCACGGCTATGTCGCCAAACCCGCCCGGGAAGGGAAGTTCCCCGCGCTCATCCAACTGCAATACGCGGGCGTCTACGCGTTGAACGCGCGCGGAGCGGCGCAGCGCGCAGCCGAAGGCTGGCTCTTCCTCAACGTCGATTCGCACGACAAGCTGCCGTCGGATGCATCCGGCAATATCCCGCGAAGCTATCAGACCGTCGGCAACACCGATCGCGAGAAATCCTATTTCCTGAACATGTATCTACGCGACTCGCGCGCTCTCGATTACCTCCTCACCCGGCCCGATTGGGACGGCAAGACCATCGTCCTCACCGGCGGCAGCATGGGCGGGCAACAGAGCCTCGTGCTCGCCGGTTTGCGTCCGGAAAAAATCACCGCCGCTTTGGTTTGCGTGCCCGCCGGAGCCGACGCCAACGGAGACCTGCACGGCCGCAAGGCGGGCTACCCCAATTGGCCCTCGGACAACCGCGACGTTATGAAGACCGCCATCTACTTCGACACCATCAATTTCGCCTCCCGTATCCAGGCGCCCGTGATGGCTGGCATGGGCTTCATCGACACTATTTCGCCGCCCGCCGGCGTCTGGACCGCGTTGAACCAGATTCCCGGCCCTAAAGAACCGCTCCCAATGATCGAATCCGAGCACGACAACCTGACCCCTCAAAAAGGCAGGGCGTGCCCCGCCCGAGCCAATGAATTACTCAACCTGTTGGTGCAGGGCGGTGAGTTCAAACCGAACGGGATCAGGCCGTAATCATGCGAGCGATGGGAACCATCCGCGCTCGAAGGAGAAGTCAAATGCGATTTCTGTTCGCCGCGCTAAGCTGCCTCGCTGCGGTTTATGGCCAGCGAGGGCCAACGCCCTTCTATGAGGACACGAACAACGTTCCCGTCTCTCCAGAAGTGCATTCGGACCGGACGGTGACGTTCCGCCTGTTTGCGCCGAAAGCCAGTGAAGTTTTGTTGATGGGATCTCCCGGCATCCTGGAGGCGATTAAGACCCCCGCTCCATTGCAGAGGGACGCGAAGGGAGTATGGAGCGTAACCGTGGGCCCGCTGCCCGCGGGTTTCTACACCTACGGGTACGCGATCGATGGCGGTCTGCGAATGCCCGATCCGTCGAATCCGGACCTGGAACTGCGCCGCTGGGGTCCCACGAGCCTGTTCATCGTACCGGGGGCCGAGAAGGCCGTGTTCGAAGAGCGCCATGTGCCGCACGGGACGGTTCATGTGGAGTTCTACGATTCCGCCAAGCTGGATGGTGAGCGCATGGTCTACGTCTACACGCCTCCTGGTTACGAATCCGGCAAACAGAAGTACCCAGTGCTTTATCTGCTGCATGGCAACGGGCAAATTGAAGCCTCCTGGACTTGGACCGGGCGCGCCAACGTGATCATGGATAACCTCTTGGCTGACGGAAAAATCAAGCCCATGGTCGTGGTGATGCCTTACGGCCACGTGCCGCGGGAAATCAAGCCCGCGCCGGGTACTCCAGCCTCGACCAATGACCCGGCGGCCATTGAGACGGAACTGCTCACGGCCGTGAAGCCGCTGGTCGAGGGCAAGTACCGCGTGCTCATCGATCGCAAGCATCGGGCAATCGGCGGATTGTCTATGGGCGCCGGTCAGTCGATGTCGATCGGGCTCCATAACCTGGACCAATTTGCTTATATCGCCGCATTCAGCGGCGGCGGCAATCGCGCGGAATGGGAGAAAGCGGATCCGGCGGTCCTGAATCAAAAACTCAAGGTCTTGTGGATCGGCTGCGGCACGGAAGATCCCGGCTACAACGGAGTCAAAGCCATGGATGATCTGCTCACGAAGCAGAACATAAAGCATGTCTGGAATCCGTCAGGCGGTGGACATAGCTGGCCGAACTGGCAGGTGTATCTTTCGAAATACGCACCGCTCCTGTTCCGCGATTAGCGTTTGTCCTCGCTGAAGGGGTCGGCGCGATAGCCTCGCTCTTCGTACACGAAGTAATCGAAGTCGGCATGCCGGCGCGTTCCTGCCATGTCCTGGCAGCACATGCCCACGAAGGCGCCCGTGAAGTTCGGAGTGCCGGGCGCCGCTGCCTCATCGGAGAGAATGCTCGCGTCCAGATGGCCGGGCAGTCGCTGCCAGTCCTGCCCTTCCAGGCGGTACGCGAAATAGAGGCGCTCGAAATCCACTTCGACCCGCAAATGCACCGGTACGCCGCCCGGGATGGCGACAGGTTCGGAGAAGACGTCCGATTGAACCTGGTCGGGAAGGCACGACATAACACGGATGTGCTTTCCCAGCGCGGCGTCATGCGAGATGTACAGGTAGTGAAACTTGCTGCCGTTGTAATAGCAGATCAGCCCGGCGGTCTGCTGGAAGCGCTCCGGCTCGAATTCGATCGCGGTGGCGGCGCTGTAGCAGTGCGACTGTTGGCGGCGCGCCACCAATGCCTGGTGGAACACGCTGCCGAGCGTTTCACGGCCGAACAACCGCAGATGGCCGGGGCGCGCGGTCAGGCTGAAGAGTTCCTCGGGCCAGGGCGAGCGCAGCCACTGGAAGTCCAACGGAAGCTCGGGGCTGTCGAAGTCATCGCGCGCGGGTAAGGGCGGGAAGGGGTGAGCGGGAAGGGCCGGAGCGGGCGCCTCCGAATACGGCAGCCCGAGTCCGTCGGCCGTGCGCAGCCAGCCGTCGGCCGACCATACCATCCCTTGGATGGCGGTCTCGCGGCCCAGCGTGCAGCGGCCGCGGTTGTGAATCGGCCGCCCGCAGAGGTGCACCATGTAGGTTTCCCCGTTCTGCGTTTCCACCAGATCGGAATGCCCGGCGCGCTGCAATTCGATATCGGGACGGTGGCGCGAGGTGAGGATGTATGTATCCGGATGAAGTTCGTACGGCCCGGTCAGGTTGCGCGAGCGCGCCATGGTGACGGCATGCCCATATCCGGTTCCGCCCTCGGCGGTCAGCAGGTAGTAGTAGCCGCCGCGCTTGTACAGATGTGGGCCTTCAGTGAAGCCGATTGCCGTTCCCTCGAAAATTCGACGCTCTTGCCCGATAAGCTTGCGTTCCTGGATAGAATACTCCTGCAGCGCGATGCCCGCAAAACGATTGTGACCTGGCCGGTAGTCCCACACCATATTCACCAGGTATTTTCGGCCGTCGTCGTCATGGAACAGGGATGGATCGAAGCCGGTGCTATTCAGATACACCGGATCGGACCACTCGCCGTCGATTGTCGGAGAGGTCGCCAGGTAATTGTGCGTGTCCCGCAAAGACGCCCCGGCGCTGGCGCCCTGGGTGGTGCGGCCGTAGCGTTTTACGTCGGTGTAAATCAGATAGAAAAGGCCGTTGGAGTGACTTAGACAGGGCGCCCAGACGCCACACGAATCGGGGGCGCCAAGCATGTTGAGTTGGGCGGCGCGGTGGAGCGGGCGCGTGAGCAGGCGCCAATGGACCAGATCGCGCGAGTGATGGATCTGGACCCCCGGATACCATTCGAAAGTCGAGGTTGCGATGTAGTAGTCGTCGCCGGCGCGGACAATCGAAGGGTCTGGATTGAATCCCGGCAGAATCGGATTGCGGATAATCGTGGGTTGCTTCGGCATGGCGTGGTCCGGCATGTCAAATGGTTTCCAGGCTCTTGCGTTCGCGAACCAGCCACCAGAGAACCGCCGCGCCCACTAAATCGAGCACCCCCAGACAGACAAAGAACGGGGCATAGCCTACGCTCGCGACCAATCCGCCAATCAACAGAGAGAAGATCAGGAGACCCGCATTGCCGAACGTGCCAGCCATGCCGGCGGCGGTTGCGACTTCGTTCTTGCGAAATAGATCCGAAGACATGGTGATCACGGTCACCGACAGAGTCTGGTGCGCGAACCCCGCCAGACTGAGAAGCGCGATAGCAGCATAAGAGCTTTGCACAAATCCCACGAATCCCACGCCCATCATGAGGACGGCGCCAAGCGTAAAGGCGCAACGCCGGGAATTGATCACGCTAAGGCCGGCTCGCCTCTGTAGTGTCATGGCCACCAGGCCGCCAAAAAGACAGCCGAAATCGGCCGCGAGGAACGGAAGCCAGGCGAACATTGCGATATGCTTGAGGTCCATGTGGCGGACACTGCTCAAATAGAGCGGAAGCCAGAAGCTGAGAGTGCCCCAGGCGGGGTCGGCGAGAAAACGGGGGAGCGCGATGCCCCAAAAATTACGCTGCTTGAGGATGTGGACCATCGAGGGGCGGGAACCGTCGCCCTGCAGGTGCTTCTCCTGGCCCGAGGCGATATGATCTCTCTCCTGCTCCGTGAGCGCGGGGTGTTTGCCGGGCGATTGGTAGAACAATAGCCACAACACCACCCACACCAGGCCCAGCGCGCCAGTGATGACGAAAGCCACGCGCCAGTTATAGTTCAAGATCGCCCAGGCCACCAGCGGTGGCGCAACCATGGAGCCTATGGACGCGCCGATATTGAACACGCCCCCGGCCAGTCCGCGCTCCTTCGCGGGAAACCACTCCGCGGTCGCCTTCATGCCGGCGGGATTGGAAGAGCCTTCGGCGAATCCCAGTAATCCTCGCAGCCACGCGAACGCCTGCCAACTATTGGCGAAGCAGTGGGACATGTTGATCAGCGACCAGGCGATGGCGAAGATGGCGAAGCCGATCTTGAGACCGATCACATCCAGCACGTAGCCGCAAATGGGCTGCGCCATGATGGCGCCCTGGAAGGCTCCGACAATCCACGAGTACTGTTGCGTGGTGATGTGCAAGTCTTGCAGCACGGTGGGAGCGGCGACCGCCAGAGTGCTGCGCGTCAGGTAGTTGATGATCGAGCCCAACATGATCAGCACGATCATCCACCATCGAAGCCCTCTGAGCTTCGGCCTAAGCGGGGTATGCGGGTACAAGCGTTCAGCTACAGCGGTTTCCGCTTCCTGCTTTCTGTTTAGCATCGGGAATAAGCCATAAATAGTGAACCTTACTGTACTCGGCCCGGCCCCACGAGCGCGACGCTACTTCAGATTCACCTCCAACACTTGAATGGAATACGCCAGTGCCACAAAAGGGACACGCTCACCGCTGAAGTTGAGCGTGGAACTCACCGGCACAATGCGCTTGCCGTCTTTGATCGTATTCGTCGCCCACGTAGTAGCTGCGTGGAGCGTGTTGACGCGAGCCATATGAGCTGAGGCGCCGAGACCGCGCAGCGTGATGTTTACCGGCTGCGCAGTCGAGGTCCCGTTCACCAGTTTCAGGCACACCTTGCCTGGCGAGGCCGTAGCCGAATAAAAGAACTTCCCTCCGGCTCCCGTAAGAGACGAGTTGACCGTGTAGTCGCCGACGCAAGACGCAAACATCGTTTGGGCGTAATAACTCGGAGAGCCGTAGCTGTTCAAGGCGTCATAGCCGATCAGGTCCGAACTCCACTGCATCCCACCGGGGTTCACATTCACAAACAATGGAGCGTACGACGCCATGACGACGAGATCGCTGTTCCGCTCAAGGCCGGTCATGAAGGCGGCGTCGCCGAGCGCGGCGCCGAAATTCGGAGTTGGCGTTCCTTCACGGGTTGCCCATTCACCCACAAAGATCCTGGGGCCCTTCCGTTCGGCCTGATCGTAGTGTTTCGCTTCCTCAAACATTCCCGGCATCCGCTTGTAGTAATGATCGTCGACGATGTCGGGCGTGACGCTTGTGACGGGGATGGTGGCGATGACTTGGATATCCGGATACTTAGCTTTGATCGCCTTATAGAACTGGGAGAACCGGCCATCATAAGTTCTTGCACGGTCGAACGAATCCTCATTGCCGACTTCAACGTAGCGGACCGTGAACGGCGCAGGATGCCCGTCTCGCGTACGTAACGCGCCCCACGTGGTATCCACAGCGCCGGCTGCGTACTCGATCTCGTCGAGCGCCTCCTGCACGTAGGGTTCGAGGTCCGGACCCGGCTTCACTGCGTGTCCGTCGAGAGTGTAGCCTGCAAACACGGCGAGAAGAGGCTGCATGTGCAGGTCCTCGCACCACTCCAGAAATTCCAGCAACCCCATGCCGTCGGTGGAGTGGTAACTCCACGTGCTCGGGTGCGTCGGCCGGTCGACGAGGGGGCCGATCGTCCTCCGCCAATCGAAATGGCTGTTGATGTTGTTTCCCTCCAGGTAATTTCCTCCCGGAAAACGCAGGAACGAGGGACGCATCGCCGCCAGCTTCTCCATAATGTCGACGCGATTGCCATTCGGCCGGTCGTGGTAGGTCGGCGGGAACAGCGAGACCAGTTGCAGCCACAACGTCGCAGGACGGTCAATGGTCAACTCGAGGTGGTTCTCGGCGGAAGGCGAAACCTGGCCTGAGCGCATCTCGAATTTGTACGGCTTCCACTCCGCGCCCGCAACAGGCACGGAAGCGCTCGCCAGCACCTGTCCGGATTGGTCCGCGATGAGTTCGATTCGGACGGCCAGCGGCCCTTCCGAGTCGCTCTTGGCGTAGAACGAGCCGGTGTACCGCGTGTTTGGCTGCACCGCAATTCCCCAATAGCCCTCGTTGAGGAGCCCCGCCCGGCCGTTTGCGTCGGCTTTCGTGACCTCGAGTCTCGCGCTCTGAGTAAGCGCCGCCGATGGCCCGGCGCCATTATCCACCGACACCTTCGCCGACGCGGTTCCCTTCTCCACCAGGAACCAGTTGAGAATTCCGCTCCAGTCGGAACGAAAGGTCCGGTTGCGAATCAGTTCCGCGTACAATCCGCCGTCGTACGAATAGTTGATCTCTTCCGTCATCAGGCCATAGAGCATGGGGCTGACGGCGGATTTCGGCTGTTTCACATCGATGGTGAGGTCAGCCGCCGATTGTGCGTGTAATTCTGAGGTGACAAGCGAGCTCGCCAGGAATATAGCGGATATAACGAGCGGCTGCTTTGCTCTAATCATGTCTGTTCTCCAGCTAATCGCCTTCCGGGTCATTTCTTTTTTGCCACCTGCAAAACAGCATCGAAGGCTGGCTTCGGTTTGCCTTCGCGATCGAATAGCAGCGGGTAATTCGTGCGCCCGCGCGTGGGGAAATTGTTGAGCCACGAGTCGCCGTCCGTCACTCCCCAGAACGTGACCCGGCCGATCACGGCGCGGTGTTGTACGAAGACTTCGAACAATTCGGCATAACGATTGGCAAGCGCCTGCTGCAATTTTTCCGGCAAGCCGGCCGTGTAGGGATTCGACTCCGCGGTCCCCACTGCCGTCGCCGAAACGTCCGCTGTGTTCTGACGCGTGGTGCGCGGCAGTATGTCGACATCGAGTTCGCTGATATTCACCCGGATGCCGAGCTCGGCAAACGCCTCGATGGTGTCGGCCTCCTGCCGCGCCGTGGGCGAGTCCATATGGTTGTGCCCCTGCAAACCGATGCCGCTAATGGGAGATCCGGCGGCTTTGAGTTTGCGGATTAACTGCACCGCGCCGTTGCGTTTGGCTTCGTTTTCGAGCGAGTAGTCGTTGTAATAGAGCTCGGCCTGCGGGTCGGCTTCATGCGCGAACTGGAACGCCTTCAGCAGAAAGTCTTCACCGATGATCTGGAGCCATGGCGACTGACGCAATGAGCCGTCCTCGTTCAACGCTTCATTTACCACGTCCCAGCCGCCGATCTTACCCTTGTAGCGGCCAACTACCGTTCGGATGTGCTCATGCATTCGGTCGAGCAGGGCTTCGCGGGTAAGAGGGTCGCCCTGGTCGTTCTGAAAGACCCAGCGCGGCGTCTGGCTATGCCAAACCAGGCAGTGGCCGACGATGAACATATTGTGCTTTTCGCCGAAGGCCACATACCGATCGGCCGGGCCGAAGTCGTAGCCGTCCACCCGTGGGTGGATGGATCCCCACTTAAGCGCGTTTTCGGGGCTGACGGTGTTGAACTGCGCGGCGATAACGGGGTTGCCACGCGGGTCTCGTTCCTCGAACTGCGCCGGGTTCAACGCGGCCCCGATTCGGAAAATACCCTGATAGGCGTCCTTGAGCGTGGAAGCTGTCTGGCCCGATGCGACGGCAGCCGCCAGAGCTATCCATGCGAGAAGTTTCATAAACTCATGCTCCCATCTAAGTTGCTAAGAAGATGCGAACTCGGGATTTCCCGTTCTCCTGAGTTCACTTGCATTTCGCCGTCGCACACAGGTTCTTACTAAAGAATGGCACTACATGGTTCTGGAATCGGTCGGCCACGGCGCTGGTATGGGTGCCGTGATAGATCTCGAAGGCGTTGGCGATGCCGTAACTATCCAGAATCTCATGCAGCTTGCCCGCATCGACCCGCAAACCGTCCTGATCACCCACATCGATGGCGATTCCCCGGTACCGCCGTAGATTGCCGATATACTGATCGACGAACGCCAGCGGAGCGTTCGCCGCCCATTTCGCTAGCACCTCCGGCCGCGCCATGCCATCCTTCGTCGGCAGATCGAGATACAGCGGCGGGTTCTTAGGATTGGGCGACCATGCGGCGGCGGAGGCAAGCTGCGCCCGCAGCCCAAAAGGCAGGTTGGCTGAATCTGCGGGCGTTTTCACCGCCTCCAGGGCTTTTTCGTTGGCCGGATTCGAGGGGCCCGCCCCGCGGGCCGACATACAGCAGGGGCTCATAATGTAGAGACTGCCGAAGACGTCCGAATGCTTCATGCCGACACGGCTGGCGCCGTAACCACCCATCGAATGGCCGGCCAGTCCGCGGCTCGTCCGCCTGGCGATCGTACGGTAATGAGCGTCTACATGGGCGACGACATCGTGCGCGACAAACTCCTCAAAGTCACCCGTAGTCGCAGAACTGGAATACATCGACCCGTTGTGCACCGTCTTGGAATCGGGCAGCACCACAATCATCTCCTGCGCGCCTTGGGCGAAGGCGCCCTCGATGGTTTGCGGCACATGGATTTCGTGCGTCCACTGTTCGGCGCCGATCGAGTAGCCGTGCAGGGCGTAGATCACCGGGTAGCGCCGGCTCTTCTGAGTGGCGTAACTGGGCGGCAGGAGGACGATGACGTCCCGGTCGACAGCATCGCCCTCCAGATTACCTTCGAGTGAAGAGCCGTGTACCTTGATGCGCTCCACGGTAACGGGTTTCGCGCCGGGTACGGCGGGAGGCACTTCGGTAGTCACCTGCGCCGGCGCTGAGACCGTAAGTCCCAGCGCGACCGTCAGTATGGCCGAGATCGTCGATTTCATGGTCAGCTTGTTTGTATTGCGCATAGGGTTTGATTGTCTTAAAGCCAGGGGTGAAATCTTCCAAGGGCGCTTACCTCTGACGGCGCTTGGGAATCTGATATCGGCAGCGCGCTTCTTGAGAATTTCCCTGAACCCCCACGGTGGGTAGACGTTCTCACCGCGGCAAATAAGCGGCTGGCCGCGGCGCACACTTCACGAGTGGCATCAATGTTTTCCGCCGGGACCGGTTCCTCGAGCCATAGGAGTTGGAACTTTTCGATTTCCTCCTTGGCGGCGCCCTTACCCGGGGTAGCCTCATACAGGTCATGCGTAGCTACGGCTAGGTAGCTGTTCTTGGGGTAGTTTTCGCGCGTAAACGAGATTTCCACCAGCGCGTAGTCGATTTTGCTGTTAGATGCAGCCCAATTCGCCCGGGCGAAGCGGGCGGAATCCATGGCATCGTCAATGTCGATTTTGGCGGCGGTCAACCCGAGATCCTGGATTTGCTTGATGTGAGCCAGAGAGCCCTGAGCGCCGGGAATCGTCTCACATTCGCCAGAATCGCAATAGACGCGCGCGCGATCGCGCATTTTTCCGCCGAACAACTGGTACACGGGCAGACCCAGCGCTTTTCCCGCGATATACCAGAGCGCGGCTTCTACTCCGCTGAGCGTTGTCGCATACTGGCCGGCTTGCGACCCGGCGAATACGCCCGACATGCCAACGCGTTCGAAGGTCGCCTCGATGTCCAGCGGGTCTTGCCCGATCAAAATTCGCACGAATAAGCGGCTGAGGGGGACGTCACCTTGGGCGGCGTCCATGATTTCGCCCTGACCGGTAATGTCCTGGTCCGTGTAGATGTGGACGTGCAGTTGGCGCCCATGCGCACGTACTTCGGCCGGCCGGACTTCGGTGATCCTCAGTTTGGGCCGATTGTATGGTAGTCCGGCCACGCCGGCAAGCGACGGCAGTCCGCCCTTCAACATAGTTCTACCATCCGGTCGTTGCATCGGATCCCCCTGTCGGAACGGCCGAACAGGTCAAAGCGCGTCTCGGCGCCGTTCCGACCGCCCTCGCCTGCGTAGAGGTGAAGACGCGCCACGCTATCGGAAAAGCCGCGGGGCGAAGTCGTTCAGGCACCGCCGCCAGGTCAACCACTCATGGGCCGTGCCGGGCGATTCAAAGTAGACATTGTGAATGCCGGCGTTGGTGAGTGCGTCGCTGAACTGTTTCGTTCCTTGTCCTTCGGCGGAACCGATCCCCAAGAACAGCACCTTGACCTTCTTGTTGAACGCGGCCGAATCGGAGAACGCGCCTCCACAGGTGGTCTTCGCATCGAAGCTGCCGCCTCGGCCGCCGCAACTTCCACTGAAACCGCCAAGGTATGCAAACTTGTCGAGATTGTTGAGTGCGGTCGTAAACGTCTGCGCCCCGCCCATCGAGAGCCCCGCCATCGCACGATTCTCACGCCCCGGCAGCGCCCTGTAAGTCCGCTCAATCGCGGGGATCAAATCGGCAAGCATCATTTCGGTGAAAGTCGGACGGGCCAGCCCTCCTCCGCCTCTTCCGGCTGGCGCTCCGCCACGATCCGGCTGCCCATTCGGCGCGCCTCCGGGAAGCAATGCCTGCCCCGGCGCGCTCGTTCCTCCCCGCGCCGCGGCAGCGGCTCCCGGCGCCGGAACCAGCCCGCGTGCCGCGAATATTGCGCCGCTTTCCCCCGGCTTAACGGCGTTGAGATTGTCCATCACGACGATCATCGGCTTAGCCTTTCCAGCAGCGATCAGGTTGTCCATGATGAAGTCAACGTGGCCCTGGGTGTACCAACCGGTTTCGTCTTCGCCCCAGCCATGCAGCAAGTACAGAGCCGGGTAGCGCGCCTTGGCGTTGGTCCCGTAGTCCGGCGGCGTGTAGACAAAGCAGCGGCGCCACTTGTCGGTGACTTTGGAGAAATACCACTGCTCACTCACGTGACCGTGCGGCACGTCTTTCGCGTGGTAATAGCTGGCGTCCGCATCCGGCTCAGGGATCTCGATTCCACTGTTCGGCCAGCCGGATCCGAAGAAGGTCATCGTCGACGGATCTGCGACCGTGGCTCCGTCGATTTGCAGACTGTAATAGTGGAAACCCACCACGAGCGGCATTGTCGTGACCGTCCACACGCCATCCGAACCTTTCGCCATATCGAATCCCCGTCCGATTCGGACCGACACTTTTTGGGCCTCCGGGGCAATGACGCGAAACATCGCGCGGTTATCCGGATACACGCACGGGAACTTTGCTTCCGGGATGTTTAGTGCTGAGGGTATACAGTCGGCCAAGGTCTGTGAACAGCACGTCCCGCAGCCCAACAACGCCAAAATCAGCATCGACTTCATAAACTTCTCCTTGGAGAGCTGTGCAAGAGCGCCGCCGGGAACAGCGATGCAGCAGGCATTTGCCTCTTTTCTCCACAACAGCGTCCGGCCCACGGACCGGACTGCGGCTGAGGCCGGCCGGTCCAGTCTACAGGATAGTACCTCTGAACCGAAGAGACGGCCACGTTGAACACCGTGTTTTCACCGTGCAACACCCCGTCAAAACCTAATTTGGGGATGATCCGAAGTGATCCGCTCGCAACCATTTTCCCTCTGGCTAGCTCGCGCGTTGATAGTGTTGGGGGGCATCATCTAGCACGGACACAAGTTCCGAAGGAATCTTACGCGTGTTTCTGAGAAGCGCCCCGGTTTCATCCAGCCAGGACCCGATACCTGTGCCGAAACGTGTGCCAGCCGATGTCGCCGCCCGACGCCGCGCTCGCCACCGGAATTCGCGTTCGTCATTCTTCGCCGTGCTTAACCAAATCCTGCATCGCCAATTGCGAGTCGCCGACCAACGCCTGGCCCGTGCGCATTAGGAATCTCCTTATTTTTAGAGCCCGGCCGAGATGCCATTCTCGCACGCAGCGGGTTTTAACCGACGGCGACATGCGGAGTCGAGCACGCGGGACATGTATATTTCGGTAGTGAGTTACTTCCCTGGCGCGGCTAACGGCAGGTCGGAGTCCGTATCCAGTATTATCTTCCAGCTTCCATCGGCCACAAGGACGATGAAGTGGACGTTCTTCAGGCCCTAGCAAACTCGAGTGTTGTGACGGACGCAAAAAATCCGGAAGCTGTAAACAACGGTGTCCCCCGGACATACAGAAGCTAGTCGGAAGCCTCGGCCCGGACTCGACTGGTAAGTCAGCGACGAAGGCTACGCTCTCCAGCGGCGTGCAGTTGATCTCGAAACTATCGAAGCTGGAGGCGCCGCCATGGCAGATGGTTTCGGCACTATTGGAGGCGAACCGCTGCGCGTCGCGTCATGGTGGGCCCTTCCGGAGATTCCATCGACCGTCGCGACCACACCAGTGGGATGTTGGGATGCATCGCTCGCCAAGCCGGGTCCGTCCAGATCGCGACGTCGGGCACCATAGAATGGAGTGACCATTGGGCTCGAAGAACAGGCCGAACCGGAAGGAAATCATGCCAAGATCGGCTTGCCGACCGGCCACTGATCACACCTATGCCATATTCGGGGACATAAACGCTGCATTCGCTGCGGCGCTTGTCGACCAACATTCTGTACACTGGCGCGATCCGGCTATAAGGTAACAGTACCCTCTGGAAACTCTAATTCTGGCTCGGATATCCCTGCCAGACATATTCAAGCGCCTGAGGCAAGGTGTGGTTGATCACCTTCCTTTGGGTATGGCCAGCACCCTTGGTATAAACGAACTGATAATGATAGCCCTTGTCCTTGAGAATCTTCGCCAGCCGCGAGTTGGCCGTAACCCAATTTCTCCGATTCGCTGAAGGAGTCTTAGCGCCATTATCGTTCTCGGATACCTGGATCCAGAGACGGAAAGGTTTCTTCGCCGTGTTTGGAAACAGGTGCTCGATATATTCATAGGCGCCCAGCGGAGCTTCCGGGCTGCTGCGCAGGTTCACGAATGTTCCCGAGTACGTGAGCACACGGTGATAAAGATCGGGCCGGAACCAAGCCATAGTCAGCGCCACCGCACCGCCGGAACTGCCGCCCAGCGTCATCCGCGCTTCGGGGTTCTTGGACAGCTTTACGCCCGCCTCTTTCTCTGCGCGGGGCAGGACTTCCTCTTCCACGAATTGGACGTACTTGTCGGAAACGGTGTCGTATTCCATGCTGCGCTCCGATCCACCGTTGTCGATCATCACGGCGACCAAGGCCGGCAGACGCTGGTCGTAAATCATATTGTCGAGAATGGTGGGCAGGTTATACCGCATCCCATAGGCATCGGCGGAGACGATGACCGGGGCGTCGGTACCCGGAACGTACTCCGCGGGGACGTAGACGCAGACGTGCCGTTGAAAGGCGACGTTGCCGGGGTAAAACTTGCTGTCGGCGGAGTTCAACACGAACTCGATCACCTTGCCCTCGGGGACGCCCACGCGCTTGGCAAGTTCCGGCGCGGTCGGATAACCTGGGCCCGCTGAATAGTCGCCATCGACGGCAGCGGATGTCCATGCCGGAAGATCGCTGAGTTTCGCGATTTCCGCGATATCTTCGGCGGACTGGGGCGGCTGGGCGCGAGGAGCGAGGGGAGCCCGCGCCGGCCCGTTTGCAGGCGCCTGCCCGGCGCGGACCGGTGGCGGCGGTATACAAGGAACAGATGTCAGCGGCGTTTGCGCCAGCGCGAATTGCGCAAGGAACAAGATCCCGAACCAGAGTTTCAAGGATTTCCTCCAGAATTCACCAATTCTATACCACATCCGTCTATAGATCATGGGTCGCCGCGATCCCGTGTCAAGGCAAAGTAGAAATGTCCCCTTTTAGCCTGGGCCTCTGAAGACTGCATGTTAATCTGCGAGCACCGGTGAAGCGGAGACGGGCTCTGCTGGCGAGCGACCCGGTCAAGGAATAGCCGGTGCGGAACTCATCGCGGACGATGAGGAGAGCGTGGTCCTCCCGACGCGTTCTTTTGCCTGGGCTGGGGGCCGACCAGCGGGAGACAGTTCGGTCTCGCCCCAGGATTTGGTTCTTGAATTGTTTTGGTTTTGAAACCACATTGGACCGATAGATTCCGCCCTTCCTAAGAAAACGCATACTGGGTACCCTCAGTATTGTTCTTTGCAGCCATGAGAAGGGTGGCGGGGAAGGGATCGTGGCAAACTCTCTTGACGAATAATGATCCCGGACTTACCGGTTCCGGTCGTGCGGAGAGTTTCCCTGTGAAGGGCGACTTTCGACTTCGCGCCACTTCCCCCCGATTCAGGGGTGGCGGCAGTTCATTTCAATCCGCCTCTCCCTGCCTGAGGCCCTATGCTTGCGCCGCTTGCCAGATTTGCGGCGCTTTCTTTAGATCGAAGTTTTGATTCCAATCGCTCCCCAGCCGCTCTCGGCGCTGATTAGATACAGGCTGCGCGGCGTCACACCGATCGCCGTGTTTAATTCTCGCCTTGGCCAGGCTACCACTCCGCTACCGAGCCATCCTCGTGGAAGACGCGCGCCATGGGACGCGTGCCGCCGAAGGGATACTTGGCTAAGCTCGCCTCCGACAGCTCGAATCCTAATCCGGGCTTCTGCGCCAGGGGGAAACGCCCGTCAACCATGCGCATGGCGGGGAATCCCAGCCACTCTTCCCATATCTTGTCCGCCGCGCCGGGATTGATCTGACCGCAGATTTCCTGCACGACGAAGTTGGAAATCGCGGAATTCACGTGCAGGGTGGCCAAACCGCCGATGGGTCCTTCGCAGGCGTGGGGCGCCATGGAGATCCCCGATACCCCAGCCATCTGCGACACCTTCCAAAGCCCCGTAATGCCGCCCACGTGATTAATATCGGGCTGGAGGATATCCACCACCCCCATTTCAATGATTTCACGGCACCCATAAAGGGCTACCAACCGTTCGCCGGTGGCGATTGGAGTGGTGGAGCGGCGCGCGATCTTGGCCATGGCCTGGACGTTCTCGGGCGGACACGGCTCCTCGATGAACAGCAGGTTGAGGGGCTCGACCTCCTTCACCAGGATCGAGGCTACGCTGGGGCTGGTTTTGGCGTGGAAGTCTACCGCGATGTCAATGTCCGGGCCGAGCGACTCGCGGAGCATTTGCATCGACTTGACGGCCGCGCTGATCTTCTTACGCGTCTCGATCCACTCGTAATAGGTGGGAATTCCGGTTTTGAAGCACGAGACTCCCTGCTGGATCGCGGTCTCGCGCAGCCGCGCCAGAGCGTCCGATGTGCGTACGCCGTCGGCGTGATAGTAGCCCCGGACGCCTCGGGGATCGAGCGGGCCGCCCAACAGGCGGTACACCGGTACGCCGAGTGCCTTCCCGCGGATGTCCCAGAGCGCCTGATCGATGGCCGAAATCGCCGAGCCCATTACCGGTCCGGCGCGGTAGAAGCTATGCACATACATCGATTGCCAAATGTGTTCGACCTGCATGGGATCGGCTCCGATCACGAAGTCGCGGAAATCCTCGATGCAGGCCATGGTCGCGCCGGCTTTGCCCTCGAGCGTCCCTTCGCCCCACCCCACGAGGCCCTGATTGGTCTCGATCTTGCAGAATACATACGGCCGGTCCGAGTTGCGGTTCAGCGAAACGCCGAAGACTTTCATCCCGGTTACTCTGATGCCGGATTGCACGGGTTCGAACGCCGCCGTGGACGTCGTCTGCTGGGGAAGCTGAGGGGCGAAGGAACAACCACAATCCACGATCGGCTGCCGCCGTGTGCGAGTTTGAGCGAACCCCAGAGCGGCGCTGCTCAGTGCCAAAAAAGATCTACGCTGCATGGTATTTCTCCAATGCGGGTTCGTTCACCTCGATCCCGAGACCTGGACCGGTGGTGAGTTGCAGGAACCCGTCACGCGGCGTCTCCACGCCGCCGGATACGATTGCCGCGCGCATCTCCCGGTCCGCCGGAGCATCTGGGACGGGCACGTGCTGAATGAAGAAGTTCGGAGTGCTGGCAGCCACATGTAGCGCCGCGGCGGTAGCCACCGGGCCGCCGTCATGGTGCGGAGCGATCGCTACGTAATAGGCCTCGGCGAGCACCGCCACGCGGCGGGCGCCGCTAATCCCGAACCGGGCGATATCCGGCCGCACCACGTCGATCAGGCCCTCGCGCAAGAGTGCCAGGAATACGCCGGGATCGGTAATGCCGCGCCCGAACCCCAGGGGCGTTACCGTCTCGCTAGAGACTTTGCGGACCGATTCCAGGTTGGATACAGAGCACGGTTCGTCGATCCAAAGCGGGTGGCTGCTCTCGACGCTCTGCGCGACCGACGCCGCGTCGCCCGGAGTGAGCCATCCGTGAGCGCTCAGCACGAAGTCGCGGTCGTCCGGCACTTGCTTGATCAATTCCAGCACGTGGTTCTGATATGCCTTGCCTTGGTTGCGCGATGCCGGCTGAGGGACCGAGATACTGGCGGCATTGAAACCGGAGACGGCCGAATCGGTAAATGCGCGGACCTTATGGCGCGTCGGTCCGCCGAGCAGTCGATAGACGGGCGCCCGGCAGGCTTTGCCGAGAATATCCAGCATCGCCATATCGAGAGCGCCGCCGAGCGGCGAAAATTGGTCGATCGCCGCGTACAGGCTGGCAGACTTGCCGACCCAGTCCTTCTCAAGGGCCTTAGCGTCCGGTTCCGGGGCTTGCGTGCACTCACCCCATCCGGTCAGTCCAGAACGGGTTTTCACGCGCAAAATTGTGTATCGATTGCCTGAGACCGGCTCGCGAACGGGAAACCATCGCAATTCTGTGATGGCGTGCTCTCCTGACTGCGGGCTCACGGCCGCAGCTTGCCAGGCAAATCCGGCACTCAGCCGTGCCCTCCGCCGAGCGATGGTGCGATCCATAATGCATTCATGTATATCATGAACGCAGGGACTGTAATTAGCGACTTTTTCCTCGCATTTACACCGGCCTCGTTAGCGAGGGCAGACCGCAGAATATGGCGCAGGATACCTCATTCAGCAGCGCAGGCCACAAGAACGACCGCCTGAGCCACTCCGTTGGCCGGCTCCCTTGAGCCGACTTCCCTGAGATCTCGCGAAAACGTCCGCGAAAGACAGGGTTTCAGATCTTTTGATCTGCTGAAGCAATGTTCCTCACCGCCTGTTCACCTAATCGCTCCCGCAGTTGCGTCAAATACAGACTGCACGGCGTCACGTGCCTGTCCAGCGACTCGATGAACCCGTTTTCCTTCTTCGGATCCTGTAAAGGAATATTGAACACGACCGCATCCACCCCGACATGGCCGAACGAGAAGTTCTGAGCCGTCGGTGGCTTCAGCACCAGGAAATACCCCTCGCAATTCCAGAACACGGTGTTCGCCCCCGCCCATCCGATGTTGATGTCCTTCCAGAACCGGGCGGTCAGGGGCGCTTTGACGTTGTCATAGAGTCCCCCGGTGGCCCATTGCTCGTGCGGCTCGCTTCGATGAGAACGGGTGCGTCGCCTCGCAATCCAGGAATACGTTGTTGCTCGCCGTGGGCTGCCCCATCATGAACGAGTGCCGGCCCTTGTCGGAGTGGCAACGCTGCACCAGAGCGAGCTGCCCGCGTAGCGCGAACGTAAACCTGCGCGCGCCTGCGCGCTGCGAGATCGGCTCGCGAGACACGCAATCCTGCACGGTGATCCACTTCGAGCCGCGCGACGTCCCCACCATGCTGTAGACGAAATGGAGGGCAGTGCAATTCCGCACCCAGCCGTGCTTGAGGTTGTCAAATACGATGAGGTTCGACCAGTGGTTTTCGTCCGAGTAGTATTCCTCCGGGGCGTAGTTTGGGCGGTCCATGTTGCCGTACTCCTTCCGGCGCACTGTGGGATCGAATTCCGACATGCTCCGGAGATTCTCGACGCCGCACCTCTCGATGCGCCCGGGGTCTTCGTACTTCGTCACTTCGCCCCCGCCCCATTTCTTTTCGATCGCGCAAGTGATAGGTCCGTCTATGGTGATCGTATTGCCTTGAACATCCGTCACCACGCGGTCCCAGTCGACATGGAACGGGCTCCGCCAACTATCCTGCGGGTATTCCTTTCCGTTCATCCCCATGGCATCGATCCAGTCCTGGTTTCCGATACGCCGGACGATAATGGCGTCGCCCGTACGGAAACTGCGGGCGGATGCCAGCGTAATCTTCCTTGACCCGGCCGGGACGTAATCGTCGGTGACGACTCGCCTGGTGTCGTCCTTCACAGTCCAACCGGAGGCGCCTGCGATCCGGATCAACGTGGGTTGCCCGCCGCCGAAACCGCCGCGTCCGCCGCCTGGAGCTCCGCCACGGCCACCGGGAGCGGCGCCGGGACCAAGGGCCGCAGCCTCAGGGCGTCCAGTCCCAGTGCCAATGAGTATCGTGCCCGTGTCGCCCATTCCCTCACCGCGCAGCACGACGCCGCTAGTCTGGATCTGCACCGGAGTCGCCATCTTGTAATAGCCTGCCCTGAGGAGCACCGTGCCTCGGAAGCCGGTCTTGTCAAGCGGCAGCGCCGAACCTTTGTCGATGGCCGCCTGGATGTTCGCCGTGTTGTCACCGGCGGCCGGCCATATCGTCTCCTTCACTGGCACAGTGGGAATCGCGGTCCCCCCGCCTGCGTATCCGGCGTGGGAGCTATCGAGAAGCGTGTTCCCCTGGTCATCGGGAACGTAGACCAGTTTGCCATCCGAGCCGGGATATACTCTGGACACGGTCGGCGACAGGTCTTCCACCTGCGCGCTGGCCAAAGCCGCGGGCGCCAATGTCGCTTGCAGCATTCTCCGTCGAGACAGATCCTTCTTCATTCAGCACCTCTCCCGCTTCATACTAGCCTGGATTTTCACGCCAGATAAGCTCCTAACATTTTTAGGCAGTTTTGGTTTGGCGGAGTGTTCCTCTACCGGGTGTTGCGCACCTGGAGGAGCCAGGGCTGGCCCCCCTCGGCGGCCGGAGTCGCTCGGGAGGCAAGGAAATGAGAAACATACCTCGGGCGGACACGGTTGGATGTATGATCACTCTTTGCCCGGAAGCCAAAAGGAAATCCTGGTCAAAGAATGTTTCGCGAACATCAAGCCGACCGACGCGGTGGTGGTGGGGATGCGGGACAAACAATCCGACCCGTACACCATCAACGCGGGGTACTTGCGGAAATACAGTTCGAACGCCAGGATATCGACCAGCGCGCAACAGTCCAATGGGCCTGCAGCGCCCGGAGTTGCGGAAGCGCCCAGTCGTTATTACGAGGATAAGAAGGGAAGAGTAGTCATGTCTCAAAAGCACGTCTATGGAATCGCGGCGATTGCCGTTTTGTTATTGGCGCCGGTCTTCGGTACTGTTCCCACGTGGATTCCGGACATAATCTTTAAGGCTACGAGCCTTACCGGATGGCATATTCTGGGCCAAGCCGACTGGCGCGTGCAGAACGGGGAGGTGGTCGGAACGGTGAAGCCGGGCGGCAAGGGCGGTTGGCTGGTGCTGGATCGTTCTTATCAGGATGTTGAATTCTATGCCAATTTCCGCTGCAACAGCGGCTGCCAGACGGGCATCTTGTTGCGTGCCGAAAAGACCGCGGAAGGCATGAAGGGGATTTACGTTTCGCTCACTGAGGGAGACATGGCGTGTTACCGGGTGACTCTGGATGCGGACGGGCAAGAACTCACCCGCGAGAAATTGCCGTCCGCCCCCACCAGCCCGCGGATTCTCCCACCACCCAATGCGGCCGGCGGCGCCCGTGGCGGTGGTGGTGGCGCTGCTCGTGGCGCGCGAGGCGGCGGTGGCGGCCGTGGCGCTGCTGCCCCTGCGGACTTGCCTTTTACGCCGCCAACGCCCGGTCCACGCTCGGCCGACTGGAACTCGGTGGAGACCATGATCGAGGAGAACAGCGTCCGAGCGTGGGTGAACGAAATCGGTGAAGCGACAATCGGCCGGGCGGAGGAAGAGAACGGTCGGTATGGCCCGATTGCGCTCTATGTGGGCGGTACTGGCGAGGTGCGTTTCAAGGACATCGCGTACAAAGATCTGGCTATCCGGTATGCTCCGGCGGAGCGAGTTTCGAGCCGCTTCCGGATGCAGCGTCTCAACGAGTTTTACTACGCCTGGTCCGCCGCGGCGGCCGACTTCAACCGCGACGGCGTTTTAGACGTGGTAGCCGGTCCCTACATCTACTTCGGCCCTGATTTTACGAAGTCGCGAGAAATCTTCCCGGCGCACACCTCGAATCCATCGACGGAATACACGAACGATTGTCCGCTTCAGTTCGCCTACGACTTCACCGGCGACGGCTGGCCCGATATTCTGTGCGGGACCTACCTGTATGTCAACCCGAAAGGGGAATCGCGCCGCTGGGATAAATACAAGGTGCTCCCCTCGGTTGGGAGCGAGGTTTGGGAGGGCCGGGATATCGACGGTGACGGGAAACCCGAGATCGTCTACATGAGCAGGGCGGAGGGTGTGGTTTATGCCAAGCCCGACCCCGCCGATCCGACCGGACAGTGGATAGTGCATAGTGTTTCGGGGCCAGGTTACGGGCTCCAACACGGCTTGGGCGTCGGTGACATCAACGGCGACGGACGCCCGGACATCCTCAATGTGTTTGGCTGGTGGGAGAATCCGGGGCCGGGCGGCAAGGAGCCTTGGACGTACCATCCGGAGGCTTTCGGCCATTATTATCGCGACAACTTGGGCAGCGGCGGCGGCCTCACCGGCAACGTGGCTTTGGCGAGCGGTGTATCGATGATGGCCGGCGGCGCCTTAATGGGGGTATATGACGTCAATGGCGACGGTCTGAACGACGTGGTGACCAGCATGTCAGCGCACGGTTTCGGCCTGGCGTGGTATGAGCAGAAACGCGACGCAGCCGGCAAGATCTCTTTCGTCGAGCACGACATCATGAAGGATTACTCCACCGCGAAGACCAACGCCGGCGGCGTGGCCTTCTCGGAAAGCCATGGCATGGCTTACGCGGATATCGATGGAGACGGCGTGCCGGACATTATCGTAGGCAAGCGCTACTGGTCGCACGAGGAGAGTCTTCACGATCCGGATTCCTACGGCGTGCCCGTTCTTTATTGGTACCGGACGGTTCGGAATCCGAAGGCTCCCGGGGGGGCGGAGTTCGTTCCGGAACTGATCCACAACCACTCGGGCGTTGGCTCCACCGTACTGGCGGTAGACTTGAACCGGGATGGTGCGGTGGATATCGTCACCGCGACCGACCGGGGCACATTCATCTTTTGGGGTAAGCCGCGTGCCGGCGCCGCCAGGAACGCCACAGTCGCCCGCAAGTAGCGCCGGTTGACTCCGGCCGGTACTTCAGAGTCTTTGAGCCTACTTGAGATCGGCGTTCCGGGAGTACGTATGCCCGGCCTCGGTTCGAAATGTGGTTGCCATGGAACCGTAGCTCAGGCGGCAGAGGCGCCCTTCGGTGGAAACAATCTTCACCGAGTTCAACTTCCCTTCCCGCCAGACGATGTCCACCACGAACCCACCGCGGGCCCTCAATCCTTCCACTCTTCCATTCGGCCAGGCATGGGACAGCGCGGGCAGGAGGAGAATTTGGTCTTCATGGCTTTGGACCAACATTTCGGCAATCCCCGCCGTTACCCCTTGAATTCCTTGATTGCCTTCGAACGATGGCACCCGGTCGCTGTCTTCACCGCTTGGATGGAGACTGATGTCGGTGAGCATGCGTCGCAGCAGCGATTCGGCGCGATCCCCGTCGCCCAACCTCGCGCGTAGACAGATCTTCCATGCGCCCGACCAGCCGCGGTTCTCTTCGCCCCGGCGTTCCAAAGTGGTGCGTACTGCTTCCACCAGTGCCGGGGCTTTGGCCGCCGTGATCTGGTCCGATGGGTAGAACGCGTAAAGCGGCGAAAGGTGGCGGTGCGTCACTTCCGGTTCTTCATAATCGTCAAGCCATTCCCGCACTTGGCCGTGTTTGCCGATCTGTGTGGGGGGAAGGCGATTCCGGGCATTGGCAATCCGGGCGCGCAGTTCGGCATCGACGCCCAGCTTGGTTGCGGCCTCAATCGTGTGGTCGAACAAGTCCCGCAGGAGCTGATTGTCCATGGTAGGTCCCATGGCGACCTGGGTTCTCCGGTGGTCGGCGGTAAAAAACGAATTCTCCGGAGAAACCGAAGGTGCGGTCACCAGCCAATGATGGACCGGTTCTTCAATCAGATAGTCCAGAAAGAACTCCGACGAGCCTCGGAGCAGCCCATACAGGCGTTTCAGATAATTGGCGTCGGGTTCATACAGATAATGCTCCCAGAGATTCTGAAGCATCCACGGACCGCCTGTCGGCCAGATTCCGGGTCCAGTCTGATCGGTGGGGGCCGTATTCATCCAGATATCGGTTCCATGGTGCGCCACCCAGCCGTGGAATCCGTATAACTCGCGGGCGGTGCGGGCGCCGGCTTCCGCCAGGCTTTCGACGAATGTGAAGAGAGCATCATTGGTTTGGGCGAGGTTGGTATTTTCCGTGGGCCAATAGCATTCCTGCAGATTGATGTTCAAAGTCCAGCGGCCCTGCCATCGTCCTTCCAGGTTATTCAGCCAGACATTGTGGTTGTTGAACGGCAAGGCGCCCGGCCGCGATACGGCCAGCAGGAGATACCGTCCGTACTGAAAATATTGCGCCTCGAACAAGGGATCCGACGCTCCGTTGCGCAGCTTTTCGAGACGCGCGGTGGTATCTTCCTTGCCGGCTTCCTGGCCGCCGAGGTCCAGTTTTGCGGTGAGGAATCGCGGGCGCCAATCGCGCAGGTGCCTTTCCCGCAGAGCGGCGTAAGCGGTGCGGTCCGCTCGCAGACGATCAGTGACGATCGGGCCGGGGTTCCTATCGGGATCCGCGTCCCATTTCACGAAGCTGGTGGCCGCCGCCAGGATGATGGTGACGGCATCGGCGTCTTTGACCGACACGCAGGCCGAAGTGCGGTCGTCGTCATTGCTAATGTGGCAGTCGCCCAACACGCCGCCTTCCGCAATGACTTTTATCCCCGCCTGCCATCGCATCCGTGACGGAATGCTGACGGGGTTGGCGGAGGCGCCTTTGGTAACCGTCTCGACGCCGCCGTTCATGGTGATTTCGCCGGCTGGCCCTTTACTGCTGCGGGCGCTCGGCTGGATACTCGCCAACCGGGCAGCGAAGGAAACATGCCTGGGCTTATCGGCAGTGATCCGGATCCCCAGAATCTGATCCGGGAACGAGGCAAAGATCTCACGGGTATACAGAGTGTCGCCCACCCGGTAGGTCACGCGCGCGAGCGCCGAATCCATATCGAGTTCGCGGCGGTAATCGGTGGCGTTTTCGGAGCCTTCGAAGCGCAGCCTTAACTCGCCCAACGGCTGGTAGTGCTGCACCGAAAGCGGGCGGCTCAGCAGTTTCTGGCAAAGCTGCTGCGCTTCGACCGGTTTGCCTGCCAGCAGCAGTTGACGGACCTCCGCGAGTATCTTCGGTCCTTCGGGATTGTTCGGATCGTACGGCGATCCAGTCCAGAGCGAGTCGTCGTTAATCGGTATCGTTTCATCCTTGACCCGGCCGAGGACCATCGCTGCCAGCCGTCCGTTGGACAGCGGCACGCCCTCCCAGTATTTGGCTGCGGGCGTCCGGTACCACCAGATGTTGCCCGCGGCGTCGTCCGCCGCCCAGGACGGCAACAGGACAAAAGCGTTCAGGAGACCGAATAGTGCGAGTCGAATCTGCGATACCATCTCTATCTCCTGTAGGGCAATTTGGCTCCTACTCTCTCTTACAAGGTAACTTTCAGTAGTCAAGCGTCATTCAAATGCGAAGTCGTAAGTGGCGCCCTTATGGGCGGTGATTCGGACTGCATTGTCTTTTTCCGCCGGGATAGGCTGGTTCTTACCGCTCGAGGTCCAGCGTTGCAGATGCTGCCCGGCCGGCATATGAATTTCGAATATGTCATCCTGCGCAACCCGCCATCGCGAGGAACGGAGCTTACCGCCATCCCATTGCAAGTCCAGTTCGGCTCCGCCGCGTACGCGAATTCCGGAAACCGACCCGTGACTCCACTCCTTCGGAAGCGCGGGCAGCAAGTCGACTTCGGCGCGATCGGGATACCAGCGCGATTGGATAATGGCTTCCAACATTCCGTTCGCGCCTCCCAGGTTCCCGTCGATCTGGAAGAGACCCGGCGGATGAGTATCCATCATGTTGGGGAACGTGGATTGCCGGAAGAGCACGTTCATACTTTCGTACGCCAGGTCTCCTTCGCCCAGATGGTCCCAATAATTCACCACCCACGCGCGGGACCAACCGGTTTGTCCTCCACCGGCCGCCAGCCGGCGCTCCAACGTGGTTCTTGCCGCCTTCGCCAGCTCCGGCGTGTGCTGCATGGTGATCTGCGTACCGGGAAACAGCGCCCATAGATGAGAGATGTGACGATGCCCCGGCTCGGCATCGGCGTAATCCTCCATCCACTCCTGCAGATTGCCGGCCTTTCCGATCTGAAACGGCGGTAATTTCTCCATGGCGGTCTTGACGCGACCGCGGAATTCCTGGTCTGTATTCAGGATCTCGCCCGCCTGCAGTGTCCATTGGAATAACTCGCGAACGATCTCGATATCCATGGTCGGCGCCATGGTGAGGGAATGCGCCGTTCCATCCGGCAACTTATACCGGTTCTCCGGAGATAGCGACGGCCCGGTGACCAGGTGGCCTGCGCCATCGTCGACCAGGTAATCGAGATAGAAAAGAGACGCGTCGTGCAGCAGGGGCCAGGCACGCTCTTTGAGGAAGTTCTTATCCTCCGAGAAGGCGTAATGATCCCAGGCATGCAGGGTGAGCCATGCTCCGCCCATAGCCCAGATACCGGAGCCGATGATGTCGATGGGGTAAGCGTCTCCCCAGATATCGGTGTTGTGATGGATGACGAAGCCGCGGGCGCCGTAATACTTCTTTGCCACTTCCACGCCGTTGCCGGTGGCCGGATTCCTGACCATATCGACGAGATCGACCAACGGCGTATGCAGTTCGGCGAGATTTGCCGCTTCGGCCATCCAGTAATTCATCTCGGCATTGATGTTAATGGTCCACTTAGAACCCCAGGGATTACTCATCTGGCTCGCCCAGAGGCCCTGGAGATTCGCGGGAAGTCCGCCCGGGCGGCTGGAACCGATCAGCAGATAGCGGCCAAACTGGAAGTAGATCGTCTGAATGCCGAGGTCGCTCGAACCGGCCGAAACACGCCGCAGCCGTTCGTCTGTGGGCAGCGCCTCCAACGCGGGATCGGGCGAGCCGAGGTTGAAGTCGACGCGCCGCATCCATTTTTGTTCATCTTGCACGGCGGCGGCGCGCAGTACGCCGAAGCTTTTTTTCGAGGCGGCATCGAGCAGTGCCGCGCATTCCCGCGAGGGAGATTCGCCGCGGAAATCGGTGGCTGCGGCGATCAGCAGGGTAGCTTCGTTCGCCTTGCTCACACTGAGCAGCTTGTCCTTCTTCTCGATCGCTCCACCGGCGAGGAGGACCCGCACCTGTCCCTGGAACTTGATCTGCTCCTTGTAGTCGGGCCCCTCGGTCAACGCCAAATCCCGGTCGCTCAGCGCGTGCACATCGAAATCGGCCGGACGGTCCATGCCGACGGTGAAAGTGAGGCTGCCCGGCTTGTCGGCGGTCAGGCGCAGCACGATGACATGGTCGGGCGCCGAGGCAAAGACTTCCCGCCGGTAGTGGACTCCGCCGGCGGTATAGGTGACGGTCACCACTCCCGTATTGAGGTTCAGTTCCCTGCGATAGCCGGTGGCTTCGGTTTCGCCGGCGGAGCGAAGGTACAAATCACCGAGCGTCGAATAGCTCGGCAGGCCGCGGGGGGTGGGAAGCATGGTCTGGTTCGCAAGTTGCTCCGCCTCGCGGATCTTCGCGCCGTCGAACCCCTTGGACTCGAGCAGCAGTTTACGGATCTGTTGCACACCTTCCTGGGCCTTGGGATTGAGGCGGTCGCCGCGCGATCCCTGCCACACCGTGTCTTCATTCAACTGAACATGTTCATCCTGCGCGCGCGTCTGTTTACCGTCCTCGATATCGCGATTCGCGGCGTTGGACTCCTGGTCTCCATTATTGGTTCCACGGTTAGCGCCGCCAAATACCATCCCGCCGATGGTTCCGTTGCCGATGGGCAAAGCCTGGTTCCAAACGGGAGCCGGCTTGTTGTACCAAAGAATCGGGTCCGCGTGTTGCGCCAGGCAAAGCAGCGGCAGCAGGAACAGAATGGCCAACGCTCTCAGGAAATTCGGGCCAGCCTCTTTGGCGTTGAGATCCAT
Organism: Bryobacteraceae bacterium; assembly: GCA_049522755.1. Taxonomy (GTDB): domain Bacteria; phylum Acidobacteriota; class Terriglobia; order Bryobacterales; family Bryobacteraceae; genus PALSA-243. The sequence goes on along the minus strand of JBEKNN010000068.1, from coordinate 1,704 downwards.
TTTTTTCTTCAGTCTCACCGATTCGCTCCTTCCGGCGGCCTGATCGCATCAAAAGTCTCGACGAGAAGCAGCACCGCGGACACTATGTTAACGCTAAGAAAATCCTGCCGGGCACGATAATTTTCAAGCTGCCGCACCCCTATTCCCGATCGGGTTCTCGCCAGCATTGCCCGTCTCCGACTTACGGCGCACGCAGATTAACATGTCTCCTCACAGGCTCCGGCAAAGAGGAGGTGAAACGCTGGACGAATAGCGATATCAGGTCTCAAGGCGGAGACAATGCTTCGCATCGGCTAAAGGGGTGACACGTCACTCGCGTCCGGGGTCTGCAACAGATTGAAACAGCTTGCAACAGGAGCGCTGGCCGAAGCGGCCGAATCTATCGCGTGCAACAAATTGAAACCGTTTGCAAGTTGAAGTAAGAATAAGACACTATCCCTAACCCTGTCGGTTTGTCGGTTTAGGTTCGCACGAGCCGCTTAGCGGCGTCTGTCCGGGTTTGTCCGGTCCTTGTCCGGGATCGGTTTCGGACCAAATTGATTGGAATTCGCGCTGGAGATTGCAGGGGTAAAGCAAATTCCGGGACATTCTGAATTGGCCTAACAGGGAAACCCGGACGCTCTAATCTGGAGCCATACGGCGAGTTGATCGACGAGTTGCGCCGCCGCGGGTTGACGTACTCCGATATCGCAGCCATCCTCGCGGAGAAATGCGGCTTCAGATTTCGAAAAGCGTAATCAACGATTTCGCGCGAGTTCGATCGCAGTGGAAGAGGAATCCCGCCAAAGCGAATTGCATTTGACGCGATTATCGTGGGCCCCCGATTGTTCCCAAAGCCACAACTGTGGTTACTGGCAAGAAACCCATCGAGCACGAAGTCCGGCAGAGACTTGCCGCCTCTTAAGGCTCGCAAGCCTGTGACAAGCCTTCACCAGCCGCCTTCCATTCCGATCCCTGCTCCGATTGATTACACGGAGAAACCGGATCCGGTGCTCGTCGCGCGGACTCACGGCGCGGCTACTGTTTTGGCCTCATCCCGCCAAATGTTTTCCGCTGAGTATGCGGATCGATAGCGGGAAACCCCGCTTGCATCCGCCAACGGCTGCTCTGAGCGGACGTCCGGCTACTCGTTCAAACGTCCCGTCCCAAGAGCGGCACGACGTCCAGCCTCGTCGCTAGTTATTCGGCACTCCCAAAGCCGGCCATTCGCCGCATGTAGGTCCCGCACGAGTTTGAGATCGGCGAGGGCGGACGCCGCGCCTGACCCGAGATGTCGCCCCTTACGAAGCAGCCCGCACCATGCCCCGGCGGCCTTCGCCAATTGATCCTGGACCACGCCGGCGCGGGAAATGGCGGGTTCGGCTTTACACGGTCGGGGAACTGCGTTTGCTGCTGCCCATTCTATTACGCGCCTGAGGGCACAATGCATCCATTCTCCAAATCGATGCTTTTCCGGCCAGGGTCGGTGCAAGAGGCGTGTTCGGGCAGCAATTCTCGGACCGCCATTCGATCACGTCGGGCAGTCACGAGTGCGGAGGATGCAGTGCGGCTGGGGCTGCGGGCTGCGGCGCTTGACATCGTCGCCTAGCCTGGATTTTCGCGGCGAATTTCCGTTAACAAATCGAAGGTAGAATCCACGAATTACGGTGCAAGGCGGCAGTTCGCTTGTCGCATTCGTTATATATTTGGTCAATGTTGACCTCT
>JBEKNN010000067.1:0-33799 GCA_049522755.1 Bryobacteraceae bacterium | reverse complement strand
AGGAAGCGCCGCGGCAGCCCATCGGGGCGTTTACTGCCGCGCAGGCTCAGTCGGGACGCGCCATTTACAATCAGAATTGTGACGGTTGTCACAGCGTCAATTTTGAAGGATCGGGCGAAGCCCCATCGCTCGCCGGGGACGCCTTCATGCGAGAGCATCGATGAATTTCGGCCAAAATGAAGCCGCGAATTTGTCCGCGCCGCTGACGGACGCGGAAAAAGAACAAAGCGCTTACACCCGCTCCCATTACACTAAGTACGAGTTTCAGGTTCCCGCGAGGGACGGCGCGAAGCTCTTCACCATCGTCTACGCCCCGAAGGACTCCACTCATGCCTGGCCGATCATGATGAAACGGACGCCTTATGGAATCCCGCCTTACGGGATCGACTGTTTCATGACGTCGATCGGTCCGACGGATTTGTTCGCGAAGGAGGGGTTCATCTTCGTCTATCAGGACACGCGCGGACGAGGCATGTCGGAGGGCAATTTCGAAGATATTCCGCCCCAGAATGTGGTTCCGAACGACGCCACCGATACTTGGGACGCCATCGACTGGCTGCTCCGTAATGTTTCCCATCACAACGGAAGAGTGGGCATGTGGGGCTCTTCCTATAACGGATTCACGGCTGGCTGCTCGCTGATTGATTCGCACCAGGCGCTAAAGGCCGTATCGCCCCAGGCGCCCACCGCCGAGCAGGGTAAAGGCGACGATGCCTATCACAACGGCTGTTTCTGCCTAGCCGCCGAATTCAACTTCTACGCCACCTTCACGCCGCGCGCGGGTGGCCCCGCGCCAGTGGCCGGGTGGCCCCCCGGGTTCGATTACGGCACGCCCGATATGTACGAATTTTTTCTAAGGCTCGGCCCGCTTTCGAACGCAAATTCCCGGTATTTCAAAAATACCAACCGGTACTGGAATGCCCTCCTCGCCCACCCCAACTACGACCAGTGGTGGCAGGACCGTTCACTTTCGCGCTACATCGATCGTGTGAAACCCGCCGTTCTCGTGGTGGGCGGCTGGTTCGATGCCCAGGACCTGACGGGGCCGTTCGCGCTCTTCAATGCCATCGAATCGAGCCACCCGGGCGCTTCCAACACTCTGGTCGTCGGACCCTGGAAGCACAGCGGCTGGTATTACGATCCCGGCGACACGCTTGGCAACCTGAGCTTCAACGTGAAAACCGGCGAATATTACCGGGAACACATTGAACTCGCCTTCTTCAAACGCCATCTCAAGGGGCAGGACGAATCCGAATTCCCGAAAGCCATCGTGTTCGAGACCGGCAGGAACGAGTGGCGCCGGTTGCCTGCGTGGCCGCCGGCTGGCATCGAACGGCGGCTCTTTCTCCGCGAGGGGGGCCAACTCTCCTTCGATGCCGCGGACGCAGCGGGATTCGATGAGTATGTCAGCGACCCGGCCCGGCCCGTGCCCGTCCTTCCGGAGTTCAACACCAATCCGCCGTTCAATTACTTCATGACCGAAGATCAGCGCTTCGCCTCGCGGAGGCCGGATGTGCTCGTGTATGCGACCGGCGAACTCGAAGAGGACATCGTCGTCGCCGGGGAGGTGGAGCCGGTCCTCACCGTGTCCACCAGCGGAACTGATTCGGATTTCGTCGTGAAGCTGATCGATGTTTATCCCGACGACTATCCCGACACGGAACCCACGCCGGACAAGGCCGCCGTGGTACGTAGAGGCGGCTATCAGCAACTCGTCAGAGGAGAGCCCTTCCGCGGCAAATTTCGCAACAGCACGCCGGAGAACCCCGCGCCCGAGCCGTTTATTCCCGGCGAGACGACGGTCATTCGATTTCGCATGCCCGCCGTGTTCCACGCCTTCCGCCGTGGCCATCGCATCATGGTCCACATCCAGAGTTCGTGGTTTCCGCTTGTGGATCGTAATCCGCAGACATTTGTGGATATTCCCAACGCCCGGCCGGAGGATTTCGTGAAAGCGGGCCAGAGAGTTTATCGCGGCGGCGGCGCCGGGTCGCACATCGTTGTCAACGTGATCGAAAACGCACGGGAAAGTGAATGGAAAACGAGATGAACTGGAATACGATCAAACCGGGTGTGATTACCGTCTGTACTTACTCGGGATTTGCACCGGTGTGCTTTGTCAAGGATGGCGAGCCGGCGGGTAAGGATATCTCTTTCCTCAAAAAGTTCGCCGCGGACTATGGAATGAAGGTGGAGTTCATTGTGCTTCCCTACTTCATCGGCATCTGGCGCGAACCGTGCAAAGGGTCGTGCGACATAGCGGCGGCTGGCATCAGTCCATGGCAGGCAAGGAAGAAGGAATCTCCGGGCGCGGTCTGGACTGAGGATTACTTCCATGTTCAGCGGTCGCTGCTGATTCGGAAGGCGGATGAAGACAAGTTCCACACGATTGCGGATTTCAAGGGCAAGACGATTGCCGTGACCGAGGGTTCGAGCGCCGATCTCGATATCGACGCCGAGACCCGCAAAACCACGACGATCGTATACCGCAGCGATCAGCAGGCCGCGGTGGCGGAACTGCTCGCGGGCTCGATCGACGCTTTTGGGGAAGGCGACGTGAGTAACCTGTACCTTGCGATCGGCAAACCTCTGACGATAACCGCTGTACATCACTTGGATCCGAAGAACCCGGAAGCCTTTTCCTTTCCCGTTCGCGAAGCGAGCGGGGTCGTTGGTGCGCTGAATGACTGGATCGCGGCCAGACCGAAGGACGAGTATCTGAATATCGCGGTGTAACGCGATCCGGCGTTTGGTGTGAGATCCTCGCCGCAATTGGCGCCGGGGGGATGGGCGAAGTCTACCGCGCCAGGGATACCACGCGCGAGCCGGTAAAGGAGGCGTTGTGGGTGGCGCTCTTGCCCGGTCCGGGGCGGCGGCTTTCCTATATGGAGGCGTTGCGTCCTCGGTCCGCCGCCGAGTTGTTTCTTGAGGATGGTCGTGCGATCATTTGCCTCCGGTTGGGAACCACCCGATGCGAACTCGGCAGGACGTCGGCGGGCCTTCACGCCAGCGGTGATTATCTTTATCGCATGGGTTTAGCGGCGGTGTTCGGAATGATTCTGATTTCCGGCGACGCCGCACGGGTTCTTTCCCGATGCTGCGGGCCAATTTCCACGCCTTCCGATTTCATCTTATTGCGTGCCCGGAATTCACGCTATCTCCATCCTTACCTCAACCTCTTTGGACGAGTACTGGCACGTATGGAGAGTGGCAATCGCCATCGGGCCGCTCAAATGGCTGACAGTTCGATTTCCGCCGCCCTCGCTGGATGTGTTCCGGGTTATGGCAGAGGCGTCGCCTTGCTCACGCACTCGCTGTCCTGGCCGGCGATCCCGGTCTCTTTCAGTTCTGCGGGGCTGGTGTTCCCGATCGCGGTCGAGGTTGCCCGGACGCGCGACTATTAAATCCGGCGTAGCGCAGGCCTAGCTTAGCCAAACTAGCCCTCAAACGGGCCCACTACATCGCAGCGCGCGCAGCCGGTCGAGAACCCGCGTATGGAGTCCGGCGCAGCGCTTAAGATCGTGCCCGGCGCCTTCCACGTCCAGCAACTCCGTGTGCGCCGGAATCAGCGCCATGGCGCTACGCAGCTCCGCGAGAGTGGCGAAAGGGTCGGACGTACCGTGGACGAAAAGCGCGGGCGTGCGCAGATCCGGAAAAAACGCGGTGCGCATCTGCTCGGGACGATTCGGCGGATGCAGCGGGTAAGAGAGCAACAGCAGCGCGTCGGCCAGCGCCGGGTTTTCCGCCGCGGCCATGGCGGTTTGCCGCCCCCCGTAGGAATGTCCGCCGGCATAGATGCGCCCCGGCGCAATTCCGCGAACCGCCGCAACCGCCTGGACGATGCCTTCACGGTCGCGCGCCGCGGCTGCGGGAAATGGCGGACCTTTGGGCCGCTGCTGGCGGAACGGTAGATCGTATCGCAGCACCGCGTAGCCGGCCTCGGCGAATGCGCGCGAGAGGACTTGCAGCAGCGGCGCATTGCAATCGGAACCGGCGCCGTGAGTCAGCGCGAAAGCGTCCCCGTTGGGGCTGTCGGGCGTGTGCAATACGCCGCGGACGCCACCGGATTCGAAGGCTTCTTCCATAAACTAACCGCGCCGTTGGCAGGCGAAAGCGCCTGCCCCACTATGCCGGCGAATTCAGACGCCGCGCGATGCCGGCCAGCATCCGCCGCGGAGCGAAGCGCGCGCCCCAAATCATCCACCGGTTGCGCCCGCCCGCGATGATCTCCGCTCTACCCGCCAGCATGGCGCGGTAACCTTCCCGCGCCACCGCGGCCGCGGTCATCGAAGGTCCTTTGATTATTTTGGTATTGGCGGTTCCGGCGGTCTCAAAGAAATTGGTGCGCGTGGGTCCGGGGCAGAGCACGGTGAGCGTGACGCCCGTGCCTTGCAATTCGTTGGCGATGGCTAGCGAGAAAGAAAACACAAACGCCTTGGTGGCGTAATACATCGCCATGAACGGTCCCGGGACGAAGGCCGCCGTCGACGCCACGTTCAAAATCCGTCCTTTGCGCCGCGCGATCATTCCCGGCAGGTACAGTTTGGTAAGATGCGCCAGCGCTGTGATGTTCACCTGAATCATGCGCGCCTCGGCTTCCCAATCGGTTCCGGCATATGCGCCGCGCAGGCCGAAGCCGGCGTTATTGATGAGGATATCGACCGCGCCCGCGGAATCGAATACTGCGCGTGCAGCGGCGGGGTCGGCAAGGTCTGCGATGACGGCTCGGGCGGCGATGCCGTGCGCCTGCGAGAGGCCAAAGGCGAGATCCTCCAGCGCCGCACGCTGGCGCGCCACCAGGACCACGTCATACCCATCGGCCGCGCACAACTTCGCTAATTCGGCCCCGATTCCGCTCGATGCGCCGGTGATCAGGGCCGTGCCCTTCCCCATGCTTATTCCTTTTTCTTAAGCTGGGCGTCGTGTTCCAGAATGAAGCGCTTAATTTCCTCGCTCATGCTCAGCAACTTCTCCCACTGCTCCCGGTAGAGCGTGACGGGAAAGCGCCCCATTCCGTAAACGGAAAGAGCGCCCTTTTCGCTCACCTTCAGCGACGTCTGCCCGCGGGCGGCGGGCTTCTTCAGATTCTCATTTTCGGCGCGGAGGCGCTCAATTTCAGCGTGTAGTTCTTCTTCCGTTGGCATAGCTTAGTTCCAGTGATACCACATAAGGCGGACTAAACGGGGGACTTACGGGTTTTCGGGGTTTTCGGAGTTTTCGGGAAACCCCTCGGGATTTCGCGGCACGGCGAGGAAATCCGGAAAAACATGCATAGGCGTTAAAATAAGCCCTCTGCCAAGGTTCGGCCTCGGGGCGTAGGTCTAATCTCCTTGCTCGGTCGCTAACTTCCATTGCCGAACCTCTTGGGCTTCTGCGTCGCCGCATGGTACGCGGCGTAAACGGCCACGTCAGCGCGCAACGGGACTTGCAAACAATTTCCGTGAGCGGCGTTTGAACGAAGCCTGACGGCAGACGCTTCGCGTGCGCCGGTTGAGAGTTTGCGCTAAACAGCGGTATGTTCAGGTCACAAGGAGGTCCTTGCGACCCATCTAAGAAAAATCACGATCGAGGAACTCGAGCGTTGTAATTACTCAGAGACTACCACGCGTGCCTACCTGCATGCCATTTGAGGATTTCGCACGCTGTTTCAAACGTCCCCCGGACCAACTCGGCCCGGAGGAAATCCGCGAATTTACAGCCCACATGTTCCGTTTTCTTCTTCACCAAAACCCTGAAGCGATCCTGGAACATCGAAGAAACGCCATACCCCAAAATGCGGGTGCAATTGCCGGTTATTCTAAGCCCGTGAAGGCCTGCTCTCAAGGCTGGATACGTGCAAATGAATGACTGGTCACGCTTGGCCGTTGACGCTAGCAACGAAGCAAAAACTCGATGACCTTGCAACTGCTTTGGGAAGAGTACCGCGCCCAGAACCCGGACGGCTGTCGGTACAGCCGGTACTGCGATCTCTACCGAAGCTGGCTGCGGCGCCGGGAAGTCGTGTAGCGACACGAACACCGGGCCTGCGAAAAGCTGTTTGGTGACTATGCCGGCGACACCGTACCCGGACCAGCAGAAGCGTCACAAGGCCCTGTGCCCGGATTCCCCCAGGGGTATTTTTCAGGCAAGGCAGCGAGAACTCAGAGCGCAAATCCGCAAGGCGTGGTCGTCGAGTGGTGGACATCCGAAAGACGTGGAGAAGACCAGAAGACCGTGAGGGAAACCGATATTGACGGGCTTTTCCATGACCTGAGGCAAACCGGCGTCAGGAATCTTGTATTGTACGCGCCGGGATCCCCGAAAAGGTGGCCATGCTCATCAGCGGTCACAACCGGGAGCGTTTTTCAACGGTACAACATGGTAGATGAACGTGATCCGGATGACCGGCTGACAAACTGTACAGACACCTCACGGCAAGAGTGGCAGCGGGTCACACCGAAGGACCAGAAATGACCGACCCACCGGGCGCGGAAACACCCGGAGTTTGTGCCGAGTCTCCAATGTTGGTGATAGTTTGTGCTATTCGCTGCCATGGAACGGCAGGGAATATTGTGCAAGGCGGCCATCCCTCGACCAGCCGTTGGAAACCCTCGAATCCCTGGCCGCACGTGCGCAATACTGGCCCACAATGATAATATGAAGGGGCAAATGGATCGTACGCGACGCAAGCAATATCACAACGTCAGCACAAGACCGTGTGCAGAAGCAGGGTCGTAGCATGTTTACCACAAATCTAGCACAATACGTATGGTCAGCCTTTTCCATTTCCTGCAAGTTGCTGTAAATAAAGGAACGCCACCCTAGCTCAGTTGGTAGAGCGGCTGATTCGTAATCAGCAGGTCGCCGGTTCGATCCCGGCGGGTGGCTCCAGAAACTTCCTGAAAACACGGCACTTCTCGAATTGCCCTGTTCCAAACACCATCCATTTTTGCTCCAACTGTGCCAAAACTGTGCCAAAACCCCATCATGCTGCTTTACCTGTGTCAGAACCCGGCTTGTCGTTGGCCCGCCGGTTCAGTTGCGCGAGGGCCTCGCGTTTCATCTGTAATTTCATCTGCGAGTACTTCTTGAACACCTTGGCGTCGCCCTGCCGCAACATCTGCGTGACCCACTCATCGGCCACCCCACCGGCGCTTAGCCGGGTTGCATAGGTGGAGCGAAGATCGTAGATCCGGAAGTACGGCACGCCAGCCTTCCGCAGGGTTGTGGCCCAGACCTTCTTGAAGCTGGCCTGGTAGCCGGTTGGGTTGTCGGCGTTGGGAAACAGGAACGGAGAGGGACCGGCGGCTTCGATCTGATTGCGGAACGCCTCAACCGCGATCTCAGTCAAGGGCACTTCCGCCACGCCGCTCTCCGTCTTTGAATCGGGTATCCAGATCATCGCGTTGTCTAGATCCACGTCCTGCTTCCTCATCGGAGCAAGCTCTTTGTACACCCGGAGGCCTGTTTCTACAACGATCCGAATGACGTTCCGCAGGTACTGCGGCGCGGCCCGCTCAATCGTCTCTTGTTCCGACCACTTCATGTAATGCGGCCGGAACAGACCTTTGATCCGCACCGGAAACTCCACCCCGTAACACGGATTCGCCACCAGCATCTTCTTGCGCACGGCGACATTCAACATTCGCCGTAACACCCGAAACTCCTGATGCACCGTACTTGGCTTAACGAGCCCCTTGGCGACCTTTCCAGTCGATCTCACGATCACAACCCGCTGCTCCAGACGACGGCGCAGAAAGGTCTCGATCGTTTCCGCTGTCAGATTCACCAAGAGGCAATCTCCAAACCCGGCATTCAAATGCTTCGCCACCCGGCTATAAGAAAGATGCGTCTTCGCCGCTCGAATGGGTGGTTTCGAAAATGCTTCCAAGAAGTACTCCGACCATTGCGCGAAATTGAGCTGCTCCCCTTTGCGGAGCAGCGGCAGGGTATTGCTGTCCCTGGCTTGCAGCCTTTCGCGCAGACGCCGCTGGGCTTCATCCCAGTCGTCAGTGTTCGTTGATTCTCTCTGGCGTTTGCCCTCGCGGTCGCGATAATCCATCCACCAGAACTTCGATTCCTCCTTCCGAAAAAGACGTCCATCGTTTTTCCTAGGTCTTGCCATATCCCACCTCCTGTTTAAAAGTTGCGCGGAAGGGCTCGAGATCCGATTTGAGAAACCGGATGTTGCGGCCCATCACGCGGAGATGGGGAATCTGCTTTCGCTCAACCCAAAGATACACCGTTTGCGGGCTGACGCCAAGGAAAACCGCAGCTTCCCGCACGCGGATGGGTAGTTCATTCACGACCGTGACGGATGGCGCTTTGATTGTCGCTTCCATGAAATCCTCATGGCGCCGAGTGTGGCGCCCTCAAATACTAAGGAAATGGCGGAGGCAATTCGGGACGTTTGTTGTTGAAACAGCCCTCATTACTGTTGCAGATCGTACACAAGTAGCCGGTCAGACAGACTTGTGTTTCGGACCTCCCAAAAGCTCTCAGAGCCTCATGCCCCAAGCCAGCCCTTCTCAATTTCGTCCCGAGCCGAGCGGTGACCTTTCCCGTGTTGGCGCGGGCAGGACAGAAAGGAGGGAACGGAAGTGGAGCAGTACCTCCCTCATCTACTAAGGCAATGGGGCGAACCCATCGGGACGCGGAATCTGCAGATTTTCGCGTCTCGCGACGGATTGCAACAACCGCCGCGGTGACGGCCAGCGACAAGGTGACCTTCGGAGCCGGGTACGCGTGATTTAACCATGTGCTCCGCCAGCACGTCACAGTTCTCAAACCGTTGGCAGCGGTTGCGGGCGCCATGGAGTCCCGATCGTTACGGGTGTGGAAGGATGTCGCCATTGCGTTCTGCTTTAGACTCTCGCATCTTTCTTTCAAACCATAAAGCTGCACCTACACCCTGTAAGCCGCGGAGTGTCACGGGTGTGACAGACCGCGAGCTTCTCATCTCATGCAACGTGTCACTTTGCTGCGTTAGGCGTTACCGTATCCGAAATAGTAGAGCCAGCCGAGCGACCTGCGAACTCCCTTCCGGGTTGGATAGAGTTGATCACTTGAAGACTTGAAGTTGTACCCCGACGCTTCTGACAAGGTCGGATGACTGCGCCACAAGAGCCGGTTTCAGCGGTTTCAGCAATTCACCCGAAAATCTCGCAAGAGTTTCAGGGGCTGGTTGATCCAACAAAGAATTTCAGAAAGTTTCAGATCTTCACCACATTGTTTCGCTTTCACCAGCCAACCCACATCATCGGGAGCCGAAAACGCCGGTAGTGGAACATAAAGGGAACGCAACACATTTGGGCTCGGATTGGACCTTAAGAGGCGCATCGTGAACGAGTTCCGGCGTGCACAGTTCAGCGTGTTTTGTGCACGTTTGTGCACGACACTTCTGGTGTCACATGCCGGCATCCCGGCACCTACAGATTAGGCAGCTATGATGCGGAACCAGAAGAAAATCACGCGCGGACTGCGGTATGACGCAGAGTTGAACAATCGAATCGAGGCGGCGACCAAGCAAGGCGGATTCTCATGCAGCAGCGCGTTCATACGCGCCGCAATCGAGCGAGAGTTGGCCGGTCGTGAAAGTGGTGTCGACGCGGCGGAGCAGAGAATCGCGGCCAGTCTGGATCGCATGGCCCGAGAAATTCGCAATCTGCGGTTAGGCCAGCACGTGTTGTTCGCTTTCGTAGACATGCTGGCGAAGACGTTCTTGACTTGTGTGCCAGAACCGCCGAGGGATGTGCACGACCAAGCCATCGCCCGCGGCAAAGCGCGCTATGGCCGGTTTCTCAAGAGCGTGGGCATCGGCATGGGTGATTCCCGAGCCGCCATGCCTCCGGCTATGAGGACGGTTCTTCGATACACCGGAAGTTATCGGTGGGAACAAAGCCGTCCGCAGAGAGGTTCGGGCCGGGGGCGCCGGGTATTCAGCCAGCGATGCGCGGTACGCATGACGTACTCACCAAACAGAATCACCGGCAGTGGCGAGCACACACGGCCGCTACATCGCCCGTGAGAGCGCAACCCAGGACCGTCCGGGTCGGGCCTTTGACGATCAGGGCGAGACCGTCGCGCCGGCTGAAGTCCTGGATCGCTGGCAGAAGGCAGGCGACCCGCGGCTCTGGAAAATGATCATATCGCCGGAATTCGGCGACAGAATCGACCTGAACCAGCTGACCCGCGAGCTCATGAGCAGGGTAATCTTGTCTTGTGACGCCGTTACTTGATCAGCCGCTCGTATTCGTCGTGGGGACCGATCCAGAACCAGGTAAAGACATTCCCGTCTCGGATGGCAAGCGCGCGGTAGTCATCTGTCACCCGAGCCGACCAGAATTCACCGACAGGCTTCAACTGAATCGAGGGATGCCGCGGGTTTGCAGTGAACAGGCTAAACTGTTTGTCGGCACGCCGTTGAATGTCTTCCGGCAGATCGTCGTATTGATCCCAGAACTCAGGCAGGGTTTTCGATTCGAAGGTCACGATTGAGGCTTGCGGCGCGCCGCGAACCCTTCGTCCATGAGGCGAGTCTTGCCCTGAGCGATGTCTCTCTTTACCCGGTCCACCAAGTGATAGCCGCGCCCCCCCGGCGAGAAGTCCTTGACCATCTCCTTGTCCCACTCGTCGTAGTCGAGCTCATTGAGCCATGCGGCGAGGGAGTGCCGCTCCTTGTCCGGCAGTCCAGCGATCGCCTCTTTGATGGCTTCCACGGTCATACCCCAAACGTAGCCCATTTTTCGGCATCCAGCAAGTTCCGTCTTCACTCGGATTTTGATCGGTGGTTTTGTTCCGCAAGAGAGCATCAAGCCTTGAGCCGTTTCGTACTCTGTTACTTTGGGGCAATCGGGCTTCCCGCGAAAGCGCTAAGCCGCGTAGAATGCCACTTCTTACGAATTCCTGCGGAGAGCCGGAAAAGGAATAGCCGAGACTTTGGGACTTCTTTAATCCTTGCGTGCGCACTCCGGCTAGCCCGGCTAATGCACTAAGGTGCCAAGCCAAAAGCCGCCGCCGAACAGCAGGGCGCCGGCCGCCAATCCGACGGCGGACCATCGAATCAACGCGGGGCGGCGGTGCGCTTCGTTCACCAAGTGCACATATTCGCAGGCTTTTAGGCCGGCGCGGTGAATGTCGTTCTGCAATCCCTGCCGCATCTGTTCCGCCGACTCCTTTACCATTTGCGCTAGCACGGCGCCCGCGCGCCTTTCCGCTCTTTGGTAAGACGCATCGAATCCTGAGATTCGTGCCTGAATCTGGTCCTGTAACTTCTGGGTGGCTTCCTCCAACACGATTCTGTTAATCGTCACCAGGGCAAACAGCGGATCGTCAGGCTCCACGCGGATGCCGTTCTGCGCGGCAACTTCGCTGATCAATCGTTTTACGTCCTGCATTGCGTTTCTCCTCTCACAGCAGCGGCATTTGGTCCAACTGCTCGAATAGATCACGCTGGACCACTTTGAGGCGCTGCTTACTCATCACCGAAGCTCTGCCATCGAATCGCACCTTCGAATGTCAGCTTGCGCGAGATGACCTCTTCGATGTCGCGCCGGAAGGTATCCTGGTTCCTTTTGGGGATCCGCACCAGACCGAATACTTTCGACTCACTCTCTTTGTAGGCCAGCATCTCGGTGAACGTCTTGCCGTCTCGCTCGATCAGGCCGAAGTATTCGTTCAACCAGACGACGATGTTCCTGTCGGCGGTGCTCTCAGCGAGACTCTTGAACCCCTTGAGCGTGTCCCCGAGGGCCTGTCCGCCCGTCACCACCGTGTGAACGCACAGTCTCCGGCCGGTGGCGCGGAGCAGCTCGAGTACGTTGTTTTCGACGATGTAGCTCCAAAGCGGAATGAAGGTAGACGCGCCGTTGTCCACAATGAAAATCCCGTCTTCGGTGAGAAGTCGCTCCATCAAGACGTCAAAGCCGCGTGAGTCAATCTTGCCGTCGTGCATCAATTCCAGATGCTCGGCGCCCAATTCGGTGTATTGAGAAAAGGTCTGGTTCACCGGATCGGTATCGAGGCAGTGGATCTCCGTGCCGCGATGGCGGAAGTATTGGGCGAGGATGCTGGCGACCAAGCTTTTTCCGACGCCTCCCTTCCCTTGCAGCGTGAGGTGAATCGTGGGCGTAGCGGTCCCTCCGTCAGATCCGATAGCTTGCAATGCTTTGAGGTCTTGTCTGTCAAAGTCCGTAGCATTCCGGCGCATAGGTCCTCCTTCAGTTCATCCCTCACTTACTAAGGCAATGGCGAAGCTTGTTCGGGACGCGGAATCGCAAAGTAACATTCCGGCGCATAGCCTCTCTTTACTTCGCCCCTTCATATACTAAGGAAATGGCAGAGCCGCTTCGGGACGCGGAATCGTAAGAGAGCTCGTTCGAAATGTGCGATTCAGATCAGCTTGCTTTCGTCTGGCGGGCCGGGAGGATATTCAAATCCGTGCTTTTTCTTGGCGCTCTCCTGAAAATTCTCGCGTGAGCTCGGAGCAGACGGCAATTTCGCTTCCGCTAAGGGTTGGGCCAGCGGCGGAGTTGGTGTGGCCGCCGTGGCCTTCTCCTTCCTACGTATCCGCGTTGAGGTAGGAGCCAAGGCTTTGCACGGTAACGATGATGCCGCCTTCCTCTTCGAGCCACTGCCGGATGCTTGCCAAGCTTTGCCCATCGGCAATGGCAGTTCGGATCTCGGGCCAAAGAGCGCGAATCTGTCTGGATTTGGTCGCCGGCTGCTTCCCGCGCCTTTGTGCGAGGCGGAGGCGGGTTTCGGCGATCCACTGTTGCTCGGCCTTCGTGTATTCTTCGCCCTTTGCCACGTGTTCAACAGTTTACGACGTCTTTCGACATATATCTACAGAATTCGACAGCTTAAAGCCGTTTCGACAAAATTCGACGTGTTTCGACAGCCAACAGCGCTGTTGACTGGCCCCGGGGATCAGTTTCCAGGCCCAAACACCGGTAGTGGAACATAAAGGAAGTGTCCGACGCGAGGCCGGCTTTGCTGGTCTACTTTTCGGTTGCTGTGGCACTTCCACCGTGGGACAAATGGGCGCCGTCGTTCGACAGATGTTCGACGCCCCGATTTTTGTGAGCAAAAGCCCCTCCTGGATGGATTACCCCGTCCCGGAGTGCCTCTGCCAACTCCTTAGTATATGGGAGGGCTTTTTCGATGGAGAGGCGGGCTGCAAGAGCCAGAGACGCCAGAATTGGGGTCAGGGTAAGCGCTCAAGATCAACTTGAAATTGAGGAGGCAGCGAGAGCCCGTGGGTACTCCAGCCCGAGCGCTTTCGTTCGAACGGCGATTCGAAACGAACTCCATGGACGAGAGGAGCTGAGCGGAATCGAAGAACGCATTAGCGGCAGCTTCGAGCGGTTATCGAATGAGAACTTCCGTCTCAGCCGGACGCTCCAGGCGCTATTCGCCTTGGTGGACGCACTCAGCAAAACGGTTCTCACTTGTGTACCCGAACCACCTGCTGAGGCTAAACCGCAAGCGGTAGCGCTGGCCCGGGAGCGCTACCACCGTCTGATCAAGTCCGCAGGCGCGGCAATGTCAGGCGACTCTTGCGCGACGATGAAAGACCTACTGAGCCATGATCCTGAACGATGACGACCGGCCAATTCGCCTTCACCCTCGCAAGCCGCCTAGGGCACGGCGTGAGGGTGCAGCCTGGGCGAGTGGCTACAGGCTGCTCATGCACTACGCGCGCGGCAGTCGAAAGGCTGGCCGCAATGCCGGCGCACAACGCGCAACTGGGGCTGGCCGCCCACACAGTCAGCGCTGCGCGGTTCGGGTGACGTACCTCAACAACCGCACGCGCGGGCAATGGAGAGCCCACGGGCGCTATCTTGCCCGTGAGAGCGCGACTGAGGGCAAGGCCGTTGAGGCGGGGTTTAACGGTGATCTGGAAGGCGTCAATATTGTCCGCGAACTCGAACGCTGGCAATCGTCAGGGGACCCGCGGCTGTGGAAAGTCATCCTATCTCCCGAGTTCGGCGATCGGATTGAGCTGCAGTGGCTGGCGCGCGACCTGGTTGGACAAATGGCGAACGATCTCGGAACCGATCTCGAATGGATCGCGGTCGCGCATCACAATACGGAGCACCCACACGTCCATATGGCTATACGCGGCGTGAGGAGCGACGGCCAACCGCTTCGATTAAAGCGGGACTACGTGAAGCACGGGATTCGCGGCATCGCCGAGGACCTATGCACACGTCAGCTGGGATATCGTACCAGCCGGGATGCCGCGGAAGCCGAACGCCGGGAGATCGGCGAACCCCGGTTTACATCGCTAGATCGCGCGCTCCTGCGCGAAGCACAAAAAGGCACGCCAGGACCAGAATCGTCCTATCTCGTTGTTGTGAATCCAGCCCAAGCGGGCTTGAACGACTCGGCGCGGCTTCATTTGAATCATGTTGCTGCCCGTCTAGTGGTTCTGCAACGCATGGGACTCGCTGAGTCAACGGCACCGCACACTTGGCATGTAAGGTACGACGTCGAAGAGGTCCTTCGAGCCATGCAGCGGGCCGGCGATCGGCAGAAGACGATGGCAGCACATGGCGTCCCGATGTCGGACGGGCGACTGCCAATCGAGATTCTCGATATTCGGCGGTTGACGGCAGTCGAGGGCCGGATACTCGTTCATGGCCAGGATGAGGAGTCCGGGCGAAACTACCTGATCCTCGAAGGAACAGACGCCAAGGTACACTTCTTCTACTACACACCCGAAATGGACGAGGCTCGCAGCCGAGGCGGGCTGCGGACGAATTATTTTGTACGGCTGCGGAAACTCTTTCTTGGTGGCCGGCCGACTCTGGACATTCGCGATCTCGGAGATTCAGAAGAGCTGCTGGAGAACCGACGCCTGCTGGAAGAGAATGCGCGCGCACTTCTCATTCATGGAGCCATGCCGACGGAAGATGGATGGGGCGGGTGGCTTGGGAAATATCAGGCGGCTCTAGCATCCGCGGCGAACGAGATCGTCAACAACCGCGAACGCCTGTCGGCGCCGTCGCGGGAGCGGAGGCGAGACCGGTCTCGAGGACGGTGATTGAGCGCGGCCCTGAAGATTAGCGAGGCACTTCTCATCATTCGTCTTTAGCGGTTCGCTCCGTTGCAAGGGTGATCGTCGCCGCTTATATCTGCTTGTCGATTTCAACTCAAACGGGCGATGGTTCGCTGAAAAGCCGCATACCACCATAGGCAAGGTCTTCTGGTGGGCCTGCTCCGCCCCTCGCATCAGCTTCTGCCAGCCCATAAGTGCGACGATGTCAGTGGCTGACGATTCCGTCAATCTCCCTCCGCTGGTACCCGAATCTACCATTTGGAGAGTATGGAAATCATCCTGTTGCTGACCGGCCGCGATGGGTCGAAGTGGCGGACCACCCGGTCGATCACTGAACCCCGATCAGTCTATATTTCCATAGCCCGCAGGAAATCTACTGAATAGCCCAGCGGAGTGTGCTATTGGTCTGCCGCCGATCGTCCGACACGGCTGCATTTGGCCGGTACGGGTGTGCACCGGCACGGGCCATGATCCTATTCGAGCGAGTCACATCTGGCCACATAGCGCCCGTTATGGGCGCCGGCCAAATGTGGAACGTTGATGATACGATTCGCGCAGAAACTCAGCTGATGCTCATTACTTCGTTTAGCTTACGCGCCGATCAGTACTACGGGCGGCTTTTGGAGTATCTTTCGCGCCTACCACACAGGCGCTGTTGGGTAAAGTTGCAAGCTGTAGTTGTTCGTATCGTCAAACCCCTCGGCTTCTGCGTCCAGTCATTCAGCGGGTGTGAACGGGCTGGCTACTTCACGTCCGTCTTCGTGATCGGCTCGCCTTCTTTCACGGTCAACTTCAAGCCGGACAAATCGACGTTGCGTGCATGTTCGAGGCGGAAGCCTTTTTGCGCGGTGATGTCGCAGTTCTCGAAGTGGATATCGCGGATGGGGCTGTCGGCGAGGCCATGGATGATGCCGACAGAGGCGACGTCGCCGGTGACGTTGATAATTCTGACGTTGCGAACCATGGGCAGCACTTTGGCGGGCGGGGCCATGGGCGGGACCATGCGCCACTCCAGATTGAACTCGAAGGCCTGGCGCGTCTCGTGGAGTTTCATGTCGCGGTAGGTGATGTTCTCGACGACGCCGCTGCGGCTGGGCTGGGTCTTGAAGCGGATGGGGGCCCAGTTGCCGGAATCGGAGATGCAGTTGCGGACCTCGACGTTGCGAATGCCGCCGGAAGTTTCGCTGCCCATGGCGACTCCGCCGTGGCCGTAGGCGAGGCGCGAATTCTCGATGAGGATATCTTCGGCGGGACGGTTGACGCGGAGACCGTCGGCGTCTTTGCCGGACTTGATGGAGATGCAATCGTCGTTGACGTCGATGTAGACGTTGTTGACGCGGACGTTCTTGGAGGAATCGATATCGATGCCGTCGGAACTGGGGATATTGTGCTCGGCGGTGATGCGCAGATTTTCGGCGACCACGTCTTCGCTATAGAGAAGGAAGAGGCACCAGACGGCCTGGTTGTGGAGGTTGAGGCCGGCGACGTGGACATGCTTGGAGTTTTGGATACCGATGAGGCGGGGACGGCCTCGGCGTTGGCCGGGCGGCGGCGGAGCGGGCGGATTGGCGGGTGCGCCAGTGTTGGTCGCGCCGCGAGCGCCACGAGGTGGACTGTTTTGGAGCCACTCTTCGCCGGAGCCATCGATGGTTCCTTCGCCGGAGATTTCGAGATTGGTCAGGCCCTCGGCGTTGACGAAGGACGAGGTCCACTTCTCTTCGGCGCCTTCCCAGCGGGTGTCGATCATGGGGTAGTCATCGATGTTAGTGGTGCCTTTGAGGACGCCGTCTTTCTCGACGAGTAAGTTGGCGCCTTGTTTGAGGAAGATGGCGCCGCTAAGGAACGTGCCTTTCGGAATGACGACTACTCCGCCGCCGGATGCGGAGCACTTATCGATGGCGGCCTGGATGGCTTTCGTGTTAACGCTCTTGGCATCGGCCACGGCGCCGAAATCGGTGACGACGAATCGCTTCTGAGACTGCCCGCCGGTTTGGGCCATGGCGGACAAGGCGAGTACAGATAGAGGGAGGATAAGAGCCGGTTTCATCTAATTACCCCGGGGTGGAACATTGGAGCGGCCGGGACTAGGCGGGACGTCGAACTTGCCGGGCGAATCGGGGTGCGCGGGATCGAAGGGTTGGTAGTCCTTCACGAGGAAGCGGGCGAAATCGAGACGATTCGCGCGCACGCCTTCGACGATGCACTTGGCGAGTTCGTAGGCTCCATAGGCGCTGTGATGAGTCGCGTCCTTGCCGCCGGAAAAGGCGAGCCAGGATTTCTCGGGCCCGAGCGCTTCGTAGAACGCGATGCTCATTTTTTCCAGGTCAATGAGCGGGACGTTTTGTTCGCGCGCGGTCTGGCGGACGGACTCGGGGAAGTCGCCAAGTGAGTTGCGAATTTTCAAGCCGTCGAAGTTGCGGCGCTGCATGGGCGTGACCAGGATGGGAGTCGCGCCGCGGCGGCGGGCTTCCGCGATGAAGACCTCTAAGTAGGCTTTGTGGGTAGTGAAAGGCTCTACGTAAGTTTGCGGCCAGTTCTGTTTCATATCATTGTGGCCGAACTCGATGAAGAGGTAGTCGCCTTTCTTCATCTGACTGAGAACCTTGTCGAGGCGGAGGCCGGTGATGAAGGACTTAAGGGTTTCGCCGGATTCGGCGTGGTTGGCGATGGCGACGCCGGGGCCGAAGAAGCGGGTGAACATCTGGCCCCAACTGGTGGTTGGCTCGCGGGGCTGATCGGTGACGGTGGAATCGCCAGCGATGAAGACGGTGGGGATGGCGGGGGAGGGTTCGATATCGAGGGCGTCGAGGCAGGGCCGGGTATTGTTGAATTCGAGGGTGAGTTTGTCATCCCAGTGGAGAACGCCCTGTTCGCGATCGTTGAGGCGGACCTGATCGCCGCCGGGTGCATTGGCCGGCGGAGGCGGGACTTTGAAGTTGCGGATGTTGACGTCGAAGGTGACGTCGGTGCGTTGTCCAGCGGCAGTAGCGGCGCGCTCAATCATGAGGCGGCGCGATTCGGCTTTGATGGTGGTGACGCAAGCGGCAGTGGCGTCGCCGATGTGCGCGGTGACGCGGTAATTGCCTTCGGGGACGGCGACGGAGAAGAAGAACGGCGGCGCGCTGGTTACGCCCCAAGCGGTAGGCGTGGGCTTGGTTCCGAGGTCGAAGCCGTAACCGGTCTCTTTGGAGTAGACGGCGGTGGCCGCGGGCGCGGAACTGAAATCGAAGTGGAAGGTCGAGGGGGCGTCGGCGGAGATGGCGAGGATGGGCGCGAAAAGGAATACGAGGTAGCGCAGCATGGCTTACATCTCCTTGCGGGCGGCGTCGCCTTGGAAATCGGGCAAGCCGGCGCAGTGGAAGGCGCTGACAGCTTTCGCGTTCATCATGACCAACGACGGGATGCCACTGACTTTCGGCGCCTTGCAGTTTTCGAGGGTGATATGGGACACGGTATCGAGGACGAAGGCGGGGCGCTTGTCTTCCTTGCTGTAACTGACGTCGACGTCGTTCAGTTCGACGCCGTTGGCGTGGCGGATGAAGAAGCCGGAGGCGGGCAGAATGCCGAACATGGAGGGCTCAGGGTACTCTTTTTCGCGCTCGGGCGTTTCGTACGGCTGGCGCGGAGGGACGCCGCCGGTAGCGCGATAGAAAAAGGAATTGACCAGGCCGGCTGGCTGTTTCGCCGCGTCGTCGAGAGTCAGTCCGCCGCGGTATTGCAGGCGAATGTTACTCAGCTTCACATCTTCGACATCATGGCCGGGGATGCCGCTGATGATGGACGCGTAGCGCGGATCGGCGTCATATGCTGTGACGTTGTTGATGATGACCCGCTTGATTGAGCCTATGGGCGTGCCTTCGGGCGCGCGCATGCGAGCGCCGAGGCGGATGAAGAGGGGCGCGTTGGAGACGTTGCGCATTGTGACATTGGAAACGGCAATGTCCTCAATGTGCGCGCCGTCGACGCTTTCGAACGCGAGGCCGCGGGCGGTATCGAAGACGACGTTGGAGATGGTGAAGTTGCGGAAGTCGCCTTCTGATTCGGTGCCGATTTTGATCCGGCCGGTGGGGCCATCGCGGTCAGGAGCCTTCTGGACGGTGCGCTTGTAAGTGGCGTCGAGAAGAGAACCGATTTCGAAACCGCTGACCAGGCAGTTAGTGATGGTAACGTTTTCACTGACGCGTGTGGCGCCTAGGGCATGGGAACCTTTGAAGGTGATGGCGTCATCATTAGGCGAGTTGATGCTGGAGTTGGAGATGCGCACGTTCCTGCACGAGTCGATGTCCATGCCGTCGCGGTTGGTGTCGATCATGATGTTGTCGATAGTCAGGTTGTCGACTCCGGTGGCGAGGATGCCGAAGTGGCCGCAATTGAGGATGGAGAAGTCGCGCAGGGTGACGTTGCGGCAGAGCTTGAGGGCGATGGCTTTATCGCCCGCGGCGCCGCGCTCGCGCACGAGGGCCGTGCCGGAGATGCGGCCGCCGCCGGTGATGGCGATGTTCTCCAAGTTCTCGCCCCAGATGAGGCTGTTGTGGAAGTGGCTGTGGCCGAAGTCCTGAAACTTGTCGGAGGGGTTGGGTTCGGCGGCGTCATAGGCAGAAGCTTCGGAACTGGCTTCGAGAACGGCGCCTCGCTGCAGGTGGAGGGTGACGTTGCTGCGCAGTTGGATGGAGCCGGTGACCCACTTGCCGGGCGGAACTTCGACGGTGCCGCCGCCGGCCGCGGCCACGGCTTCGATGGCCTTGTTGATGGCTTCGCGATTCTGGGTTTTGCCATCGGGCTTGGCGCCGTAAGTGGTGATGTCGGCGGTGGCGGCCACGAGGCCGAGGGCTCCAGCCAGCGACAGGGTGGTTAGAGTAACGATGAGTTTCATTCAACCTCCAGCTTGATGGTGTCGTACATGATGCCGCCGTTCTTGCCGACGGCGGTCATGGCGAGGCGGATGGTGTTCGCGCCCGAGGTGAGCAGATTGGCGGGGAAGGCGATCTCTTCGAGTTGGTAGCGGGCACTGCGCAGAGCGGCGCGATAAGTGGCTGCGTCGTTCGTGTAGGACAGTTGCTTGACTTCGGTTCCGTTGACCGAGACGGTTAGGTGCGGATTGTTGCTTACGCCGGCGATGGCGATGGTGAGATGGGCTTGATCCGTGGGCACGGCGGACGTATTGAATTTGATGTCCCAGTTGCCGGGCTTGCCATGGGCGAAGTACCAATCGTCGCGTTCGTGGCTGGTTCCGATGGTGTAGGTCAGGTCGGCGGGGACCATGCCAATCCATTTGATGTTGCGGAGTTCGTTGCCGAATTTGAATTCGCCAGACGTGCGGTCGGATTGGCCGATTTGCCAAAGGAGCTTGCGGTTTTGCGGCTGTGGCCACGCGACTGTTCCGAGGCCGAGCGTAGGGCCTTTGACGTCGATGTTGTCTTTCTCTAACTGGGCGGTGATAGCGCCTCGGGTGGCGTAGGCGTAGAGCGCGTAGGAGCCGGGGCGGACGTTGGGCAAGGTGAAACGGCCCGATGCATCGGCCTTGGCGTAGAAGATGAAGTCGCCGCCCTGTTTGTAGACCTCCTGGCCGGGCTTGGCCAAGACGACCATGGCGTAGGCGGGTGAGCCGGAGCCTTCGACTTTGAGTTGACCGGTGACCTTGGTGCGGTCAAGCGGGTATAGCGGCTCGTTCATCCACTTATAGGGCCACTTCGCCTGCTCAGCGGCGGCCTTCTTTTTCGCGTCGGCGATCATGGCCTCGCTCTCGCCGGAGTTGATGTACACGAACCAGGGGCCGAAGAGCTTCTGGCCATCCTTGAAGTTATCGGAACCGCCGCCGCCGTAGTGCGCTCCTTGAAAGTAATTGAGGATGAGGGCGTCCTGATGGACCATCAGGTCTTGGCGGAGGGGACCGCCGGCGTAGTATTCCGTGCTGACGGGCATGAACCACGCGCCGAAGCCGTGGCCGTAATGGCCCCACATCGGATTCTCAGCCATGTAGCCGGAGTAGTCGTATTTTTGATAGATGGAACCGTCGGGCAGTTGCCATGTTTCGTCTTGAATCGACGGATATTGCACTAACTCGCGGTAGCGCGGCTGGTGGCCGGTGCGTTCGGAGACGTAGGCCCAGTCGAAGATGTCGCGATCGAGGCGGTACATGCTGCGCATCTCGCCGCCTAATCGCCGGTTCTTTGGGTTCTTGCAGATGACGTAGCCATAGAGGCCGCTCTCGCCGTTCATCAGGAGGATGTGATGCTCCAGATAGAAGGCGCTGGTGTCGCCGCTATCGATGATGGCGATATGCGCCATTTCGGGCGTAACTTTGACGATGCGGATGGTATCGGCGGCCAGGTGGCCGTTGCCGGCGTTGTAATCGACATAGAAGGTGCGCTTGGCGTCTTTATCGCGTGGGACGATGCCGTTGAGGTTGTGGACCAGTTCCTGGCTGTTCTTGATTAGTGAGGTGGCGCTGCCATCGGGGCCGAAGGTGATGGCGAGGAGGCCGTTGCGGAGCGTCAGTTCTTGGACGCTGGTAAGTTTGTAATCGCCGGGCGTGGCGGGTTTGCCGTTCAGGGAGATATCGACGGCAGCGGGGAGGGTAGCGGCCAGAAGGACGGCGACCGAGCCTAGACGGATGCGGGGATGCATGGGGCCGACTATCATCCTATTCCACATGGTGGGCCGGTGTAAACGGCGATCTTCGGAAATCGAAATTGCGTTTCGGATTTCTCGCGATACTATGAAACGTGACCATCAAACGTGGACAGTCAACGGAGGGTGCGCGCAGCACGCGGACCAAAGCGGCGCCGGTAGTAAAAACGCGAGATAAGGACCAATACTTCTCGCGCGCGGTATCGAAGGCGCTAGAAACCCTGGAAGTGCTGCAAACGGGAGACGGGCCGATGGCGTTGAATGAGGTGGCGCAGCGGCTCCAACTGTCGAAGACTTCTACGTTTCGGCTGCTGCGGACGCTGGAAACTTCGGGCTGCCTGGTGGCGAGCGAGATGGGCCGGTACGCGTTGGCCCCGGGTATGAACTCCGTGGTTTCCACGCAGACGGTGGCGCGGCTGTTGCGCGCGGGCATACCGCTTTTGCAGCAATTGAGCCGGCAATTGCGCGAGACCACGAGTTTGGCGGCGCTGTTTGATAACCGTAGCGAAGTGATCGCGGTGGTGGAGAGCCCGCAGCCGATCCGTATGAGCAACATTGTGGGCCACATTCTGCCGCCGAATGCGAGTTCGCTCGGCAAAGCAATTACCGCGTTTCAAAATGAGGAGCGCCGGGAAAAGTTGCTGCGCAGCTACGGCGTCTACCGGTTCACGAAGCACACGATCACGGACCGCAACGAGTTGGACCGTGAATTTGCGCGGGTACGGGAGCAGAAATTTGCGACGGACCTGGAGGAATCGGTATCCGATGGGCATTGCTTCGGAGTTCCGATTTTCGGGCGCGGGGGAGAGGTGAATGCGGCCGTGAGCGTATCGTTGCCGAAGGCGCGCGCTGGAGACGCGGCGCTTCGCGAGACGATTTTGGAGGTTTTGCGAGTTACGGCGGAACAGATTGCGGTGCAGTTGCACGGGGGCAAGGGTGTGAAATGACGGCCGGCCCTTGCGGGTCGGCTTGGCAGGTCGGGAGTCCTGCCCACAGGAGAGATTTCGTCATGGAGCCAATCACGAGAAGAGACATGCTGGGCGCGGCGGCCTGCGCTGCTCTGACGAGTTCGGCCAATGCGGAGGGCGAGAAGTATCCGCGGAATCTCACGAAGGACGATGTGGACCGTTGGATGAAAGAGCTTTCCAACTGGGGCAAGTGGGGCAAGGACGATCAGGCCGGCACGATTAACCTGATTACGCCGGCGAAGCGAAAAGCCTCGGCGGCGTTGGTTCGTGAGGGCGTGAGTGTTTCGATGTCGCTCGATGCGGATCTGCCCAAGGAAGGCTCGACTAGTGGCCCGTTGCCAGGTATGGGCGGAGCCCCTCCGGCGGCGCGCGGGCAGGGCGGCGGCGCCCGCACTACATGGACGCTGACCAGCCATCCGCCCGGACCGGAGGCCCGCGACGTAGCGGCTTACGTGGTGGACACCATCGCGGTCTCCTATCACGGCAATAACACGACGCACCTGGATGCGCCCAGCCACCTGTATTACAAGGGGCAAATTTATAACGGCTATTTGCAGAGCAGCTATACCGACCGCGGCGCGGGTAAGGACGATGTCATGGGCATGAAGGACGGCGTCTTCACGCGGGGCGTGCTGTTCGATATTCCGAAGTTGAAGGGCGTTTCGTTCCTGGGCGACGAGGAAGCGATCTTCGTGGAGGATCTGGAAGCTTGGGAAAAGAAGGCCGGCTTCAAGGTGGAAGCGGGCGACGCGGTCCTGGTGCGGACGGGGCGCTGGGTGCGCGTGCGCGAGAAAGGGCCGCTGGATTTGAATCGCGCCACTCCAGGACTGTATGCATCGTGCGTAAAATGGCTGCGGGAGCGCGGCGCGGCAGTGTTGGGCAGCGACGTGGTGCAGGATGTGCGGCCGTCGCGGATCGAGGGCGTCAATCAGCCAATTCACCAGATGGCGCTGAACTCCTTGGGCTTGCCGCTGATCGATAACGCCGATCTGGAGGCGCTGGCCGATGCTGCGGCGCGACGGCGGCGTTGGACGTATCTGTTGACTATGAACCCGCTCCGGGTACCGGGCGCGACGGGCGGCCCGGTAAATCCGACCGCGATCTTCTAAGGAAGCTATATGCGACTTACAGGAGAGGCGCTCGCGGCTGTGGCCGCGCCTGCGTTGGGCCTGACTCCGAAGGCATTCGGCCAGACGGCGCTGCCGGAAATCGAGAAGGTTCCGTTCGATGGATCGATCGAAGGGCTGAAGGCGTATCGGATTCCCAAGCTGTAGGCGGACACGTTTAGTGCTTCGCCGGTTGAAGCGAGCGAATCTTCGCAGCCGTGGCGGCGGTCAGCGCCTTTGCCCCCGCCGACGCCCCGTTGGCCTGAAGAAAGTAAGCCGTGAGATTCAGGTAAGTTTCCTTGTCCTTACCCTCCGGCGGAAACCCGCCGACGGCGTTTTGGACGCGAAGGGCAAGATCCCTTGTGGTGCGCGCTCCCCAAACCTTCATGAAGTCCGCGCCGGCCAACGGCGGAACCATGCCGCCGGCCCCTCGAACCACATCCTGCATCACGGCGGGCAGCGAATCGACGGCCGGAAGCTCACCGGGGTCGCCGGTTCGTCCCATCAGGCTGTCGAGGTGGCACTTTCCGCACGTGCTTGCATAGGCAGTTCGGCCCTCTGTCGCCTGGGCAGCCGTATAAACGGCCGGCGGCGGCGAATCCTGTCCCGTCAGAAGGAAACACCCGCCGGCGGCAAGCGCGCCGGCTGCTAGCAGAAGATTCTTCATAGCGTGTCTATTTTCCTATCCGCGCAAGTACGGCTTCATGAATTTGTCCCAGGCATCGCGCAGCGCCTGCTTGCCGGCTTCGTCGAGCGGGGGTGTGGGGCGGTTATTGCCGCCGCTTGCCGCTGCGCCGCGCCCGGCTCCGCCGCCCATGCTCATGGCGCGGGTTTTGGTGTCTTCCTTGAAGACGCCGCGAACCACCATCAGATAATTGCCGGAGCCGTTGATGCTGTTGAAGGCCTGGATGCGGCCGAACATATCGAAGGCTTCGCGCTGTTTGCCGGAGTGCCACAGGTCAAACGCCGCGGCGTAGAAATCGGAGAGCACGGTGGTGGGGCAGTGGCCGGAAAAACCGAGGCGCATTTCGTCGATCATAGTGCGGACGCCATTGCCGGAGAAGACCGCGAGTTTATCGTTGGTGCGCTCGCGGATTTCGGTGACGCGGGCGAGCGGGTTTCCGGCTTCGTCTTTGACGCACTTCATGGTGGGGATCTGCTTGGCCATTTCGACGACGATGTCGACGCTGATATCGCCCTGCGTCTGCACGATCATCGGCAGGTCGGTGGCCATGCCGATTGTCTTGTAATAGTCAAGCATGGCTTTGTCGTCGGCCTTTTCAGGCGGGAGCGAGATGATTGCGTCGGCGCCGTTCTTGGCGGCGTGTTTGGCGTAGGCGATGGCTTTGTCGATGTTGCCGTCTTTATCCTGCACGCCGATGACGAGCGACGTTTTGCCTCCCTTGCCCGCGTCGAGGATGGCTTCGGCGCCATCCAGCCGTTCCTTCTCGGAAAGTGCGGCCCAACCGCTGGCGATCTGCGGCCACGCGAATCCGTGGACCTTATATTTGTTGCAGAATTTGACCTCGTTCCGGAGGCAGTCGAGATCGAGTTTGTCGGCCTGTGTGACCGGCGTTTGGCCGATGGGAAACACGCCGCGCAGCGGTTTCGACGGGGATGCCGAGAGTTTGCCGGCCAGCGATGCGGCGAGCGTGGCGCCGCCCAGTGTCTGCATGAACTCTCTGCGTCCGGAAGGTTGCGATTGGTTCTTCATGGAATTCTCTCCTGCGTTATCGGTCAATTCTCTTGAGCAATTTGTCGAGCGCGTTGCGGTCGATTGGGTAGCCGAGGCCGGGCTCGGTGGGCGCGAGCACGTAGCCTTCTTTATCGATGCGGAACTGGGGTTGATACGGACGGTCCACCGCGGTCGCCGGGTGCGGCATTTCGAACCAATACGCGTTGGGCATGGCCAGTTCCAGGTGAAAATGGACCGCGAGATCAGTGGGATTGCCCCAGTTATGCGGCGTGCATTCCAGGTTGAAGGCATCGGCGAGCGCGCCCACGCGCATGGAGCCGCCGATGCCGCCGACGTTATCGGCGATGAGGCGGGCCACGTCGAGTGCGCCGCGCTGGATGTATTCCGCGAAACCGGAGATGGAGGTGAGGAATTCGCCCACATGGAGAGGCAGATCGAGCGCGCGGTTGAGTTCGACGAGGCCCTCGAGATCGGCGGTGGGGATGGGGTCTTCGAACCAGGCGTAGTTGAGGTCGTCGAGCACTCGGCCCACTTTCAAAGCTTCGAAGAGATTGTAGCGCTGCACGGGGTCATGCGCGAGAACGAAATCGTCGCCAACAGCTTTGCGAATGGTTTTGATCTCTTCGATATGGCCGAAGTATGCCGGAATGGGCGGCCCATTGCGCTTCTGCCCGCCGCCGGGATGGATCTTGTAGCCTTTGTAGCCCTGCTCTTTCGCTGCCATCACGTCGGCGATGTAGTCTTCGACGTTGGGCAGATGCTGCGAGCTGGCGTAGGCCATCACTTTGTCTTTGGAACCGCCGAGAAGCTTGTAGATGGGCCGGTTGGCGGCCTTGCCGAGGATATCCCACATGCAGATTTCAGCCGCGGCGGTGTAGAAATTCGGCCACGTGCCGCCGCCGCGATTGCTCGCGCCAATTGGTACAGGCGTGGTTGGCGCCGCCGGAGGACGGGCTCCGCTGGGAGCAGCGCCCGCGCCGCCGCGGCCTCCACCCGGGGCTCCGGAACGGCCCCCGCTGAATCCGAAAGTTTCCTTCGTGCCCGTGGTCGCGGTGATGGCGGGCAGCAGATCGATGACGTTCTTTCCCAGCAGCACGGGCTTGGCCCATTCCAGCCAGTTGGGCGTCAGGCCGCGATTGCCGATGGTGTAGTTGCCCTCATGCCCGCTGTTGGTGACGACTGAGAGAATCTCGCCGGTCTCGGTGGAGTTGAGGCGGCGGAAGCCGGAGAGGTCTGCGATGTAGACCTTCACTTCTTTAATGGTCAGGTCAGGCAGGTCGGCTTTCTTCACTCCGGCGGACTGGGCGGCCACTTGGGGCGGGTCTTGGAGCGCGGCTAATGCGGCCGCGGTGATGCCGGTGGAGGCGCCGAAGAAGTGGCGGCGGGATTGTTTCATAGACATCGGTTGGTTCTCCTTCATTCGGGTAAAGCAAATGCGAGGATGTTCGGCCCGGAGGCTATAGCTACATACTGGCGGCCATCCACCGTATAAGTCATAGGCGAGGCTTTGGGCGATTGGCTGGTCTCGAAGTGCCAGAGCGTACGCCCGGTCTTGGCGTCGACGGCGGCGAATCCGCCGCTCGATTCGCTGTAGAATAGGAGGCCGCCTGCGGTAGAGAGCACGCCGCCGTAATTGGGGACGGGAACTTTCTGCTCGATCTCCCAGGCGACGTTGCCGGTTTGCATATCGATGGCGCGCAGGTAGCGGCGCGGCGGTTCGCCGCCGGGAACGCTGAATAGGGTTCCACCGCGATCGCCCCGTCCACCGCCGCCGCGCCCTGGAGGCGGTTGAGGCGCGGGATTCAAACTGAACTGCGTGCTGCGGTAAGTGCCGCAGTTCTCGATTGTCATCACGTAATAAAGACCGGTAGCCGGATGGAACGCCGTGGACATCCAATTGGCGGCGCCGCGGATATCGGGACAGGTGACCGTGCCTTCGGGCGTAGGAACGTTGCCGGATAACTCGATGGGCCGGCCTCTCGCATCGATGCCGCTGGCCCAGGAGACCCTCTTGGCGAAGGCTTTGGCGAGCAGCAATTCGCCGTTGGTCCGATCCAGGACATAATAGAAGCCGTTGCGATCTGCGTGCAGCAGGAGTTTGCGCGCATGGCCTTGGAATTGGGCGTCGACGAGGACGGCGGGCTGTACCGCGTCCCAATCGTGCAGGTCGTGCGGCGTGAACTGGAAGTGCCAGCGGAGCTTGCCGGTCTCGGGGTCGAGCGCGACGATGCAGTTGGTGTAGAGATTGTCGCCGACGCGCTCGCTGCCGTCGGTATCGGGGAACGGGTTGCCGGTGGGCCAATAGAGAAGATGAAGATCGGGATCGTAACTGCCGGTGAGCCACGTGGAACCTCCGCCGAACTCGACGGCGTTGCCTTTCCATGTGTCGAAGCCCGGTTCGCCGGCGCGCGGGACAGTCCAAAATCGCCAGGCAAGTTGACCGGTGGTGGCTTTGTAGGCGGCGAGGAATCCGCGAATGCCGTCGTCTGCGCCCGCGACGCCTGCCACGACGAGGTTGCCGACCACAAGCGGCGCTGCGGTAGCGCCGTAGTGCTGCGGCGATTCGGGCATGTAGACATCCCGGCGGAGCGCGCCGGTCAGACGGTCGAGGCAGATCAGGTGAGCGTCGTCGGTAGTGTAGAAGATGCGGTCGCCGAGGAGCGCGACGCCGCGATTTGCGCCCTTGGCCGCGTCCGAGGCGATGGTGAGGCTGGTGGAGCGGGCGCGCGAATAGCGCCAAATCTCCTGGCCGCTGCGCGCGTCGAGCGCGTAGACCTGATTGGGACCGGTGACGAACATAAGGCCGCCGGTAACCAGTGGCGTGGTTTCCAAACCGGGGAAAGGCAGGGAATAAACCCAGCGCATCGCCAGCCTCTGGACGTTCTGCCCGTTGATCTGATCGAGCGAGCTGTGGCGATTGCCGTTGATGTTCCCGTTGTAAGTAGGCCAATCGCCTGGCTTGGGATGGAGGATCTCTTCGATTGCGGTTTGGTCGACGGGGTCGGCAGCGGGCAGCGGGCCAACGGTCACTCCGCCCAGGCGCGCCAGATACGCGGTGAGATCGCGCTCTTCAGCGGCGGTAACTTGGAGCGGCGGCATGGCGGAAGTTTTCTCGCGCTGCGTGATCTGATACTCTCCGTCGGCCAGAACGCGAACGCGGCCGTCAAGAGTCTGAAGTTGCAGCGAATGCAACGTCTCCTTGCGCGCGAATCCACGGACTATGCTGCCATCGCGCATCTTAACGCCGACTATGGCGTAGCCATCGGCTATCGTCGCGCTGGGCGTCTTGAGTTTGCGGGTCAGCTCCGCGAGCGTGACTTGGCGCCCGATATTAGAGAGATCGGGTCCGACTGATTTGCCTCTCCCAAGCGCCGTGTGGCAAGAGGCGCATTGGCCCTTGCCGAAAAAGAAGCGCTCACCGGCGGCTGCGTCGCCCTCGGGTTGCGCGTCGAACGCGGCCGCATTCATTGCACGAATGAAGCCGGCGAGGGCTTGCAACTGGTCATCCGGCAGCGGGAATGGCGGCATCCCGCCGGGAGTGCCCTTCTGAATAATATTGTGAATGTCGCTGGTGGTAAGCGTGCGAAGGCGGCGACTGTGAGACAAAGCGGGGCCGCGATCCGAACCGGAAGCGTCATCGCCGTGGCAGACCGCACAACGCTGGCCGTACAGCCTCGCCGCATCCGGTGGGCCGGTTTGCGCCAGCATCTGCCCCAGGAGAAGCGGAACCGCCAAGACTACCATCCACCCGCCGCTCGTCTTCATGGACGCGAGACCATTCGTTGCCAAACTCTATCGAATTCGGGCGCCTTCGTCAATACATCATTTAGCATAAATGAAACAAGACGATGAAAATTGAAATTCTATTTCTCGGCAGGCCCGGCCAAGTGCTGTGGCAGATAAGTGGCTAGACCATCGGTGACCTTTACGGGCTTAGTCACTAGCGTGACTTGGGCCGGCTTCAAACCGGAACGGCTGGCGGTCACCGTGATCGTCCCCGGCGTCATGGTGGACCTCACCGACACGCGATTAATCCCCAGTTCGGTATTCAAGTAGAGATTATTGGTGGAATCCGTCTTACCGCTGTTGTAACCGCCGCGCCAGACGCCAGGGCCGCTGATGGTGAAATCCACGCGGTCGTCATCGGTGGGGCAGCGCTGGCCTTTAGCATCGAGGACTTCAACGTCGATCAGCGCGACATCGGCGCCATCCGCCTGCCAACCTTGCGGTCCGACGATGGGCGCGAGCTTAATTTGCGACGGCGGTCCCGCCGTGGTCAGTTCCTGCTGCGCCACGGTTTTGCCGCCGTTCTTGCCGACGGCTTTCAGACTGCCGGGAGCGAATTCGATATCCGGAAATGCGAACAGAAAACCGCTCGACGGCTGCGAGTTCACGCCCGCGGATTTGCCGCTCACGAACAGTTCCACCGATTGCGTATTCGCGATGACATAAATGGTCTTGACGGTCTTCTTATCGGCGGGATAACTCCAGTGGCCGAGGATATGGAGGCCGGGCTGATCGTTCTGCATCACGCGGTGGGCGTAATAGATCTCTTTCGGTAACCGCACGGCGTCCACTTTTCCGCTGACGCGGGCCACCTCACTCGAATCCTGCCGCCCATCCGCATCCTCATCCGTGAAGTAGATGGAGGCGTAGCCGGACCACTTGGCATGCGCCGGATCGGGGTTCGAGATCCGATTTTCCCAATAGGCCCGGTAGCGTTTCACCGCGGCCACGGCAAAGCTCTCCGACGTGTACTGCCAGGTGTCGTTCGGCCCCTTTTTGAAGCCGAAATAAGGCGGAGAAAAATCGTCCCAGAAACGGCGCGCGCCTTCGTCGCGGAAGTCTTCGGTCTCAATCAAGGGCGCCTTGTCGCGACGCTGCGCGCTATAGCCGCGGAACATGGCGGTGGGGCCGCTGAGTTGGTCTGTGCGTGGATCCTGGCCGATCATGACGCCGAAGAACTCGGCGATGGGCGTGGTAGCGGTATTCAACTCCACGTTGTCGTTGCCGCGCGCGCCCATCACGCGGCCGCCATCGCGGTCCCACTGTTTGCGGAGCGCGACCATCTGCTCCATGTGTTCCGGGGTGACCACGGTATTGCCCGCTTCCCAGAACAGAATACTGGGGCTGTTGCGGAAGTAGATCATGGTGTCGCGCATCACTTCCAGGCGCTGGTCCCATTGGCGGCCTACCGCGTCGCGTTCCTTATCGCCGGCGGGGCAGATCTGCACGATACCGAAGCGATCGGCCGCGTCCGAATCCACGCGCTGCGGCGCGACGTGCATCCAGCGGACGTAGTTGGCGTGGCTATCGCGGATCATCTGGGCCTGGTAATCGTGCATCCAGTCCGGATAAGCTCCGCCGACGCCTTCCCATTCGTTGCTGGAGCGTTGCGCGAAGCCCTTCAGGTAGACGAACTTGTCATTGATGTAGACGCCGCCCGTGCCGGCGCCGCCCTTGAATTCGGTCTTGCGGAAACCCGTGATCGCCTTGTTGACATCCACCACCTTGCCGTCCACGGTCAATATGGAATAGACGTCGTAAAGGTATGGATCGTCCGGGCTCCAGAAGCGAGCGGCTTTCAAGACGCCGGCCGCATTGAGCACGGTCTTTTCGCCATCCACCATGTCGACCGAATTGCCTGCTAGTTTGGCGCGCACTTGACCGGCGCGGTCCACCACCACAGCCGACAACTCGACCGTGGCGCGGTCGCCCGACGCGTTTTTCACTTCGGCATCGACGGTGATATCGGCGCTCTTGCCCGCGATATTAAAATTAGCCGCGTGCACGTATACGCCGATGCTTTCGAGGCCGTAGTAGAGCGGCAGCGTCTGATAGATCTTCCCGGTGACGTGCAGCCACACATGACGATTGATGCCGCCGTGATCGGGGTTGAAGTCATTGGCGTTCCATTCGAAGGCGGTGTTGGTCGCGCGCTCCTGGTAT
The DNA here is from genome assembly GCA_049522755.1 of Bryobacteraceae bacterium. GTDB lineage: Bacteria > Acidobacteriota > Terriglobia > Bryobacterales > Bryobacteraceae > PALSA-243. Next base: position 2,410 of record JBEKNN010000067.1, on the reverse strand, counting down.
GTTGTGCGGTTATCCACCTTGACTGCGAGTACGTTCTCTTCGCCGCCGAAGCGCACGGCGTCGGTGATATCCACGCCATACGCCGTGACGCCGTTCTCGTAGAGCCCTACCGGCTTGCCGTTGAGGAAAATGTCTCCCGCCTGGCGCATTCCCTCGAACTCTAGGAAGACTTTCCTGCCGGCCAAGTTAGCGGGTAGTTTGAAGCGCTTTCGATACCAAGAGAGCCCCTTGTAGGTCCCGCGGTCGCCGCCGCTGTGAGAGATGATTTGCCGGAAAGAATCGACGTCGTTAAACGAATGCGGGGTGCTCACGGTGGCCCACTTCGAATCGTCGAAAGCCGGAACGTCCGCGCCCGCCACGTCTTCGCGAATGAACTTCCAATTGAGATCGAAACCCATGCGCGCCCGCTGCGATGCGGGCGGTGTGTAGGGCGAGGTCTGCGCAGCGGCGCCAAGCGCCAGGGCGCACAGAATGAAAGGAACCAGAGTTTGTTTCATGTTATTTGACCGAGACACCCCAGACATTGACAAAACGCGATTTTCCAGCCGGACCTTCTACTTCCAAAATCGTGGTGTAGTCACGACCGGTTTTATATTGATGAATCGGATTCTGCTCGCTCGACGTAGTCCCGTCGCCGAAGTCCCATCTCCACGACGTAATGGTCCCGTCGGACTCGTCCTTGAATGCCACCAACCGGCGGTCGATGTCCGCCACCGTGTACGAGAACTTCGCCTGGATAGCTTTCCGGAACTGCGGTTCCAGTGGCATCAGCCGGAAGCCAACCAGCTGGCTGGCGTTGCCGAACATGGTGTGCTTGTGGGAGAGATCCCAGAAACCGTCCTTCGTGTTCGAATTGACGTCGTCGTAATCCAGCACCGCCCATGAGAGCCCGATCAACTTGTTCTCGGTCAACAGCGACTCCACCGCTCGCTGGGGACCATCGCAGGGAGAATAGTCGAAGGGCGTGATCCAGAATTCCAAAATCAACTTACCGCTCTCGCCCGGTTTGAATTTGTAGTTGTACGCGGCGTTGGCGTAGGGGAACCGCTTGATGTATTGCGCGCAGCCCCAAGCCATGGCCCAATCCTTGTCGCCCGGTGGTGTGAAAATGTGATAATTCTGCGCGTGCACGCCATGCGACGACCAATGCGCATCCTGCTGGGTCACGCGCGGGTCGATTACGGAACGCTCCTGGCCGACCGCTTCCGGCGTCCAGACGTCGCGGTGATAGATGTCGATCAGCGGACCGCCCGAAAGATCGCCGTCCACTACGACTTCGAAGATATCGTTGTGCAGGTCGCTGCGCGAGAAGTCCCAGTAGTTATCGTAGGCCTCATACAAGAAGTAGAGACGGTTCAGCCCCTTCACCCAGCCCACCTTCACCTTCACATCCAGATTCCTCGGATCGTGGTTCATGCCTTTGCCACGCTCCGTGTCCATCAACTGGTCCGTGCCGATGGCGTAATTGTCGGGCACGATGGCCCAATCGTCGGCATTACCGTCAATGCGCGGGATCTTGTCTGGCGGAAATTGAAATACCTTGAAAGTGACATCAGGCCGCGCCAACGCGGATTGCGCGGACAGCATCGGCGCCAGAAGCAGGGTGTAAGCGAGGCAAAAAGTGAACTTCTGCATGTAAACCCGTATTCTATCCGCAACCGGCAGCCGCGTAAACGGCGCGCCGCAACGGTATTTCGGAAACTTATTGTGGATTTCGTTTTTCATGTGCACAGAAGCGGTTTCGATGCGACATCGTTTTGAAACATGAAAGAGTCCGCTGAATGAAGAAGCCGCTGTATTGTTCGCTCACCTTTGTTGTGCGTGGGCGACCGTGCGTGCAGGATTTCGCGCTCGAGATCGGCTCGGTTGGCGAGCAGCCTTGCGCCGCCAGGCCCGATCCCAAATGCCCCAAAAACCGGACCGGCTTGCGAGCCTTACAGCAGACGGTCTCGCCGTCGCGTTGAACGGCCTTGCTGCGTCTTACTCATGATTCCGGGATCAGTTCCCGCGGTTTCGCTCCGTTCTTGCTCGCCCGCCACATGTCGGCAATACTCCGCCGAGGCTTTGCAAAGCTCCTCAATCAGATCGTGCTGGACCGTCACGTAGCCGCCTCGGCCATCCGCGAAACTGACCAGCGGACCGTTGGCGCCCTGCGGGTTCGCTGCCCGGAGAGCGTCCAACCAGAACGCGACGGCTTCACCCCGCGCGGCGCATCCCAATTTCAACGCCCCACGCTCCGCTAGAGCCCTAAAGCGGGCCAATTCCCCTTTCCCAGGCGATCCAAGGAACGACCACTCTGAGCCGTATGTTGCCGCCAGACGATCGCCATATTCCTGCGCCATCGATTGGAAACTCGCTGCCAGGCGGAACCAGAAACGTGCGCTCACGGGTCACCAGCCGAGGGCACGCC
>JBEKNN010000066.1:0-33983 GCA_049522755.1 Bryobacteraceae bacterium | reverse complement strand
AAGGTCTCGATGGGCGGGTACTCGGTGGCGCCGATGTCCTTCCTGCCCAGAAGCCTGTACACCGGCCCGGCGGCTACCGCGGCCATGAACTGCCCCTTGGCATCCACCCAGCTATCGCCGTTGGGTCCGGCGGCGTATCCTCCCTGGCCGGCGCTGAGGAAAACGGGACGGGGAGCGCACATGGCAATCAACTCGTGGGCATCGACAGGCAGATCGTTCCAGTGGAGCGGTCCGGCGTATTTGAAGAAGTTGCCGTCCACCCAATGGTATTCGCTGGGGCCGGCGATGTTCTCCATAATCTGGCCCCAGTTGCGGCGGTTAATTTTCGCGCCAACTTCGCCGGACGAGCTGACGTAGGCAGTCCACAGGCGCGGCTCATACGCCATCGCAACCATGGTGGCCTTACCGTAGCGCGAATGGCCTTCGAGAGCGATGTGCCTGGCGTCCACGGCCTTGTCGGTTTCGAAATAATCGATGGCGCGGCTGACGCCCCAGGCCCAGGCGCGCAGGGCGCCCCAATCGTCCGGCTTGCGAGGCTGGCCTTTGTTCACCAGACCAATGATGCCCAGCGTCAGTCCGGATCCGTCGTCAGCCTGAATGCTGCCGGGATTCAAGACGGCATAGCCCCAGCCCCTGACGAGAACCTGTTGCGGCCACGGTGGCGCTGCAGGAGCGCGTCCGCCATTCGGCAGACCACCTTGGGTCGCCGCGGGGCCAGCGGAACTAGCGGCGGCGCGGCCCGCAGCAGGTGCGGCTGCTGGTCCACGCCTGCCCCCGGGAGGAATCGAAAAGGCATTGGGAGCGTAAGGCGGCCCTGCCGGAACTGACGGCGCCACGGCCCCGGGCGCTCCCTGCGTTCCGCGGCCAGCGCCAAACCCGGCGAGGCTTCCAAGCTGCATGACCACTGGCACCGGACCCTTCGCGTCGGCCGGTGTAACCAAGGTCAAGGCCATCTTGACCTCAATGTAAGGGTAGGAAGAATTGTCCACCACACCCACCAATTGTTTGGTGACGATGTCCACTTCGCCATTCTTGCCGGGGCTGGTGCTGGTCACTTCCCATTTGACTTGAGGAGTGACTTTGGGCACGCGGCCGTAGACCTCGCGGTCGAAATCTTCCGCGATTTCCGGACGCCGCTTAGTCCACCAGTCGGATGCCTTGATGACCTTTTTACCATTCTTCAAGGTCAGCGGATCCGGGAGATCGGGGAAGGGATTGGCCTTGGATTCGTCGTAGTTGGCGAAGTTCGGGTCTTTTTGATCGCCAGTGCCGTTTCTTCCCCTGCGGAGCTCGGTGATGTGCAGAAGATCCATCATGTGTTGATGATCTTCTTCCCTGGTCATTTTCACCGGCGGCGGCAGCTCGTCTGAGGCAGCATGCGCAGTCCGATATAGAACGCTGCCGGCGGGGACGCCAATCAAACCGGCGAAAACCAAAACGAGGGGCCATCGTATGGATCGAACGGATCGAATCTGGGGCAAAAATTCCTCCACGGGTTTCGTCTGGCTTGGCGGCGCGGAATGACACGATGGCTGGCGTGCCGTGCGACGCTGCCCGAAACCAGCGTTAGTTCAACACTCGAACTATATATACTCTGGCGCAGCGGCGTCAAGTTCTACGTCAAGCTCGGGTGCTTAGCCGTTTTGGGGGGATGCGGCCAAGACAATGTTGTCGGCCTCAGCCGGACTCAGTTTCTTGCAGATGTTGGATTCAAGCTGAAAGAGTGTGAGGTGCGTTTGAGGCGGAAGATTTCTTCCGCAGCTGAGAGTAGGCGGCCGGTAGTTGTTACTGCGCGGCCTGAGGATGATCCCGGAGCAGCCCTCGAGCCCCCGAAGCGTTCTTCGTAATACGGTTCGGCGGTCCGGACGTCGTCCGCGCGCCTGCCCTGACGCGTGATGGGGGCGAAATGGCAGCTCAATGAGCCCTGGTTTTCTGAAAGCGATAGGTAAACGCTGCTGCGACAAGGGAGGACTAATCCGTGCGCTGCGGGCCGCTTGGCGGCGGGTCTGCCGGCAAGTGCGGCATCTCCTCCTCGGCCGCTCTTCTTAGGGCCGCCACACCGTGTCGGACTGTGTGCCAAATCAAAGCTTCATCCACTGCTTCATATTCGTGCCGGTAAACATTCCCGGCGGCTGCCACAGCCGCCCAGTCGATCTCCGGATGTCGGCGGAGCAGATCATCGGGAAGGCGCCGCGAGGCTTCCGATATGATTTCCAGTGCGCGCACTACGGCGTACACTGTTTTTCGATCGGCTCGAAAGGCTGGAAAGTCGAGTTCCGCGGTAAACGCCTGGATCGCATCGACATTGTCAATGATGTCGGCCAACCGCTGGGCGGGATTCTTAGAAGGCATGAACCGCGTCGTGCAAAATGCTAGCCCGGAGCAAAGGTTTGAGCGTACGCCGGTTGACGACGTCGCTGGAACCTTCGAGGAGTTCGTTGACGTACAGTTTCATCCTCGCGTACTCAAAGATGCCCATCGGCCTGTTCTCGTCGAGATCCACGAGCACATCAATATCGCTTTCTGCGCGCGCTTCGCCGCGTGCCACTGAACCAAAGACTGCAGCGTGCGAAACCCCAAGCCGCCGCAAATCCGCCTCGTGCGCGCGGAGTGTGTCAAGGACGGATTGGAGATCCGATCTCATAGCCCACCACGAGTTTACCAGACCGTTGCTCGCCTCGGCGCCCGCAGTCCTGGACTGTGACGAACGACAAGAAAGACCCGCTCCCCGCATCCGCCTTCACTCTGCGATAGATCAACGGACTACGCGGAGCGTCCGATAGAACGTCGCATGCGCGTTGTCTAAGCTCGCGAGTTCGCACCCCGAGGGCCGCGATGCGTGGACTGGCGGCTAGTGGCCGCCGCCGGAGAGTTTGCGGTAGTACTCGGCAACCGAATCCCGATAGCCGGCGGGGACCTTGGTCGGGTCGGTGTTGCGGATGGCGCCGCTGCGGCTTTCATCGAGTTGGCGGCGCAGTTGCAATTCCAGCGCATCCACGCTGCTGACGAGCTGCTGATGCATCTGCTCGACCAGCGCTGGATTCCCGGGGAAACGCTTGGGATCGAGGTTGCGCATCTGCTCGATCAGCGACTGCAACTGTTGCCGCGCCTCGGGACTATCCTGCACCACGGCGCGGACCTGGTTGAGCAGGTTCAACCCCTGGTCGATCTCGCGCTGGGCGTCGGCCGGGTTGGGACCTTGCTGAGGCGCCACAGCCGTACCGGAGATGCGCGTGTTGCCGGTATCGTAGGCGCCATACCGGTTGCCGTCGCGATTGCCGCCGCCACCGTTTGCATTGCCCGCCGGACCGGCGACGCGGTTCCCGACATCGCCTGCCAGGGCTCCGCTCGGTTGACCTGCCTGGCCTCCGGCGCGTTGGCCGCCGCCTTGACCGGCTTGACCGGCTTGACCGCCTTGGCCACCTTGACCGGATTGGCCCCCTTGTTGACCGCCCTGACCACCTTGACCACGACCACCTTGACCGGACTGGCCCCCTGGTTGGCCCTGTTGCCCAGGCTGACCGGATTGTCCATTGCGGCTGAGCTGGCCGTCTCTTTGCAGGGGTTGACCACCGGGTTGGCCGGGCTGACCCCGTCCAGATTGAGAGTTAGGTTGAGGGTTGCCGCGTCCGCCGAGGCCGGCGAGTTGGTCGCGCAGACGAGATAGATCGTCCATGGCCCGGTTGAGCTCGGCGTCCTTCGAAGCGTGCTGAGCATTGCCCAACGCACGGGCCGCGTCGCCGACCTGTTGACCCAGTTTTTGCAGATCTCTGGTGAGACCGGTTTCCTCCGGATCGGAGAAGTTGCCGCTGCGCAGCCAATCCGAGCTGCGCTGCATGCGGGTGCCGAGATCGTTTTCGTCCAGGCCGTCGAGCGCGCCGCGCAACTTGCCGGAAGCTGCCGGTTGCGTGGGCGCGAGCTCGCGCGCCGCAGAGCGAATCTGCTGGGTGAGGTGCGACAGGTCGTCGCTCACCTGTTGACGCTCATCGATCCATTTGTCGATTTCCTGCGCGGAAGGGTTCTTAGGCTGCTCGCCGGAGGTGCGAGCGGCGCTCTGCTGGGCGATCAAGTCGCGCACGCGATCGGCTTGCTGCTTTTGCCGGGCCGCCAATTGCTCGGCCGTTTGAGCCATCGAATTGAGGCGGCTGGCGGCGTCCTGCTGCTGCATGCCGCCAAGCAGATCGGTGGCTTCGCGCAAGCGGTCGGCGGCGCGGCGGGAATCGGCCGCGCTGGCGTTACGCGAGAGGGCGCGCTTCATGTCTTCGTTGGCCTGACGCAAGTGGTCGAGCGCCTGTTGGGCAGCCTGTTGGCGACTGTCGGCGGCCTGGTCCGTAGATTGCTGACCCATGGACTGCTGAGGATTGCCGGCGTTGGCGCGGTCCTGCCCGGCCGATTGGCTGCCGCCGCTACGGCCGGCGGACGAACTGCCCGCCTGCCCGCCGCGTTGGCCCGCCTGCCCGCTCGATTGCCCGGAAGCTGAAGCGCTCTGCCCTTGTTGCCCCTGCTGGCCCTGCTGGCCCTGTTGCCCCTGCTGTCCTTGTTGTCCTTGCTGACCGTTTTGAGCGAGTTGTTGCTCCATCTGCCGCTGGAGTTGTTCCGCCTCGCGCTGCAACATCTCCTGCTGCCATTTTTGCTCGGCAGTCTGGGCGCCGTTGCGTTGCTGCTGGGCTAGATTCTCTTCGCGCTTGGCGAGCTCGTCGAGCTTTTTCAGCGCGTCGTCGATTGCCTGCGCCTTTTGTTCTTCGGAAGTAGCCACGGATTTCTGGGTCTCGTATTGATTTTTCTCGGTATCGAGCTCCAGATCGAAGAGGGCCGCCAAATCGCGCGCCGCACCTCCCCCGCCGCCGCCTCCACCGCCGCGGCCTCCAAACGCAACCTGAATTTGCCGGAAGGTGGCTTCGGCGCGCAGCAGGAATTGCAGCGCCTTCTGCTCATTGGGAATCGCGTCCTTCCACTTCTCCTGCTGCAATAGTTGCGCGGCCGGCCCCATAGCGTTCGACGCAGCGATCATATCCTTCTGGAAGTCGCTGATGGCCTGCACTTCATCGGTCAACTCGCGGGCCTCCAAGCGGCCGGCCAGCGAGACGGCTTGATCGTGCAGGGTGGATTGGGATTGGTTGAGCAGTTTGGCGATGTCGGTGGCCTGCTGCTTAGTGGAACTCTTATCCGACTCTTGCCGGAAGGTGGCGGATATGATCTCTTTTTCCCGCTGCGAGATCTGCGCGGGATCATTGCCTCCACCGCCGCCGCCACCGCCCCCACCACCGCCACCCGACTGTTGCGACTGCGAAAACTCGCGCTCAAACGGATCGGCCTGGATGAACATCATATCCGTGTGAGCTTCGGAGTTGCCATCCTTGGCGGTGGCGTAGACGCTGATCAGATCGCCCGGAACCAGCTTGAAATCCTCGAGCGAGAGCGTAGTAGATCCGTCGGCTTGCTTCTTGCCCTTTTGCTGCAGCACATCCACGGTAGTCTCAGGGCCGCCGTTGACCGAATAATGCAGCGCGACGCCGTTGAGCCAGTACTCATCGTTGGCCTTGGCGGCAACGGTTACCTCTTCGATGGGGCTGGCATGGTAATCGCCGCGGCCGGGACGCACCAGCGCAATCTGCGGCGGGTTGGCTTTGCGGGCCTCGATGAAAAAATCTTCGCTGACGCGAACGGGCTGGCCCTCTTCAATTCCGGCGACGTGGTAGACGCCGTCCTTATCCATCTTGACGGCGCCGCGATAGACATTATTCCGGACGCCGGTGAGCTGAATCTTCTCTCCATTGTCGAGCTGGATCTGGCCGCCCGGAAGGGGGCGGTCGGTGGAGACTTCGAGTTCGGCCTCAGTGCCGGCGACGGCGCGCAGATCGCCGCCGCGCTCCTCGACTTCGGACTTCATGCCGGTCCAGCCGGGGTAGTGGTAGGTGACGCGAATCTGCTTCACCGCGGGCAAATCGGTGACGTGAATGTTAAAGTGCTTCGACGTCATGGCTCCGGCGGTGACATAGTATTCCACGTTCTCGGGCAAACCGGCGAATAGAAACTGATAGCCGCCGGCGAAGCTGCCGGCCGCCTCGGGCTGCATCGCAATCTCTTCCCACTTGGAGGAACTCTGAAAGCGGGCATACAACTTGACGCTAGGCGAGCGCATGCCGGTGGGGATCGCCGAAACCTTCTGGTCGGCGTGGCGGCGCACGACGGCGTCGCCGGGAGTCACACGCAGATCGTAGAGCGCGGGCTTGCCGGCGTGCGGACCGGTCCAAAGCAGCGAGGCGCCGTATCCAAGAAAACCGGGGCCGGAGGCGATCATCCAGACCAGGATGGCGAAGGCGCCGAGGGCGGCTGCCAGCGAGCTCCAAAGGCGGAGGTCCGTGACCATCTGGCTGGGCTCGGCGGACTGGGCGACTTCGAGAGTATCCCCGGCTAAAAGCTCAATAAAGGGATCGTGCCCATCGCGCTCAGTGAAGGTAGTGAGGCGCTGTTGGAACTGCGGGAAGGCGGCCTCGGCCGTTCCAACCGCGCGGCGGCGAGTGAGGCGGCGCAAGGGAAGCGCCAACCCGGCGGCTGCGGCAACGGCCAGAACGAGGATGAGTGCGAAGCGGGCAGCGGTCACGCTTCCGTGCGAGAAGGCGAGCGCATTGGCGATAGTGACCAGCAACAGCGTCGCAGCCAGAGCGCTGCCGGCGAGAATGGCCAGGCCGCGCAGCAACGTCTTCCACCGCAGACGCTGTTCCAGTTGCGCAATGTATGCGTGTAGCTGCTCGCGAACACTCATTGAACCTCCAACGGCGTGGCCACCGTTAATCTACCGCTAATATTTAGAGCATATCGCAATGGCGGTAGCAGCGGGCTGCCAATCGGCGCGTGGCCGGCCATCGAGGGCACGGCCTCGGGTCTTACGAACCCGGCCCCGGCTGGTTAGTTGGGAACGCGATCGGCTTGCTTCGAGGATCCCGCGGCCATGTTCTTGCGGAGAAATTGCACGCCGTCGAACGCAATGGATTCAGGCTTGGGCTCGATATCCCTCCAGATGGAAGCGGCCGCGCTCAGCTCGCCGAGAGCAAAGCCGAAGCTCTCGATGGTAAGCCAGCCGTCGTACCGCAATTCCCGCAGCGCCTGAAAAACCTTATCCCACTCGACGTGACCGCTGCCGGGCGTGCCGCGATCGTTCTCGCAGGTATGGACGTGACGCAGATGTTTGCCAACTTTGAGATAACCGGCGGCGATGTGCTTCTCCTCGATATTGGCGTGGAACGTGTCGAAAAGAACTCCGACATTCGGATGCCCCACCTGGTCACAGAGGGCAGCGGCGTCGGCGCCGGTATTGAGGAAGAAAGTTTCAAACCGATTGAGAGGCTCAATCGCCAGAGTCACATTGTTCCGCTCCAGCGTTGAGGTGAGCGACTGATAGCCCTCCACGGCCCAATTCCACTCGTCAACCGTACGACGCCTCCCCGGCAGGTAACCCACGGGACAGTAGAGCGGACCGGCGATAATCTTCGCGCCCGCATCCGCCACGGCCTTGATCGCGTCCCGCAGATGCGATACCGTCTTACGGCGGATATCCGCGTCGTCGCCGATCAGGCTCAGTCCCTGGACCAGCACAGAGCAAATTGTGCACTCGAGAGCATTCGCTTCTGTGTCTCGCCGGATAGCCGTGGCGGGGAACTCCGCCGTCCGGAAGAGCGGCACTTCGACGCCATCGAATCCCCGCTCTTTAATCAGGGGCAGAAGCGCCCTGACGGAATGGTCGTATACCGCCGACCAGATGAAGGTATTGACGCCGAATTTCATACGTAGCCCGGCCAGGATTCAGTTACCCGAACCCTCGACAGTGGAACCCCCTACTGAAGGTACTTCTTCAGTGGTGCGCTTCGCAAGAGGCCGTGTATTTTGGTCGGCCGTCACAAGCCGGGGATCAGTTCCGGGACAGTGTCGGCGGACCAGGTGAGCGCTGCGTAGTCAAGCTCGATGCGGCTGCGCGCCCCTAGCCAGCGATAGGTGGGAGTGTCGAAGAGTCTGTGGCGATCGATCATCTGACGCCGTGACTCGGGCATGGGGGAAACGCCGAACTCCATCCCCCGCGCGAGAGTCCGGCCGTTCCAGGGGGCGTATGTGCGGCTACAGTTCTCTTCCCAAATGCCTAACCAGGGGAAGTCGCTGCGTTTCCAGAGGTATCCGAAAGCCAGCCGGTATCGAGGCGCAAAGGCAAGAAAAAAGGCGTCGTCCCGGAACGGGTCCATAAGGTGCGCGGTGTATGCACTGGCGGCCGGTAAGTTGTTTACCATCCGAAGGTCCACATAGTCATTGCCCGATCCCGGAGCCATCGGCCAGTCGAACTCGGCTCCCACACGCAGGTAGTCCGCGCTTCCGAACTCTGTCTCAAATACTTTCGAGCGGGTGGCGGACATGCGGAATTGCGTGGCGCCCTTTTCGAGGAACGGCGGGCCGAGGGAAACGTGCTGGGTCCAGGCAATGGGGCGATCGGTAGCGGAGAGATTGTCCACGGCCTCGCGTATCCGGACAGTCCGGCCCTGCAATTCAATGACGCGCTCGAAATGCAGTTGGGCGAGCGGCAGGGACGCATGCATCGTCATGCAGCCGTCATCCTGTTCGATGCTGTAGAGCGCGACGGACCCTTCGCCGTGAGACGTAATTCCCGCGGCGGCTTCTTCCGGAGACGGGCCGCCGAAGACATCCAGACACAGGTTGTGGCCCATAATGCCGGCGAGCAGTTTCGCCTCGGACCCGTCGCCGTAGTTGTGGACGGCGGGGTCATAGGTGGAGGGCTCGATGGAGGGCCACGGAGGCGTCCAGAGCGGATTGACGCCGGTCTGCTTATCGAAGATTTCGGCGATATGGCCGCCTTCACAAAGGACGGTCACACGCAGGTGTGAGTTTTCGATGCTGACTGACTTGCGGCCGCGGTAAAGAGTTTCGAACATGGAGACTATTATGATGGCTCCATCGTCCCGGAAGCGGCATCGTCGCTGTTACCAAGGCGGCTTGGAACGCATCATGGCTTCTACTCAAACGTCAGGCGGTCCTTCTTTGCTTCAATTTTGGCTGCATCGATGCCGGGGACCTTCTTCAGATCGTCAATCGACTGGAACGGGCCGTTCTTAGTGCGGTATTCGATTATAGCCGCCGCTTCCGATCGCCTGAGAGTCAGTCCGCTTTCCAGATCGATGGCGCGAGCCTTGTTGACGTTGATCCGAGGGACGTCCTCGGCCGCAAAGTGAGCGGCGAGATAGTCGATAACTGCCCCAGTCTCCTTGTCAGTCGCCTTGGCGCCGAGTGACACCATCTTGTCGACCGTAGCCTGCCATCCGGCCCGATCCTGCCGAAGAGAAATGGACCGCGCCAGCTCATGACACTGGCTACAGACTCTTTCGGTCTCCGCCCTGCCAGGGCCGTCGGGCAATTGGGCCCACGCGCCGCTGGCGAGAAGCGCCAAGGTTAGTAGCGGTTTAATGTTCAATCGGGAAACCAAAAGCATAGAACGTGCCATCGCTGGCTCCTAAGTAGAGTTGACTGCCGATGGAAGAAAGACCACTATAGCGAACTGCCGCCGACAGCATCTTACCGCTGTTCCATAACTCCTTACCGGTGGCTCCATCGAGTGCATAGAGCACAGCCGGCGAAGAGCCTGAGACTGCAAAGACAACACCGTTGACTACGATCGGCGCTAAAGGTGAGACTATCTCGCGCGATGTCCAGCCAGGCTGCAGAACCGGCGCACCACCCTGGTCGGCAACTTTCCAGGCCGCGATGGAGTTATTGGACGGAGCCGCAAGCCAATGCGCGCCGGCGGCATCCTGCCAGGTTGCCAACGCGCCCGAGACCACGGCGGGGTATGCGGCGCCGGTTAGTGGGGCGGGGGCTGGCGAGCTCGCGGCAACCAGATGCAAGCGGCCGTCGGCGGTTGCCGCCGCGATCATCGTGGCTTTGCTGGATTCGGAGCCGTATTCGAAAACCACCGGAGACGAAACAAACGCCTGGTCGCCGGAGTGGTAGGTAGCCTTTACCTGCAAAGTTTTGGGTTCCAGGGCAACCAGTTCGCCGCCGGTCGTCGCGACGTACGCCGTTTCGTCAGGACCAAAAGCGGCCCCGGCCGACCCGGCAACATCGCCGGCGTCCGGCGTCCAACGAGCTACCTCCTTGGATGCAATGTCGAGCGCCCACACGCCATTTGGCGCGCTGCCGCAGCTCCCGGAAGTGACCGAGTAGGCGACGCTATCGAGAACAATCAAGCCGTGCGCGTGGGCGTTGGCGGGAAGGAATGCCACGGGGGGAGCCGGTTCCTCACCGTTCGATATGTACATCGAATGGAACATTCCATCGCTCGAGATCGCGTTCAAAAACGACGCGCGCGCAGCAAAGGGATTGTACGCGGCGCCCCGGCCCGCTGCTGCGCCTGCGGCTGGACCCCGCCCGGCAGGCGGTGGGGCCGGAGCCGCCGCGGCGCGAGCGGCGATCTCGGCGATGGTGACGGCGCCTTCATCCGGCGCTCCCACCGCGCTTTTCGCCGCGTTGCCGCGACCGCCGCCACCGCCGCGTCCGCCGGGGTTTGCAGGGAAACCGGCGCCCGTGGGACGCGCCACATTAGCCGTCATACCGCCCGGGCACGGCGCGGAAGCGTTCCGCGGAGCGGCGCCCACCGCCAACGACTTCTTCCACTCGATCCGCCCCAGGTCGGTGTCGAAAGCGGTGATGTCGCCGGACCTGCTGCCCACCAGTGCGAAAGAGCGAAATCCACGGTATCCAATGTAGCGGTCAAGCGTGACGGCCACGGAGGGTTCGCTATTCAGCTTGATTTTCCACGCAACTTGAAAGCCGGGTTTCTCTACGCTGCTCACCGAAATCTTTGGGTCGGTGCGGACCCATGAAGAACGCTGCGCATCGCCGCCTGCCGTCATCCAATCGGGAGCGCCGCGTCCACCCTGCGCACGCGCCGCGGCGGTCCAGACGAACGCGCAAGCAAACGGCAAGGCGGCGGAAGCAGTGAGTCTTCGCATGGTGATAACTCCTTTCCAGTTCATTTTCGAGCCAGCGCTTCGGCAATGGCCTTCTCCGCGAGCGGAGCCATTACAGCATAACCTGCCTGGTTGGGAAGCAGGCCGTCGCTGGTTAACTCCTTCCTAAAGTTGCGCCCTTCGGCAAGAGCGGAGTAATAATCGAGATAGACGGAGCCACTGCGCGCAGCGTAGTCCTTAGTCCACCCGTTCAATCCGATGATCTTACCCTGAGGCCGCAAAGCTGTCTGATTCTTGAGACAGTCGCAGACCGGCGTAACTGAGGCAAGCACCACGCGGATGCCGTTCACTTTCGCCAACTCAACCATCGACGTGATATTTTCCGCGATCATCCCCTCAGTGGAAGGTCCCGTGTAACTGGCCACATCGTTCGTGCCTGCCTGGATCACGACCACCTTCGGCCGGAGTGAGATAACATCCTGACGGAACCGGACCAGCATCTGAGGTGTTGTCTGACCACGGATGCCGCGATTCAGATAGGGCTTGCCTTTGAAGAATCCGCCATCGCCCGCGCCCCATTGCTCGGTGATCTGGTCACCCAGAAATACTACGCGGTTTTCTCCCGGTTTGGGAGGCCGCAGCTCGGCGTTCTCGCTGCCGTAACGGGTCAGTCCGGCCCAATCGATTAATAGGCGCCTGGCGTATTCAGTCTGGCTGGCGGGGAGCGCGGTCTGCGCGGTCGCGGCCCAAGTAAGTAATAAAAGACAGGGGATAAGTGCTCTGTTCGGGTTGACAGGCGAAAGCGCCTGTCCCACATTGCGTTTCCAGAGCAACAGTGGGAACGGAGGCATCCTATTTCTTGAGCCCGAAACAGTATAGATTACTGTCGAAGGTAGCGATGTAGACGCGTCCATTCGCCAGCGAGAGGCCGCTCCAATGGTTCCATGAAGCGATCTGATCGCCGCTCGACCATAACTCTTTCCCGGTCTGCGCATCGAGGGCATAGAGAACGGCGTGAGTGGAGCCGGGAATGCGGCGGCTGGCATCGTCGGCCAGGCCGACATCGGCATAAGCCTGATCGGTGTCCTCGCCGTTGCCATAGGCGTAGATGACTCCGTTGGCAATCACCGGCGGCTCGGCGCGGTTCATGTCGCGCGAGATCCACGCAGGAGTCAACTGCCACTTTCCACTTTTCTCTTCCACCTTGAAAGCTACAATAGCGCCGTACTTCACGGGGCCATTTTCGATGGGCGCCTTGAAGGCCGAGTGTTTCGGCCCCCAAATGGGAGTCAGCACCCAGCGGACGCCCTTGGAGTCTTCCCAACTAGCCAGTGAACCCCAGATGCCGGCGGATGCGAAATTGACGTCTTCATTGCAGAGCAGCGGGCTGCGGTACAACGGCGTGCGATGATCGTCTCCGCCAATCGATTTCGTGTCCATGAGATACATGCGGCATTCTTTGCCGGCGTCCACCATGAACTCGCGGCCCTTGTAATTGAAGATGGCGGGCGTCACCTGCATGTCTAAGTCGCGCTTCACGAGCCACTCGGCATTCGAGGGCCCAAAGTAATCCTCAAGTTCGAGCACCTTAGTGTCCGGATTTTGTTTGATCCCGATTATGCCATTGCCGTAAATGCCATTCTCAGGATCCCATTTGCCATCGCCGGTTCCCGTGTACATGGTTCCATCGGCGCTAATCGCCGGCCCGGTACGGCCCCACATGCCGCCGCCGGACGGGCCCCAGGTGCCTACCTTTTTCGTCGCCAGATCGTATGCATAGACAATATTGGGATTGCCGCCGCAGCCTTGCGCCGTATGCGTGTAGATGACGTTGTTCCAAAGATTCAAGGCGTATGGCTTGCCGTTGGGCGGCATGAACTTGGAAGGCGCCGCAACATCTTCACCATCGGCCACATTCAACTGGTGAAGCATGCCGTCCCAGGACGCAGTGTAAATGGTGTACTTACCTGCGGTGCTGGTTGGCGCAATCACCGGAGTGGCCGTGATTCCGCCGGGACAGAGAATACCGCCTCCCCTGCCCCCATTCGCCGGCGGCGTCCAGGTGCTGACGAAGTGCTTTTTCCAGAGCAACTCGCCTTTCTCCACATCGATGGCGTAGATGTTGTCCGATACACCGGCGTCAATGGCAATCTGCTTGACGCCTTCCGGCGTGTTGACGCGCTCCACGATCAGCGGCGGGAACAGCGAGTGCATTTGCCGCGGTTCGTTGTCGAGATGAAGCTTCCAGAGAAGCCCCATATTCTTGACATTCTCCCGGGTGAGAATCTTCTCGTCCTTCTGCCACGCCGTCCGCTGGGGATTGCCGCCGTCGGTTAGCCAGTCGGCCCCCCAAGCCAGGACGCAGCCAAGGGAAACAGCCATGAGGCTCAGTTTTGTTCTCATCCCAATTGTCATAATTCTATTCTCGTCCCAAATGCAAGGCGGTTTGCAACGGCAATGCGCCGCTCATATATTATGTCCCACCCCGGCATTACGTCCCACCCCGGCGGCCAGGGGCATGACGGCTGTGACCACCGGCGAAAGCGCTAGAAGGTGCACCGGACCGAGACAACTCCATGCCGCGCCGGAAGGGCCGCGC
Source organism: Bryobacteraceae bacterium (assembly GCA_049522755.1). Classification (GTDB taxonomy): domain Bacteria; phylum Acidobacteriota; class Terriglobia; order Bryobacterales; family Bryobacteraceae; genus PALSA-243. The sequence continues at coordinate 20,417 of JBEKNN010000066.1, read as the reverse complement.
TGGTAATTGTACCGAAAGACGAGTTGGCCTTTAGGCCGGTCGCATAGTTCGGCGACGACATTGGAGCCCACTCCGACGGCGTCGCCGTCATCTACCATCGCTGAAATGCAGGGTACGAGCGGCCGGCCACACAGCCGCTGGAGCGCCAGAACCCAATCTTGACAACCAATTGAGGTAGCGAGTAACCTACATTAGCGCACTCGGCTTCAGCGCTAAACGGGTATTCGCCTGAAGTCGACTGATCCCAGGAAGGAGTTCGGTGGAGCGTATGACCCCTCAGGTAGAGAGAACCGCCAGTTCCGATTCCGTGCCGCTATCCAAAGCAGACGTCATTCGAGAGGCCTTGTCGGCAGGCGAGGGCGTGGTGCGCCTGGCGCCGTGCTGGGTACCCAGATCGTTTCTGATGCCGGGAGGCCGGCTGAAACTTGATCCGCGCGATATCTATATTCTCGGCGGACACCGCGGCGGCATCGACGAACGATGGTTTTCGTCCACCACCAAAGCCGCCAACGGACCACTTACCGCGCCGGATGAAGGTCTGAGTTACATCGAGTTCCAGGGCAGGAAGGTGCTCTTCAAGGAAGCTATCGAAACCGCGGGAGACCTATTCCTTGGCGCAGACGTGATGCAGCGCGAAGGCGGCTGGAACCTGCTGTGTAAGTTCTTCGACAATCTGGGCCCAATTCCCCATCATCTTCATCAGACCGACGAGTTCGCCGCCAGAGTTGGACAGAAAGGCAAGCCGGAAGCTTATTACTTTCCGCCGCAATACAACTTCAAAGACAATAACTTCCCATATACCTTTATGGGGCTGGAGCCGGGCACGACGCGGGACGATGTGCGCCGCTGCCTGGAGCGTTGGAACGAGGGTGACAACGGCATTCTTTACCACTCACGGGCCTACAAATTGAAACCGGGAACGGGTTGGCAGATCGATCCGGGTATTCTGCACGCTCCCGGGTCGCTGGTGACTTATGAGCCACAAGTCAATTCCGACGTCTTCGCTATGTATCAGTCGCTGGTGGAAGGACGCGCCGTACCGTGGGACCTATTGGTAAAGGACGTTCCGCCCGAGCATCACCACGACCTGGACTATCTGCTCGACATGCTGGATTGGGAATCGAATACGGACGAGGAGTTCGCCAAGCATCGGCTCTTCGAACCGCAGCCTGTCGCCGGCCAACCGACTCCGATCGGGAAAACGGCGGACTGCGGTTACGCGGAAAACTGGATCGTCTTTTCCACCCCGCATTACTCGGCGAAAGAACTCACTGTATTTCCCGGCCGCACGGTGACCATCAAGGATGCGGCAGCCTACGGCACGATCCTGGTGCAGGGCTACGGAAAGTTCGGCAACCACGATGTGGAAACGCCGACCTTGATCCGCTATGGACAGATGACCAAGGACGAATTGTTTGTTTCAGCCGCCGCCGCCGCGAATGGCATCGCCATCACCAACAGGAGCAACGCGGAAAATCTGGTCTTCCTGAAGCATTTCGGGCCGGGCAATCCACAGGCGCCCGCGTCCCGGAATACATGATTCGAGCGCGGTGATTCGGCCCGGATACGTCTCCGCCTTGCGCTTCAACGCCCGCCCAGTGCCGTGCGCGATTTTTTCGTTAGCTTCGCAAACACCAAATCGTAAGACTTCCGCAGCAGCCGTTTGATCTCCGCAGCGGGCAGCGCATCCTCGCGCTCCAGCGCGACCCATTGTGCGCGCGCCAGATAGGGCGCGGGAATGATGTCGGGCAGATCGGTCAACTCACCAAATTCTTCGGCCGTACACTTGAACGATAGATACACGCCGCTTGGCTCCAGCGAAGTTACCGCGAACATCTTGCCGCCCACCTTAAACACCAAGGCGTCTCCCCATTGCACCTGCTCCGTGGCGTGCGGACACGAAAGGCAAAATCTGCGCACCCACTCGACCCCCATTCAGACTTCCAGTTTCCAAGGCGCGCGGTATATCGCCTTCAAGAACGGCTGCACTTCGTCCTGCTTCACGGTGAAGCTCTTATCGTCCCAATCGAGCGCAGTGGAGCGCCGAAGCGCAAGGTTGGCCAGCAGGCACGTCGTGGTGGAGCGAACGCAGGTTTCGATATCCGACGTAGGCTTCCGGCGGCTATGGACACACTCCAGAAAATTCGCCCAGTGGGGCATGTTCATATCCGCAAGCTCCCCGGATCTCTCTTCCACCGGTTTGGCGTTCCTATCGTTTGGATACAGGCAGTAACCGGAGCGGTTCAGCATCAAGGTGGCCTTAGTGCCATGAAAGGCTACGCCATTGTTGCCATTGTAGAGTAAGTATGGATTCACCGTACGGCTCTCATAACTGCCGACAAAGCCGGGGTAGCGGTAAGTCGCCAGCATGGTATCTGGAGTCTCAAGGTAATCAGTCACGTAGAACTTACCGCCTTGTGCGGCAATCGAAAGCGGCATAGCCTCATCGAACGCGAATTGCACGATGTCGAGCAGGTGCACGCCCCAATCGGTCATGGCTCCGCCGGCGTAATCCCAGAAGTAGCGAAAGGTGGACCAGCGGTCCGGCGCAACCCCCCAACGGTTGGCGTTGAACGGCCGCTTCGGGGCCGGGCCCAACCACAGGTCCCAATCGAGACCGGGCGGCGGGGCGGAGTTCGGCGGATTGCCGTAGCCTTCCCGCTTGTCCGCCCCGGCTTGAAACGCGCGGCAGAAAGTAATATCGCCCAGGTCGCCACTCTTCACGATCTCGCGCGCCTTGCGAAAGAAGCCGCCCGACCGCTGCATAGTGCCGGCTTGTACCACGCGCCGATATTTGCGCGCGGCCTCCACCATCTTGACGCCCTCTTCCACATACACGCAGGCGGGCTTTTCGACCCACACGTCTTTGCCCGCCTTACAGGCTTCCACCGTGATGTAGGCGTGCCAATGGTCGGGCGTGGCGATTGAGACTGCGTCGATGGATTTATCGGCCAGAATCTCGCGGAAATCCTTTACCGATTTGACGCCGGTGAACCCGAGTTTCGTCGCCTGCGCCGCGGCGCTTTCGAGCGCTGGTCGATAGACGTCGCAGACCGCGACCACTTCAAAACCGGGCGTCTTGCCGGCAAAACCAAGATTACTCGAACCCATCCGCCCCACGCCAATGAAGGCGATGTTCACCTTGTCGTTCGCGCCGCGAATATTACCTGTGAATAGCGACGTAGTGAAAGCCGCCGCGCCGGCAGATTTAAGGAAGCCGCGACGATCCTGTTCCATAGCTCTAATAATACCTGTTACACAGACGCGCCACTCTCAAGGCGCCGCTCGTCGAACCGAATAGTTGGCGGAGGGCGGAGGAGTCGAACCTCCATCCCTGCGGAGCTCTGGTTTTCGGGACCAGTAAGCGTTGCCGTCGCTTAGCGCCCTCCGTTGGAGCACTGCCGCGGAATCGAACCGCGTTCCACCGGGTTGCAGCCGGTGCGCTCGCCATTGGCTTGCAGTGCATGGCACTCCGGGGCGGATTCGAACCACCAGTTACGGCTTTGGAGACCGTTAGCCTCACCATCGGCAACCGGAGCATGGTGCGCATGGCAGGAGTCGAACCTGCAAGTTGACACTGGTCTTGAGCCAGCCGCGTCTACCAATTCCGCCACGCGCGCATGTGTGTTGGTGGCCGAGGAGAGGGTCGAACTCTCATGCCCGTAGGCGCTGGTTTCTAAGACCAGTGTGTCTTCCAATTTCACCACTCGGCCAAATTGCAATTGTCAAAGATCGAAAGGGGGCTGTCAGCCGGGAGTCCGATGTCGCAGATACAAAAGGACCTACCGCAGACACAAAAGGACCGTCACCGCACCGGTGTCGTCAGATATAGACAAGCGGTGTGCGAATGACTCGGACTGTCAGGGTATTTACAGACTGGAGAGGGTACACCACGAGCGTCCGGATGGGATCCGGTTGGTGAGGAGCGCGAGACTAGATAACAAGCGTCGCATCTAACAACATCTTACAGGATAAGTCGCGATTCAGTCAAGAGGAAATTGGCATTGGTCCCGGCAGCTTTGGTTCGTGGCCGCGTTTGTATACCAGAATCGTGCGGCGGTAGCTCATTACGACCGTGCCGTCCTGTTTGAATCCTATCGTTTTGATCTCGACCAGACCCATGTGCGGGCGCGAGTTCGATTCGCGCTTGCTCAGGATCTCGGACTGCGCGTAGATGGTGTCGCCTTCAAAGACCGGCGCCGGCATGCGCACTTCGTCCCAACCTAAGTTGACGGCGTATTGCGAAATATCAGCTACGCTGAGGCCTGTCACCAGGGCCAGAGTGAACGTAGAGTTCATCAGCGGCTTGCCGAACTCGGTCTGCGCGGCGTAGTGAGCATCGAAGTGAATGGGGTTGGTGTTGGCGGTGAGCAGCGTGAACCAGATGTTATCGGTTGTGGTCACCGTGCGGCCGATGGGATGGCGTATGGTCGCGCCCACTTCGAAATCCTCGTAACAGCGTCCACTCATGCTTGTCTCTCCGGAATCAGGCGATGCTTGTCGAGCACGAATCGCGCCATGCGGATGTTGGCGGCGTCGATCATTTTGCCGTCGAGGCTGGCAGCGCCGCGGCCTTCCGCCGCCGCCCTCTCGCAGGCCGCTACCACGAGCTGCGCGCGCGCCACCTCTTCCGCGGCAGGGCTGAAGATGGCGTTCGCGGCAGCCAGTTGCGCGGGGTGGATGCACTGCTTGCCGTCGAATCCCAGGGCGCGCGCGATGCGGCAGGAGCGCTCGAAACCGGTGGCATCCATGTATCCGGCATAAGGGCCGTCGAGGCAGCGGAGACCGTTGGCGCGCGCGGCGGCGACTATGGTCTGCATCACGGCGTGCCAGCGGTGGCCGGGATAGGCGTCGTCGTGCGCGTCGGGTTCGCCGATGTTGCGGAGCGGCATCTGCATCGACGCGGCGAAATCGCCGGGGCCGAAGACCAGCGCTTCCAAGCGGCGCGAAGAGCGGGCGATATAGCGCGCGTCGAGAAAACCGGCGGCAGTCTCAATCTGCGCCTCAATGCCGATGGGGCGCTGAAATCCACGGCTGGCTTCGATTTGGGCCAGCATAGTTTCGACGAAGGAGACGTCCTGCCGCGAGTTGGCCTTGGGCAGCATCACCAGGTCGATGCGGTCGCCGGCGGCTTCCACCACCTCGATGAGGTCGCGGTAAGCGAAAGGTGTGTCGAGGCCGTTGATGCGGAACATGCGGATGCGCGAGCCGAAATCGAGCTCGCGAAAAGCACGGGCGACGTTGGCGCGGGCGGCGGGTTTTTCGTCCACGGAAACGGCATCTTCCAGGTCGATACAAATGGCGTCGGCCTCGCTGCGAGCAGCCTTCTCGATCATGGGCCAGCGCGATGCGGGCACGAAAAGCATGCTGCGTTCGAGACGGGTAGGAATCATTCGGCGCTCCTGTCGCGACTGCCGTCGTGACTTCCGTCGTGGCTTCCGTCGCGACCATCGCCGGCGCGCTTCGCTCCGGACCATGCGCTGCCAAGCTCGTCCAATATTTCCTGCGTGTGCTCGCCCAGTGCGGGCACGCGGCCCATGCATGGCGCCACGTCTTGCAGGTTGTGGGGCGGAAGTAAGGCGGCGATGGTTCCAGCGGGCGAATCGGCGGTGGTCCATCGCTGCCGCGCGGCGAGTTGAGGGTGCGCGGCGGCCTCGGCAGTGTCGTTCAAGGAACCATTGGCGATGCCGGCGCGGTCGAGCAATGCAGCCGCTTCGGCGCGAGTCATCCGGCCGAACCGCGACTCAATCAGTGGTTCCAATTGCGCGCGGTTGGCGGAGCGCGCGGCGTTCGATGCAAAGCGGGAATCTTCGGCGAGCGCAGGCATCCGCATAACCTCGGCGCAGAAGCGCAGCCATTCGCGCTCGTTCTGGATGCCGAAGAGCATTCGGCCATCGGAGCAGGCGTAAGCGCCGTAGGGCGCGATCATGTTGTGACGCAGGCCGGCGCGCGCGGGAATGGCGCCCGTGCCTTGCCAGGAGTATATCGGCGGCATCATCCACTCGGTGAGACATTCTAGCATCGAGATGTCGATGCGCTGGCCGCGCCCGGTGTGGGTGCGGGCGATCAGCGCGGCCAGAATCGAGGAGTATGCATAGAGTCCGGACGAAATATCCGCGATGGAAATGCCCACTTTCGCCGGCTCTTCGGGACTACCCGTGACGCTGACCACGCCGGATTCGGCTTGCACCAGCAGATCGTAGGCTTTCTTGTCGCGGTAAGGGCCGTCGGGGCCGTAGCCGGAAATGCCGCACCAGATGAGTCTGGGATGGCGCGCGGCCAGCTCATCGAATCCGAAGCCCAGGCGTTCGACGGCGCCGGGAGCGAGGTTGTGCACCAACACGTCGGCGCGCGCGATCAGTTCGGCGCAGACGGTGCGGTCGCGGTCGAGTTTGAGATCGAGCGCGACGCTGCGTTTGCCGCGGTTGAGCCAGGCGAAATAGGCGGAGAGACCGCGGAGCGCGCCGTCGTAGCCGCGGGCGAAATCGCCGCCATCGGGACGCTCGATCTTGATCACTTCGGCGCCGAGGTCCGCCAACTGCCGCGAGCAGAAAGGTGCGGCTACAGCTTGCTCCAGCGCGACCACTCGCAATCCGCGGAACGGAAGCTCGCTCATCAGAACGACCGCGGCAGACCGAGTACGTGCTCGGCGAGGTAAGAGAGAATCAGGTTGGTGGAGATGGGCGCAACTTGATAGAGGCGCGTCTCGCGGAATTTGCGTTCCACATCGTACTCAGCGGCGAAGCCGAAGCCGCCGTGGGTCTGCAGGCAGACGTTGGCGGCTTCCCAACTGGCGTCGGCCGCCAGGAGCTTCGCCATGTTGGCTTCGGCGCCGCAGGGGCGGCCGGCATCGAAGAGTTGAGCGGCTTCGTAGCGCATCAGGTCGGCGGCGCGCAAGTTAGCGTAGGCGCGCGCGATGGGGAATTGTACGCCCTGGTTTTGGCCGATGGGCCGGTCGAAGACCACGCGCTCGTTGGCGTAGCGGCGGGCCTTATCGATGAACCAGAACGCGTCGCCGATGCATTCGGCGGCGATGAGAATGCGCTCGGCGTTCATGCCGTCCAGAATATAGCGGAAGCCTTTGCCCTGTTCCCCGATCAGGTTTTCCGCGGGGATCTCGAAGTTATCGAAGAAGACCTCGTTGGTTTCGTGATTCACCATGTTGGGAATGGGGCGTAGCGTGATGCCTTTGTCTTTGGATTCGCGCAGGTCGACCAGGAATACGGAGAGACCTTCGGTCTTACGCGCCACTTCCGCCAGCGGCGTGGTGCGGGCCAGAAGCAGCATCAGATCGGAGTGCTGTACGCGCGAGATCCAGACCTTTTGGCCGTTGACGAGGTAACGGTCGCCGCGGCGTTCGGCGAAGGTCTTGATCTTAGTGGTATCGGTGCCGGTGGTGGGCTCGGTAACGGCGAACGATTGCAAGCGCAGATCGCCCGACGCGATAGAAGGCAGGTAGCGCAGCTTTTGGTCGGGGGAGCCGTGGCGCAACAGCGTGCCCATGATGTACATCTGAGCATGGCAGGCGCCGGAATTGGCGCCGGAGCGGTTGACCTCTTCGAGAATCACCGACGCTTCCGCGACGCCCAATCCGCCGCCGCCGTACTCGGTGGGGATCAACGCGGCCAGCCATCCGGCGCGGGTCAGGGCTTGCACGAATTCCTCCGGGTACGCTGCGGCCGATTCGATGCGCTGCCAATACCGATTGGGAAACTGCGCGCAGAGCTCGCGAACGGCCTGGCGGTATTCCGGAAACTGGTCAGCGCGGGGGTTGATGTCTTTCATGAACTAGATCGCGAAAGACAGTGGAGACGTCTTCGCAGGTCTCCAACGATTGTACGGCTTCTATAGCGCGCTCTGCGGTTGCGGCGCTGAATCGGGGTGTGATCAGCGAGCGGAATTTGTCTTCCAGTTGCGCGGTAGAGACCGGATTTTCGGGATTGCCGCGCGGGTAGTCGCTGGATGCGGTGACTGTGGCGCCGTCCGTCAGCGTGAGTGTGACACGCGTTGGCCAAGCGGCGGGATACTTCGCGGTGAGATTGGCTGATTTTCACAATATAACACCCCATCCTCGTCGAGGAGTTCGTACTCGTCGTAGTCAAAGGCCGTTCCCGTTCGTCATGCCAGTGTGGCATGATCGTTGGCGTAAGAGTCGCTAGTTTCAACTGAATAGCCGGCCCCACAACCTGCAAACCTGGACAATGCTTTAAGAATTCTATTTCCCGTCATTTGAAGTACTTACTGGAATAGCGGCTGAATTCAGCTACGTTCACTCGGCTCCTAGACGCATACTTGGGCCATGCTAATCCGAACTACAACACTGATTTCCCTAACGCTAGCGCTTGTTGCGACCGTGCATGCCCAACCGACGATCTCAGGAACGAGCGCATTTTGGTACCTCGGCACGCAACCGTCTGGCGTCTATTCCGATGGGGGTGCATGTTCGCCACCGAACTCCGGCCCGTGTTACTACACTCAAACGGTGTTGACCGCCAGCCCGAACGGGGGCTCGTTCTTTAGCTGGTCGGTATCAAATACCGGCGCCGGGAGCGTGACTCTCAGCTGCTCCAGCGGCTGCTCGAATAGTGTCACGGTGACCGCAACTCACGCCAGCAGCGGCTGTTCCGCCGACGTCTCCGTATCCGTCTCCTACAATGGGGGTGCGTCGTCAGCTGGATATGGCCTGACGATTGTCACACCTGCAAGCACAACCTTGCATTCCGGTCCATACGACTGGGACCCCGACGGCGCTGGGTCGTTTGAGACTGATTATTCTTGGCTCCTATATGATTCGTGTGGAAATAACGACACCGGAATAGACCAGACTGAAGCGTTTGGTTCCTGGACAGATGATTTCTATGCTTCCCACGGGGTTCATAATAACTGGACTAATCCACTGGCCACCGGAGCTTACGCTACTAGCCTACTCTTAGACGCTATGACTCATGGTGGAGGCAACACTTTCACGCCCGCGGTCTTTTCGCCGCAGTCACCTCCCTGCACCGTTTCCGTAGAGCACGCGCCCTGGACGCTCTATGCTGGCAGCAAGCAGCCCACTGATTGCGGTGGGGCTGCCTGTGGCGCGGCGGTCCTCTCAGACTCTTTTCAGTACTATTCGGACTGTGGACGGCATCAGTAACCATGCAATTTCAAAGCCGAAGCGACGCACTAAGCAGCGATGAACACATTTATATCAATTGAAAGGTGAATATGACTCAAATACCTCTATTGCCAATAGTAGGGCTACTTATGGCGGCTACTGTCGCACATGGCAGCCTGGCAGCGCCCCAGTCACCTCGTGACCTTGCGGAACTCGCCGACCTGATCGTTATAGGAACAGCGAATGGAATAACCCAAGGGGAGGCGAGTGTAACTTTTTCTTTGACCATAGATCGGGTATTAAAAGGCGCTCCTAGTCTCTCTGCGGGCACCATTTCTGTCGGATGGCCGACTCCACCTGCAAATGCCGCGCAATCCGCAGTGGGATCCGCACCGGCGGGAGTCGGCAGCACCGGCATGTGGTTCTTGCAAGAATCTCCAGACGGCTGGGCTCTGCTGCCGGTGGTCCAGGGGAACGCTCCGTTCTCGATGACGTACTACCCATCTGCGCCGGGACCCATTTTGAGCCCTTATACCTACAGTGCCTCGGCGTCGCTTCTAGACATCATCGCAGCGGAGTTGAGCTCTGCCATAGAGGCGAGCAATGGAGCCTACGTTGCGCAGTTCTTTGGGCTGCAGTTTGGTCTGATTGACCAGTTGAACTCCTCGTACGTGTCACTGCTATTTACCCGAATGTCAAACTCTACGTCAACGGCGCAGCAGATAGTGGGGCTGAGTGGACTGATCCGCGGCGGCAGCTCCGCGGCATTCACGTCGGCAGCTCAGTCCGTTTCCACCTTTGCGGCCTACGCGAAGGAAAGCGGAATCTTGCTCTTCAGCGTTCGGGACCGCTTTCGGGCAGCCGACGCAGTCTCGGTCGGCGTTCTGGGTAAGGCCGCGACAGATCCAACAAATTCGACCGCCTCCTTTCGCGAAGCATCTGCGCATGCACTGGCAGCAATCCACACCGCCGCGACTCTTCCTTATTTGGCAACTCTTCTCGGCGACCAAGATGCCAACATTAGGGTAGAGGCGATTGGAGGAATCGGCTCCTTTGCTAACGGACTGGCGGCGCAGACTTTCGCCAACGTCGCCAGCCTCGCATATCTTCAATACCCGGCAAGCGCACCCTACATGACTGCTGAAACCAGGGCGAATTTCGTCTTGGGCGCGCAGGCAGTCGAGCTTAACGAGGCGGCTTATTTATCCTACTGGAGCCAGTGGTGGTCTCAGAACCGGGTCAGTTTGGGGTTCTGAAGCTTCAGCGGTACACGGGCCCGATGCAAGAATCTGTCTCCGGCTTTCCCCTGATCGACGCGGGTATCTATCGAGCCAACCACACGTCGGCCGAAGGATCTATCGGGTCGTCTTCGGGCATAGTTGTGGTATAATTCTATTATCATCGGAGGTTTTTGATATGGTTAGACGCGAAGACGCATTGACCGGTATCGCTTATGTCTTTTTCTTGGCGAGTGCCTCGTATGGGCAAGCTGTTCAGACCATCGTTCTGGCGCCAGTGGATCTTGCCGCTACCGAAACCGCTCAAGTCAGCATTGTTAGCTCCGCGAGCGGTTACCCCGGCGGGACTTTTTTAACGACGTGTCAGGCTGCGGTTAGTTTTCATGGTGCCGACGGTTCTGTTCTCGGCACACCGGCTACTTTCACCATAGGCCAGCTCCCGCAGGTGTTTTCGACTCAACTGCCCTACGCTTCAGTAGGTGCGAATGTTGGGAGGGCCTTTGTGAGCGCGCAGATTGCGCTCACGCCGGGCTCTTTCGCGGTTAGCGCCCTATCGCCGCCAATACCGCCGTGTGCGGTCTCGTTCTCGCTTTCGACATATGACACGGCAACAGGCGTTACACAAGAGCTTGTGGTTGGTGAAGCAGCCGGAACGGTTGAGGCGGTAGTCGGGGGGGCATCGCTCTTGCCCTGTGTAGGCGACATAGTCTTATGTAATTTGTACTATCAATTTTCCCCCAGTCAGGTGATTGTCCTACCCCCGGTGAATCTCGCCGCAAGCGAAACCGTCGAAATTGGCATCGTAAGTTCTGCCGCGGGCTATAGCGAGTCGCCCGGGGCCTGCAGCGGATCCATCGCATTTTATGGCGCTGACGGCTCGGTGATCGGAGTTCCCACCGCTTTTAACATCGACAAAAGACCCCTGATATTTTCGGCCCAGCTTCCGTATGTTGCAACGGGCGCGAACGCCCCGAGCAGAGCTGTTAGCGCGCAGATAGCGCTCACCGCAAGCCCGAATACGGTTGCCTATCTTTCCGCAACGCCACCGTGTGTCGTTGCCTTCTCGATGAAAACCTTCGATACCGCGACAGGCGCTACGCATGCCTTTGTGACGGGACAATCAACGCTGCCTGCGGCTAACGCAGCGGCCGCTGGTGTCGTGCCAACGGTTCCGGAGCATCGCGCCCTACCTGCCCCGGGCCACGGGCTCGGCAAGTAACAACACACCCCTTCGTCAGTCGTCCCGCCATTGCTAAAACGAAATCTGGCCACTACGCCTCAACGGTCCGCCCGTGGCCGCATGAATTGGGAGCCAAAACCCAGATTCTGCGGCCCTCTTGCCTGACGCGCCCGCTTTTTTTTAACTCATGCCGGACCGCCTTATAGTGGCTTTCGGAAACGCCGCATAGCGAGGCAAACTCGAAATTGTCGAATGGCAACATGACGTGGGCCTTCCCACTGGAATCTTTCCATCCTAATACCGCGGCTAACTCTCGCAGAAGCTGCTCTAGCCGATCAGCGGGCGATAGCAGCTTTGATCGCACAAATCTGGCTGCCAGGTCGTCAAGATCGTACCGGAGAAGGTCGGCATCTTGAATATGCAAATCCGGGTTTTGCTGTTGTGCGCATCGGACGGTCGAGACGTCGATTCTGTAAACCTCTGAGGTAACTAGAGCGATCGCCGAGAGCGGATTCGCGCCAGCGGGCTGGCGCGGCCAATAATCGACAAACTGTCCTGGGTACCGCAAGGCAACCAATACTTCCCGGCCATTGGGCTCGGAGAAGACGAGTTTCGCGACGCCACGCGCGACAAGGAACACTTCACGAGCGATATTTTCCTGCCAAGAGATCAAGGCGCGCCTTGTGTAGCGTCTAGGAGGGCCTAGGCTTAAGACAGTGCGCCAAGTTGAGATCGCGTGGGCAGCTTGCTTTGGCGTCCACTCCGCCTCAGACTTATCGGCGAATATTCGGTGGGTACCCTGTATCGCCATCTGGGACGACGCCAAGAGATGTCTACAATTAGAACTAGAGTAAGTATATTATAAGTTGGGTCAAATGTCGATATGAAAAATGGCACTAATGGTACTATTCTACTGAAGCATCATAAGGGTGAGGCAGAACGTGAGGTAGCTCATCTCGCGCGGGGCCGCCATCCCCGGATTTCACCTGATAGCTCAATAAGTGCGGTCCCTTCGAATCCGCTTCCGGCATCGACCTTCGTTGGTCGAAGGATGTCGCAAAGGAACGCAGGGCGAGAGCAGCGTAGGGGAATTGGCTTCCCCGATCTTGGACGATAGGCTGGCCTAAAACGAAGATGCCGTCCAGACTGTAGCGGAAACATCGCGTTCTTCCCCAATGATGTTTTCCGGTGAAATCTCGAAACTATCGAACGAAGCCTTCGTTGGTTTTATGATTACTGAATTGCGCGCAGAGTTCGCGAACGGCCTGGCGGCATTCCGGAAACTGTTCAGCGCGGGGGTTGATGTCTTTCATGGACGAGATCGCGAAAGACAGTGGAGACGTCCTCGCAGGTCTCCAACGATTGTACGGCTTCTATACCGCGCTCTGCCGTCCCGGCGCTGAAGCGGGGTGTGACCAGCGAGCGGAATTTGTCTTCCAGTTGCGCGGTAGAGACCGGATTTTCGGGATTGCCGCGCGGGTAGTCGCTGGATGCGGTGAGTGTGGCGCCGTTCGTCAGCGTGAGTGTGACACGCGTTGGCCAGGCGGCGGGATATCTCGCAGTGAGGTCGTCGGCGACGACTACCTGGGTGCGTTCGAGCAAGGCTGCGATGGCCGGGTCGCGGAGGCGCTCCGGAGAGAATTGGTCGAGGCCCACGCAACCATCGAGCAGAGCGACCGCGACACAGTAAGCAATACTGAATTTCGCTTGATAGGGCGTGCGCGGTGCGAGTTCCTTGACGATTTCATAACCCGGCCCGTAAGTCTCGATCAGAATGTGGGACAGGCCTCCTGGCCTGTCGCCGGCCCCCTGGCGGGCATTTTCGCGTCGGCTCGTAAAGCCGGGCCAGGGGGCCGGGCGCGGACCGGGGGGTCCGCCCCACAATAGGTCAGAGGTATGTGCCTCGGCACTTGGGTTGACGGACTGTACTTGGGCAGCGAGATCCAACGCTACGTCAATGGCAGTATGCGTGTGGCCGCAGCAAGAATGCAGCTTGTAACAATTCTCGGCAATTTTCCATCGCTCGCCCAAGCCATCCGTGATACGGCTCTCATCATACGCATCGCTCATGGCGCGGAAGAATCCACGCTGACCTTCCAGAATCCGTGTAGCCCCCGTGAAACCAATCCGCGCAAGATCGGCGGAAAGCACTCCGTTGAATGCCGCTTTCCCCGGGTGCAGATGCTTGCTCATGGCGCCATCGGCATTGAACTCCCACAGGCCGGCGGCTTGGGTCCCGGCGCTGCCCAGCGCGTCCAGCATCTGCGCCGGGCTCAATTGCATCAGCGAACCGGCGCCGGCCGCCGCGCCGAATGTGGCAGCAGTACCGGTGGGGTGCCAATAGCGGTAGTGACTCGGATTGACGGCCTCGCCGATGCGCAGCGCCGCTTCGTAGCCCAGTGTTACGGCCAACAGGAACGCGCGGCCGTCCACGTGTTCGCGCTCGGCGACAGCCAGCGCAGCGGAGATCACCGGCGCGGCCGCGTGAACGGTGGATGTCTTGTGGATGTCGTCGAATTCGAGAATGTGAGATGCTACGCCGTTAGCCAGCGCTGCGCCGGATGCGGACGAGCGGCCGCCGGAGAAGACCGTGGCCTGATTCGACACGCCAAGCGAAGTCACGAACTGTTGCGCCATCCGCGCCGGGAGCTCGATCGCCCCCCCCAACGCGGAGCCGAGCCAATCGAGAACAGCGCGCCGTGCATGCTCGGTAACCGACGCCGGTAAATCCGGGTAACGCGTAGCGGCTAGAAATTCTGCCAGCCGCCGCGAGAGACCAAGTGTCACTAACAGGTCATTCCTTAGTGCTCACCTGAGGAGCGTTCTTGACGTACTTATCGAACCACGAGATCTTTTCCCAGTTCACGTGCTCAATAGTCTCCTTACCGCGATAGCCGTGAGCTTCCACGGGCAGGAACACCAGGCGCACCGTGCCGCCATTGCCACGGACCGCTTCATACATGCGGGCCGATTGAACGGGGAAGGTGCCGTCATTGTCGTCCGCTTCACCGTGAATAAGCAGCAGCGGCGCCTTAATCTTATTGGCTCTCAGGAACGGCGACATCTTGAGGTAGGTATCGGGCGCTTCCCAAATGGTACGGCGCTCGTTCTGGAAACCGAACGGCGTCAGCGTGCGATTGGGCGCGCCGCTTTCCGCGATTCCGGCCTTGAATAGATCGCAGTTAGCCAGCAGGTTGTCGGTCATAAAAGCGCCGTAACTGTGGCCACCCACTCCCACGCGGGCGGGGTCGGTGACGCCCATTTCGACGCCTTTATCGATGGCAGCCTTGGCGTCCATCACCAACTGCTCGATGAAGTGATCGTTCACGGTTCGCGCGGGGCCAACGATGGGCATGGAGGCGTTATCCAGTACGGCGTAGCCTTCGAGCGCGAAGAAGACTTCGGAATAGCCGCCGATTTCCGTGAAGCGCTTGGTAGAGCCGGCCGTCGAAACTGCGCTGGCCGCATCGGCGTCTTCGTACTCGCGCGGATAGGCCCAGATCACTGTAGGCAGCCGCGTACCCGACTGATAGTTGGGCGGCAGATACAGAGTGAACGACATCTCCACGCCGTCCGGCCGCTTGTAAGTCACCTTTTCCTTATGCACCTTGCGCATGATAGGCTCCGGATCGGGGAACTTAGTCAGCGCAGTCATCATGCCGCCAGCTCCGCGGACGTAATAGTTCGGCGGCTCGGTGGGACTCTCGCGGCGAGTCAGGAACTTGTCTCCGTGGGGATCGAGCAGCGCGTCGGCGACTTCATAATGATCGTCGTCGCATTTGAATAGCTGCGTGGTCTCCTTGGTAGCCATGTTGTATTTGGTCAGAAATGGATGGTCGCCGGTGGGCGAGGCGCCATTGCCTGTCAAGAAGACGCTGTCTCCATCGAGGATCACGGCGCGTTCGCCGTTGGGAAGACTTTTTTCCATCGGGCCGCCGGGATTGTTGTAACGGTCGCCGCCGCGACTCCATAGGGGTTTGGGCGGCGCCTTCGGATCGGCGAAATCAATCAGATAAGCCGTGGTGACGGCCCGTCCACCGCCGCCGCGCCCGCCCCCTCCACCGCCACGTCCACCACCGCCGGCATCGAGTATGGCAGTGTGCAGGTTCTCGGTGAATTGGAGGCCGTTGAGCCGCCGGTCGGCTTCGAAGATAATTTTCGGCTCGCCGGTGAAAGGCGCCTTGAGAGCCACCACCTTTTGATGGACCGGCTTTGTATCGGCCCCAGCGGCGTTTGCGCGATTGCCCCCGTTACCGCCGCGTCCCCGGCCGCCGCGCCCGGCGCCGCCCGTGCCTTCCACCCACATCAAGGTCGCGGGTTCGCTGGGCAGCCATGACGCAGTGCGCTGACCGGCCGGCGGGGCCGCAGCGGGGTCGTCATCCGTAGGAGTTGGAGCGGCGCCAGCGCCTCCGCGGCCACCACCGCCCAGCGGGATGCTGGCTAACTTGTGCAGGGCTTTTCCCGTGCGATCCCAGACTTCGATCTCCGTCGGGAACTGCCGCGCCGGGTAAGAATAGGAGAACGGCCGGTGAATGGTAGTGACGATGAAATCCTTGCCATCGGGAGACATGCGCGCCGCCGTAACGATGGCGGGCTTGCCGAGGAGCGAAACCTGTCCGCTGACGCTGTCGACGACCGCGAGCTGCGAGGTGGCGTAGAACTCGAACAAGTCTTCATCGTGCGGATTCTGCAGCATGTCTTCAAACGTGCGCGCGCCGCGGTCTCCGCCCATGCTTTCCTGTATGTGAGGGCCCGTCGGCGCCGGAGGCTCGGCCGGGGGTTCTCCGCGATTCGGGCGCACCATGTGAACCAGCAGCGACTTACCGTCGGGCATCCACTGCACAGCTCCGCCTGCGCCACCGCCGCCGCGACCGCCGCCGGCGGCGCCCATCACTTCATTAATGCGAATGGCGGGCAGCCTGTGCGTGCGGCCGGTGGCCGAATCGCCGATCCATAACTCGATGCCTGCGGCCGTCGAGTTAGTGAAGGCGAAGTGACTGCCATCGGGACTCCAGCGAGGCATGCTCAGCCGCGAGTTCGGCGGCGTCATGACTTTGATTTCCGTACCTTCGGGAATCTTGCGCAGCGTGAGATTCGTGTTGAACGTGGCGTTGTGCAATCCATTGGTTTTCGGATTGATGCGAATACCTGCGAGACGCAACATGGGCTCGGCTAGTTCGGCTATAGGTGGGTAACGCACCGGGCTGCCCTGCATGGCGTAAGCCCGCGACGGGCTTAGCGAAAGGGTAGGGGTTGCAGGCGAATTGAGGATGTCCATGATTTCCTTCGGCGGCTTTTGATACGTGTCTGCGCCGAAAAAAAGGAGTGATGCCGGGATCAGCAGCATCACAGCTCGAATTGCAGGTCTCATAGGCGATTAGGACGATGTTATGGGAAGCCGGAGGCGAAGTCAAACAGGACTGGCGGCTGTTCGTAGCTATCCGTCGCCTGTTCCTGCGCTATCCTCTAAGTATGGGCGCAAAGACGGCAGTTCCCGCTCACGAATATTTGCACACCAGCTTCCCGGACGTCGATCGCGAATACCGGGATGGCGAACTTGTGGAGCGGACAATGCCCGATTACCTTCACGGACGGACCCAACCGGTGCTGGGCGTTTTTTTCGAAGCTTTGCGAAGGAAGCTGCCGGTCTACGCATGTAGCGAAACACGCATGAAGCTGCGCGAAGACCTCTACCTGATCGCAGACCTTGCCGTGTTCTGGCCGTCGCAGCCTGCTCTACTGCCGAATTCGCCGCCACTGGTTGCCATCGAAGTGCTGTCACCGGACGATCGCCTGACCGCGGTTCGCGAAAAGCTCCAGGAGTATCGCGCCTGGGGTGTGTCTCACGTCTGGCTCGTGGACCCTCACTCGCGGCGTCTTTACACTCGCGACACTCGCCTGATAGAAGTTACTTCGTTCACTATTCCCGAGTTAGACATCCAGCTTGGGCCTACCGAAATCTTCGACTAGCTTTCCAGCTGGCGCCCGATGCGCCGCCTTTCGGCGACAATGAAACTTCCGCATGTTTCCGCTCCAGCCCCTACGATCTTTTCTACCCATCGACAACCCGCTCGGCTTCGGGGCCGCCGATTTCCTGGAATTGGCCGTCGCGGCGTTACTGGTATTCTTCGCTCTGGTCTCGCGCCCGTGGATTGAGCCATACGCGCGCCGTCTGGCGCCCCGGACCGCGTGGTGCATGCTGCTGCTGGCAGCGCTGCCCGTCGCGCTTCGGCTGCTGTTGCTTCCGAATCATCCGGTCCCGGCGCCGGACATATACGACGAATTCGGGCACCTGTTAGTGGCCGATACGCTGCGACACTTCCGCCTCGCGAATCCACCCCATTCCCTGCCCCAATTCTTCGAAACGTTTTTCGTCTTGCAACGGCCTAGCTATAGCTCCATCTATCCCATTGGACAAGGCCTCGCGCTGGCGATCGGATGGACGCTATTCGGCTCGCCATGGGCGGGCGTGGTATTATCCACCGCGGCGTTTTGCGCGCTGTGCTACTGGATGCTGCGGGCGTGGACGACGCCGCTCTGGTCGCTGGTTGGCGGACTGCTTGCGGTGATCGAATTCGGCCCGCTCAACCAGTGGATGAATACCTATTGGGGCGGCGCATTCACCGCCGTAGCGGGGTGTCTGGTGTTCGGAGCGCTGCCGCGGCTAAAGGCGGGGCCGCGCGAGCGGGATGCGATTCTGCTAGGTCTGGGACTCGCGATTCACTTACTCACGCGGCCTTACGAATCGATCTTTCTGTTCCTCGCGGTGGCGCTGTATTTTCTGCCGATGGCGCGCGCGCCGCGGGAGTTGCGCGCTCTGGCTACAGTTGCGCCCGCTGCGCTTTTGATTGTCGCCGCGGCGGTGGGCGTCACCCTGTTGCAGAACAAGCAGGTCACCGGAAGCTGGACTACCTTGCCTTACCAACTTAGCCAGTATGAGTACGGCGTCCCGGCGGCTCTCACGTTTCAGCCGAACCCGGTTCCACATGCCGATCTTACCCCCGAACAGCAGATGGATTACCGCATGCAGCGTGGGTTCCGCGGCAATAACACGGATACGCTTTCGACTTACTTACTGCGCCTGGAATTCCGCGCGCGTTACTACCGGTTCTTCTTTCTTGCGCCGCTCTATCTGGCGCTGCCTCTGTTCCTTACTACTATCCGGCGCTTTCCCTTCTTATGGGTGACGGTGACTCTGGTCGTCTTCACGCTTGGCATCAACTTCTTTCCGGCTTATCAGCTACACTACGCCGCGGCGTGTACGGGCTTGTACATCCTTGTGGCGATCACGGGGTTGCATCGCCTTAGCGCCCTCCAGATTCACGGACGTCCCGCCGGCCGGGGAGCCGCGCGTATTCTGCTGTTCCTTTGCGCGGTGCATTTCGTGTTCTGGTATGGGCTGCACCTGTTCGAGCGGTCCGGCATATCCCAGGCTCTGTTGCCTTATGAGACGTGGGACGACATCAATCATCAAAATCCCCAGCGGCGCATCGTCGTCAACCGGGCACTGGAGAAGATACCCGGCCAGTTACTGGTTTTTGTGCACTATAACTACCCGCAACATCCGTTTCAGGATGAATGGGTCTACAACCGCGCCGATATCGATGGCAGCCGTATCGTCTGGGCGCGCGACTTAGGCTGGGAGGAAGACCAGAAGCTCATGCAGTATTATCCGCAACGCAAAGTGTTGGTGCTGGAGCCGGATAACAGACCGCCCCAATTGAGCGACTATCCAACACCGTAGGCTGGCAAGCTAAGCATACGCTACCGCTAGTTGCCGATCACTACGCCCACCGCGGCTGGCTGCACATCGAGCCGTTCGATCCTGTGTCCTAACTCGAACGGGCGTCCCACGGCCGCATCGGGATACATCGCCAACAGAAAATTCCGGATCAGAAAATCCAGCGTCTTGCCGTCAATCTCCACGCCGGAAACCACGACGCGCTGCACGTCCACGGTCGCCTGGCCGTGCGCCGAGGTAATCCGCGCCGTGACGCTCACTGGCCGCTCGCCATCGAGCAGCTTCGACATCAGCCAGCCCGGCGCATAGCCCTGCGCGCGGCGCACCTGTCCGAAATCGACCAGCGCCGTTCCCGTGGTTACCCCGGGGCTCACTAGTTCCAGCTTGGGGTTATGCACACCCGTGGGAGCTTCGTGCTCGATGTATGCATTCAACTCGCGCGCCGTCAGCTCGACGCGCGTCCCCGGCCGGGAGCGGCCGCTATCGATCTGATCGAACTTGCGCTTGGCCGAAACGTAGTCGGCAGCCGTGGCCAAGGCAACACATGCCAGTGCCAGCGCCAAGCAAATTGGACGGAGCCTCACGATATACTAGACGTTGCCATACGGCGAGCAGTTGCCGCAATCGTCCCATCAATGAAAACACTAGAGCTAGAACAGTATTGTAAGGAATTCGACCAAATTCGAGGTCAAGCCAAGGACTTGACCGAGGGTCTCAACGAAGAGCGTTTCAACTGGCGTCCACAGCCGGACCAATGGTCCATAGAGGAATGCCTGGCTCACTTGCTGATTGCCGGCAATTGGGAGATCCGCGCCATTGAGGACGCGATCGGCCGCGCCAAAACCCACGGAGTGACCGGCGCCGGCCCATTCCGCTACGGGCCGTTCGAGCGGCTCGTAGTTCGCAAAACCGAGCCACCCGTCCAGCGGAAGTTCAAAGCGCCCAAGCACTTCCGCCCGTTGCACGGGCAGCCGGTCACGGCGGTTCTACCGTCGTTTTTGCATCTGCAAAGCCAGTTGACACTGCTGGCCCAGAGCGCCGACGGGCTCGACCTGGCGCGCGTTAAAGTCCGCACGCCTATCAGCCGGCTGATCCGGCTGAGTCTGGGAATGACGTTCGCACAGGTGGCCGCGCATGAGCGGCGGCATCTGGAACAGG
>JBEKNN010000065.1:0-34144 GCA_049522755.1 Bryobacteraceae bacterium | reverse complement strand
CCGCTAAGGGTTGGGTCAGCGGCGGGTTTGGTGTGGCCGCCGTGGCCTTCTCCTTCCGGCGTATGCGCGTGAGGTAGGAGCCGAGACTTTGCACCGTGACTATGACGTCTCCTTCCTCTTCGAGCCACTGGCAGATGCTTGCCAAGCTTTGCCCATCGGCAATGGCCGTTCGGATCTCGGGCCAAAGAGCGCGAATCTGGCGGATTTGGTGGCAGGCTTTTTCCCGCGTCTTTGTGCCAGGCGGAGCCGGGTTTCAGTGATCCACTGTTGCTCTACCTTCGAGTATTTCTCGTCCTTTGCCATTTGCTCAACACTTTACGACATTTTTCGACATATTTGCACAGGATTCAACAAGTGACAAGGGTTTCGACAAGAATCGACGTTTTTCGACAACTGACAGTGCTGTTGACCCGCCCGAGGATCGGTTTCCAGGCCAAAAACACCGGTAGTGGAACATAAGGATGGGATGCGTCGTTGGTTTTTGAAGCGTTTTCTTGTTGCTCGAGTGGAAGTTCGTGCGGGATGCGTTTCGATCACTCTGCATCCCACTTGGGATGCGCCCCCGATTTTGCGATTCTCTCCGTCCCAAATCACTTCCGCCATTGCCTTATTAGTGAGAGGCGTTTCCAAATGGCCCAGCGAGCAATCCGATTTTCCGAGAAGACGGACAACGAGATTCAGGAAGCAGTGCGGAAGCGCGGCTTTTCATCACCAACGGCGTTCATCCGCCATTCGGTGGCACAGGAACTGTCGGGGCGCAGCGAGGAACTGGTCGGTGCCGAAGAACGACTCGCAGCCACCATCGAGCAGGTCAGGAAGGAAGTCTTCGGACTCGGACGAGCCCAGCAGGCTTTGTTCGCATTCTTGGACAGCCTGGCCAAGGTTGTGCTGACCTGCGTTCCCGAGCCGGGCGGTGAGGCTCTGGACGCCGCCGTCGCAAGGGCGCGAGGCCGGCACGCCCGTCTGCTGAAGAGCGCTGGCCAAGCCATGGTCGGGGACTCGCAATTGGCGATGCAGGATTTGGTGAAACTTGACGAAGAATGATGAACGCGAATTCCGGTTGCGGCCGCGGAAGCCGCCAGCACGGAGCGATCACGCGCCCTGCGCGTCAGCGTACAGAATCCTAGCCAAAGATATTTGAAATTTTGATTCCACCGGCCGTCTGGTCGATGATTGTCAGTGGCGCCGGGCAAAGGGGCCATTTTTTGGGACCACCTTTCGCTAGTTCTTCGCTGAGCCTTTCTCTCTTGCCCCAGTCTCCCAGAACGGTCCTCGCGGTCAAGGGTCCGCTTCGCCGCGCCCAATAACGGCGCGCCCTTGACCGCTCCGGGCCGTTCTGAACTACACCCCCTAATAAGAGAGAAAGGCTCATTCTGGAAGGCAGCGGACCACCCGGTGCCAAAATGGCCCCTTTTTTCACTGCCACCCACAGATGATCGAGTTGTCAAGACAAGATCGGAGGCAGACGACCGATGGAACTCTTCGCAAAGGTGTTTTCCAGCCTGCTGGTTTTTGTATACCACTGCTTCGACCGCATCGTCATCCATGGGTACCTCAGTGGTGTGTCCCGCCCCGAACAGGTGGTTTACTTCTTCCATGAGGTGCTGGGGATTCCGATGGTCACCAAAGAAGCGCTCTCCTGCCGCACCAATGCATACCGCGACTGGGTGGAGTCGTACGCCCGCAACCATCATATCCCCATCGAATGGGCGGAAAAAGGACGGCGCAAACAAGATTACGTCCTGCCCGCCCTGCACCGGTTGGAAAAGAAGAACGCCTATGGCGTCTACTTCATCTTCAAGAGCATGGAACAGGGCCGCACCTTTCGCATCTCGGTCCCGAAGTTCCCCACGCAAGACCCCAACTATCGGATCCTGGCCCCCTCAGCGCAGTCTGTTTCACGCATCTCGATTTCTACATCCGCGACGAGGTATTGGGGCCGATCATCGTGCGCGTGGCCTCCTTCTTTCCACTCCAAGCCACCTATTGGCTGAACGGCCACTCCTTCATGGAGCGCGAACTGAACCAAGCCGGAGTCGGTTTGCATAAAAACGACAACGCCTTCCTGGCGGTAGACGATGTGGCCGCGCTACAGGCCGCCGACCGCCTCAGCCCGGTCATCATCCGCAAACAACTGGATTACTGGACGCTGACCGAAGTTCTCGAAGAAAGAACGCGAGCGGATCAACTTGTCGCGATTCTACGCCACCGCCCAAATCGAGTACTGTCGCAATTTCATCTTCAAACGCCACTTTCCGATCCATAAAATCTTCGAGCGAAGCTGCGAAATTAGCCTGTGGCTCATGACGGCCAACCGCATCAGCGAGATCTTCGGCGTGCGCCTGACTCGAAGCCGCCTACTATAGGGCCGATAAGGCCGTCCAGCAGATTGTCGATTTCCTTGTGGCGGCTTGATCGTAACGTGAACAAATGTTGAAGTATTCTTGTTTACGATTTTCGGCTTAAGAATCTAATGCATCACGCAGGTATGAGCGGGAACCGGATGCGCCGGTCGGTCGGAGTCGGCACTGGCCGGAAGCGCGCGGCCCTACAACCAACGATGTGCCATGTGTGTGGGTCATGCAACGCGAAGAACACCGTTGCCGGACAGTGGAGAGCCCATGGACGCAACGTCGCCCGCGAAAGGGTCACTCACGACGGCGATAAGGCTATTGGGTTCGATGGCCGCAGAGAATCCATCGCTGCAGCCGCCAACTTGGGCACCGTGCGGAATTGGATGCTGCCCTCGCTCAGCGTCGGGAGATGCATCAACACCGCTATGCATCTCTCGATCGGATCGTTAAGCGCGATGCCAAAAAGGTTGAAGATGGGATCCCCTTATTCTTCATGGCGGGTGATGGGCACACGAGAATATCCTTCAAACCTATTGAAAGAAAGGCCTTTCCTAATCGTTTAACCCCTCTTAACCCCCCGGATTTGACGAAACGGGATATACTTCTCGAAAGAAAGGAAATTCGGAAGGATGCGCAACCGTCAAAGACCTTCAATACGGGCGAGACATCCTCCCGAGGGAGCCAAATGGGACATGAAACGAATCATATCGTGCATCAGGTCGCACACATCTACCAGCATGTAGAGTTATTCGGCAAGGGTGAGAAAGCAAAAGAGCTAAGCGACATCATCAAGCAGCACGCCTTAGCGGCAACAGGAATCGCCTTTATTCCCGTGCCGGGCGCGGACCTCGCGGCGATGGTGGCAAACACTTGGACCATGTATGTCCGCATCAACAACGCGGTTGGGGTTTCATTCGGCGAGAATGCTCTCAAGTCTATTGCCAGCGGAATTGCGGGGAACTTAGCGGCTGCCATGCCCGCAATCGCTCTGGGCTTGGCGGCAGAGAGTGTGTTGAAGTTCATTCCCGGATTGGGGACTATAGGTGGCATTGCAATCGGAGCGGCCACAAACGTAGCTGTCATGTATGTGGCGGGGAAAGTCTATCTCAAGGCACTCGAAACCCTGCTCAATAACGGCCGGCCTCTGACTGAAGAAAACATCAAGATGGCTGCACGTGACGTCACCCAGGACAAAGCGTTTGTCAAGGAGGCCTATGCCGAGGGGAAAGCGACGGCTAAAAAAGCCTGACTTCTGGAGGAGGTTTCTCTACTCGGCGATAATTCTAGTCGTTAACGGAAACTATGGGTCAGGACCTTCTGCCCACAAACTAGTAGGGCTGTCCTGATTCGGCCGGCATCAGTGTGATCCAGAATCAACATCCCACTTGGTTGCCGTACGAGGATCGTCGACATCCTTAGAGATGATCTGAAGACGCTGGACAAAGTTCCGCGGGTATTTCGTCCGCCGGCTCATTGGACAGGATCGAGAGGATATCGAACTGATTATCGCCTCCGACAAACCGCTCGGGCTCATTCGCGCTGATGCGGGACGGGTTGGACAGGTCATCAAACATCTATCGCTCATTTCCCGCGATGCTATACTGCAGGGGCGGCACACTGACCATCGAGACTCGAAACGTTGACGTCGAGCAGTGCTCCCCCGATGAAGATCTTCAGTTCGGTCGATATGTCAATTGCTCGAGGTTAGGGACACCGGTGTCAGCATGGACCAAGCGACGCAAGCCCATCTTTTTGGCCTCGTCGGCAGAATCTGTGGGTAACTGGCGATCTCATCTCCACGAACGTGTGAGGAATCGGTGGAGTTGACGGCAGGTCGCGTTTACTGACCGTTGCTGTTCTTCCGATGCGTTGTGGACGGCCGGCCCTCCGAATTGGTGAACGGCGCTGCGGAGCAGTTGGTCCGCAGGTTTTCGCCTCAAAGAAGAGTCGTAGTGGAGGTCGCGGATGATTTCTCCTCCCACCGCCCACAAGTTGTCGACGTGTTGGCGGATCGTGGCGTTGGCAAGGCCCTTGGCGGCCAGATGTTCGATGAAGGGCCGAAAGCATTCGATCAGAGCCTCGCCCGGCGGCAGATCTTTCTCCAGCCCCATCCACGAACGGGGCCAGTTCGCCAGATCCTGACAGAACGCGGTGATATCCGCGGTTGGGAAGGCGGCGTGTTTTACTCTGGAGGTTTTCGCCTTCGTCATCATCCGCCGCAACCGAATCCGCGCCATGGAATTGACCACGATTCTAAACCACTGCTATCGCCATCGGGGATTTGTCTATCAACAAGCTAAATGGTCCGCCGACAAAACCAGCGTTGAAATCAAAGTTCGGCCACATTCATCGTTCGGCAGCCATCTGTTCCGGCTGCCACCGGCCCGCCCCGGGATACGACAACCTACCCGAACGGCGGTTTGAGTTCATTCCCTTCTGGGGACTGTTGGTTTTCTTTCTCTACAGCATGCGCCGCGTCCAGTGCCGCAGTTGTGGTGTGGTAGTTGAAGAAGTGCCTTGGAGCGATGTTGACGCCGGTTTAAAAGAGCAGCAGTTTCGCCGGTTTTGACGCCGTAGGGAGTGCCGGTTCCCGCGCCCGCACACACTGATGCATCGGCCGCCGGTGAGGATGTCGGCGGTCCAGGGATCGGATTCGGGAAGGAAGTTTGGACTAGCGCACTTCGGGACCTCCCGCGCCGTCAGCAGGAACAGGAGCAGTGGAAGGCCGGCGGTGTTTCGTGTCCGGGCGGACCGATTCGATCACGAGATAGAGTTTGTCGGCGCTGTTGACCTCGCCCGCTACGCAGTAGGCCACATCGGGCCGAATGAGCTGGGCCTTGGAGAAGTCATAGAGCCGGTAAACCCGATGCGTGTCGCGGTCCTGCATGAGGAGCACGGCGTACGACGGATGTTCCGTCCGCGAGATTAGAAGGAGATGATTGGCGCTGAAGTTGAACATGCGGGAGAGAGAAAGGGCGGGAGTCGCACTCTCGCCCGCCTCGGCAGCGCCGTTGTGGAGTTAGCCGGCGGACTCCTCCGGCCGGGTTATCATCACAGCGCGGCGCGTCATCGGAGCCGGCGCTAGGACTTCTCGGTCGGCGGATTGGGGTTCTTGGGCTTACGCAAACTGTCGCCGCCCAGCAGGAAGATCTCGGAGTTTTCTACCAAGCGGTCGGCGATAGTGGCCGCAAACACTCTCCATAGTGCCATAGATTCCGGGATTCGGCCGCGTCAGCCTTGACAACACCTTCCTCGACAACAGAACCGGCGGAAACGCTGTCGTTTTATACCGGCGTCAACAGAGCGACGGCAAGCATCATCTCACCAAGGCATACATTGCTGTTTCTGGCCCGATGGGCGCGAAAACTCTCCTGGAAAGAAACGGCCGAGGCCTTTCATACCTCCTGGGAAAAGGTCTGCAATGCGGTCGAGTACGTGGTGGGCTGGGGCCTGGAGCATCGCCAGTTCGGCACGGTCCGCGCCATTGGCGTCGACGAAATTCAATACGCCAAGGGGCACAAGTACCTCACCCTGGTCTACCAGATTGACCAGGGCATGACGCGACTCCTCTGGGTCGGCAGAGAGCGGACGGTGGAAAGCTTCCAGGGCTTCTTCACCCTCATTGGAACAGAGTTGGCCTCGAAGATCGAGTTCCTTTGCTCCGACATGTGGCAGCCTCACCTCGACGTGATTCGCGAGAAATGCTCCCAGGCGCTTAACATCCTCGACCGTTTCCACATTCGTGGCCAAGATGAACACGGCGCTCGACGAGGTGCGCGCCGGCGAATCGCGCCGCATGGCCCAGGCCGGGTTCGAACCAGTTCTAAAGAAAACGCGCTGGTGCCTCCTTAAACGCAAGGAGAACCTCACGGATAAACAAAAACTTCGTCTTCTCGACCTGCTGCGTTACAACCTGAAAACCGTCCGCGCCTATCTCCTCAAGGAGGACTTCCAGCAACTCTGGGATTACGATTCGGCCGCTTGGGCTGGCAAGTTCTTGGACGAGTGGTGCCGCCAGACGATGCGTTCCCGCATCGAGCCCATGAAGAAAATCGCCCGTTCCTTACGCACGCACCGCGAACTGATCCTGAACTATTTCCGGGCGCAAAAGGAGTTCTGGGGATTCCGGCGAAGGCGAACAGCATTCCGGCATGAATCCGAACAGGATTCCGGGCTGAAGCCGAACAGTGTTCCGGGACGATGCCGAACACGAGTCGGAGCATAGCGACGCCGACTTTCTGTTTGAACGAAAAGTGTTCAGCTTGATCACGGAATCGTTGATCCGAAGCGGAGCGGAGGCTGGCGGCCACCTGCGGGAAAAGGGGTGCGGGGAAAGGGACAGCGGTCCCGTTCCCCGCTCAGCACTGTAGAGACCCGGCGGGCGTTAGCCGCCGGCCCTACACATCACCTCCGCGTTTCTTGCGCATCGAGTCGCCCTTCATCTCAATACGGTGGGCGTTGTGGACTACTCGGTCGAGGATACCGTCCGCCACGGTGGGATCGCCGATCTGCTCGTGCCAGCGGGCCACGGGCAGTTGCGAGGTCAGGATCAACGACCGGGTTTGATGGCGATCTTCGCAGATCTCCCAGAAATCGCGCCGCTCGGTTTCGTTGAGTGGCGCCATAGCCCAGTCGTCGATCACGAGCACGTCGATGCGACTGAGCTTGGCTAACAACAGGCGCAAGCTGCCGTCGGCGCGAGCGATGGCCAGATCGCGGAACAACGCCGCGGTGCCGGTGTAAAACGCCGAGTATCCATCGCGGCAGGCCTTCTGCGCGAGGGCGCAGGCAAGATAGCTCTTGCCCACGCCGGTGGGGCCGAGAATGAACACGTGCTCGTGATTGCGTACCCAGGCTGACTCCTGCGCCAAGGCACGAATCACGCTCTTATCCAAGCCGCGCGCCACGCGATAGTCAATATCCTCGACGCAGGCGTTGCCGCGAAGTTTGGCGGAGTGCAGGCGTCGTGCCAGGGCCTGATTCTGGCGCCAGTTCCACTGGTGATCTACCAGCATCGCCAGGCGGTCGAGGAAACTTAACTCGCCAACGGCGGGGTCCTGTTGCTGCGCTTTCAAGGCGTCGGCCATGCCGTGCAGACGCATGGCAAATAATTTCTCCATCATCGGTTCTTGTAACATCTGAATCATCTCCTGAAGTGCGTAACGGATTGGTTTGTTAGTGCCCTTTTGTCTAATCGAAATACTCTGATCCGCGAATGTTGTCGTGCCGCGCAGGCGGCGCCAATCGCTTACCCGGAGTGCACGGTAGCGGTTGCCGGTCGAGCGAGTTCTTCAGAATCGATGCGATGCTGCGGTAACGGCACGCACCCGTCAGCAGCGCACGTTCGGCCGCAGCTTCAAGGCGCGCATTCGAGTATTTCTTCGCCAGCCGAATGATCCCCAGACAACCGCGATAACCCATCTCAGGGTGCGGCTTGTCCGCCAGGATCCTTTCAAATAACTGAGCCGTGTGGGGACCGATTGTCTCGGCCCACTGCACCATCCGCGATGGCGGCCACTCCAGATGCGCCTGGTGGCTTTTGGGCCGGTGCTCACGATTGGTGATGACCTTTTCCCGACCGCGACTGCGCACATGCGATGCCACCCGCACGCTCTGGTGCAGGATCTCTATAGTCGTCACCGTCGCGCGGATCTCCACGAGTTGTTGAACCAGGTTATAGGGCACGCTATAGAAGTTCCCGTCGAAGGCCACGTGATAGTCGATGTTCACCCGCGCCCGTACCCATTCGGCGATCTCGAATCTCTCTTGAGGCAGCGGTTGGAGCGCCGGTTTATCGAGGGCTTCGAAGACACTCGCGCGGCTGCCATCCCGCTTGCGGAAGGGTCGGTGATTGAGCCGGTGTAGGAGTTCGCCGATGCTGTGATTGGCTTCCGTCAGCGAGAAGAACTTGCGGTGCCGCAATGCCGCTAAGATCCAACGTTGCGCTACTTGCACGGCGTTCTCTACCACCGCCTTGTCACGCGGTTTGTATGGCCGCGCCGGCAGCACGCCGAAGCCATAGTGCGCGGCAAAGTTTTGATACGTGGGATTGACATCCGGGTCGTAGCGGCAGGCCTTGCTGACTCCCGTTCTGGTATTGTCGGGAACCAACAGGCGGGGCACTCCGCCCCAATGCTCCAAGGCGTGAATGTGGGCCAGCAACCACGACTCCATCTGCTGATCGCGGGTGACCTCGGCCCAGGTGTAAGAACTGGCGCCGAGCGCCGCGATGAACAACGACGCCTGCCACACGTCGCCGGATTCGCGGTCATGAAT
This sequence comes from Bryobacteraceae bacterium, assembly GCA_049522755.1. Taxonomy (GTDB): domain Bacteria; phylum Acidobacteriota; class Terriglobia; order Bryobacterales; family Bryobacteraceae; genus PALSA-243. Next base: position 25,514 of record JBEKNN010000065.1, on the reverse strand, counting down.
CGGCATAGTCGTGCCCGCCCAATCGACGAACGCTTTCTCCCCGGCCTTGTGCTCCTGGCGCAGCACGACATCGAGTTTCTTGCGCCAGCGTTGGTAGAGCTCACAATAGCGGCTATAGCCATAGCCGTCCTGATTGGCGTCGCGATACTCTTCCCAGAGCAACTGCAAGGTCACGTGGCGGTGACGCTGCAACTGCTCGTGAGCGGCGGCGAAGTCCGGCGGAGATTTGCGGGTTGTGGAGCGTGGTGGCGCATCCGAAAGTGGAAACAGCGCCGCTTCCAAACGGGCGTCATCCCAACCGTCAGGTAGCGGCCAGCCGACGTTGGCGGCCGCTGCTCGTTTCAAATACTCATGCACCGTGCTGACGGAGAGCGAGCAACTCCGTGCGATCTGCCGCTGTTCGAGCTTCAGTTCGTGTCTTAGTCGTAAAACATCTTTGATCTTGCGCGTGGACATTCTCCTTGCGGGCAAAAGATTCTCCCTACAAGGAAAGGGTCTCGTACCAAGCGTGGATGTCCAGCGTTTCTACTTGTGGAAATCATTCCGGCGGCAAGCCGAACAGCATTCCGGGGTTCGCAAATAAGTGTTCGGCTCCAGCCCGGAATTCGTGTTCGGCATCGTCCCGGAACACTGTTCGGCTTCAGCCCGGAATCCTGCTCGGATTCATGCCGGAATGCTGTTCGCCTTGAGGCCGGAATCGTGTTCGGTTTGCCCCGGAATACGCAAGTTCTCCAGCGGCGTCATCGAGGGTCTGAACAACAAAGCCAAAGTCACCATGAGGAAATCCTACGGATTTCGCACTTTCCGCGTCTTAAAACTCGCGCTCTACCACACACTTGCCAAAATGCCCGAGCCGGAACTAACCCATGAATTCTTCTGACGAGCCTCTTTTTGAGCCATTCCTCACTAAGAAAGCAAGGACTTGGGAACAGGCTTCGGGTTGGCCACCGTATACGGAATCGGTGAGGAGAGCGGCGCGAAGAGCTGCGGCGTGATCGGTGGTCTGCTCGCTCGGGAAAACTCCGCTAGCGCCTGCTTGGCACGGATAGTTCTTTACGGCCCGAGGTGACCGCGAAGAACAGAATGGTGGAGGCTACGTCGCCTGCAAAACAAAAGTAGTCGTCGAAAGGGCCCGGGATATTGACGGGGAGCATCTCGTAGACATAAACGATCACCGGAAATATCAGCCAATATCTACCGATCCCATTATCATGGTAAAACCGCCAGAGGCACAGAGTCAGAAGGAACCCTGAGCCGATCGCCGCGGGCGCGGTGAAGATCTCCGTGCCCAGGCTGAGTGGCGTCAGAATAACGGACCAGATGATCGAAAACACCAACGGCAGGAAAACATCTGCCAACGAGAGCTTCTTGACGAAGAAAAGCAGCACCGTTGCTGCGATCAGACATAAAGCGAGGGTGGAAGCCCCTGCAACCAGGCCGGCTCTCCAGTTGTCGCCCGCCCAAAACACGATCCATGCGGTGATCGAGAGAGGAAAGGCCAAGAATATCAAGACTACGCTTTTCCACATACCTTTTCCCTCCACACCCACCGCTTACGTGACCCAGCCTCAATGAAAACCGTAACCGGAGTGGCGCATGCCGCCGTATGTTATCACATCGACCAAGGGGTGCGGAACCCGGCATGGTTGGTGCGCGCCTGGATGGTCTCGGCGGGGCTATGGAAAGCACGGCCGCGAAAACTCAGCGACGTGCATCAATGGCGGCCGCGACGAAGCGCCTACGGCGAGTTGGTGCAGTGGGACACATCGAATCACGATTGGCTGGAGGGGCCGGGGCGAACCGGTGCGCTATCTGGTACGGATGATCGACGATGCCACCAGCCGGAGCGAGGGGCGCTTCTTGCAGCACGACGGGACGCGCGAGAACATGGGCGTGCTGTGGCAGTATCTGGAGCGCCAGGGCCGCATGGTGGACGTATACACAGACGGGCGTCGATGTTCATGGTGACGCCGCGGGCGGGAGAAAGCGCGCAGCAGAGACAGAAGGCGGACCGGTTGACGCAGATCGGGCGTGGACTGCGGGAGTTGGGAATCGGCTGGATTCCTGGTGTGGGCAGAGCTTCCGCACAGCCGCGCCATCCACATCCTGGTCGGGGTCGAGTACAGGCTCGTTGATGACGTTGTAGACGAAGCCAACCGGCAAAGGACATTGCAACTCACCGCGCCGGGCTTTGTTCAAGATTCCGCCTTGCAGACGCGCCCGGAGCACATGCAGCTCAGCTTCGCTCATTGTCCCTTTGAGACCCAGCAGGAGACGATCGTTGAAGTGTGAGGGATCATATACGCCATCCTCATCGAGAATGAGCGTGTCGGTAAGAGCGCAGATTTCTAGCAGCCGGTGCCAGTCCGTGGAGTTTCGCGCCAGCCTGGAAACTTCCAGACCGAGCACGATGCCGGCTCTGCCCAGACTCACTTCTGTCACCAGTTTCTGAAAGCCCTCCCGATCAACAGCCGATGCGCCGGACTGTCCGAGATCGCTGTCGATGACGATAATGCGCTCCACGGGCCAGCCCAGGGCGACGGCATTTTGGCGCAGCCCGTACTGCCGCTTGGTGCTTTCGGTATTCTGGAAAACTTGGCGAAACGTGGATCGGCGGACGTAAAGATAGGCGTTACGTTTGAGGTGGCCAGCGTTCACTTTTTGATGTGCTACGCCTGTCATGAGATTGCCTCCTGTTGTAGAGAGAGAATCATGCTAGCCAGCAGAGTAGTGATCTGCGATCGCATCTCGGCGCGGGGATCGTTTCATCGACGCCCGGCTGAGCGCATGCGGCCTGTTCGACATGGCCGTGACATTCCGACCAGGCCTGCATCCAAGCTGTCATTCCGCGTCGGAGAAAAGGCGCAAGGCCCAAGCCTTCGCCGCTGTGAGTGGCCCGGCGATAGCGTCGTGACGTAGTTGTTCAGATCCAGTTGAGATGCGGGTCTTTCGCCGGCTCCGTTCAGCGGAGTTTTTTTTGATGGCGAAGCAGGCTGCGCTCGACACTTCGTGGATGAACCTTGATGCGGAAGCGCTTCTGTATCCGTTTCACCAGGTCCGGCAATCGAATGGTGGGTTCTTTCTGGCGCACCTCGCCAATGAATGTGAGGACCTCCTCGGTGAGCTTGTACGCCTGCTTGGGGCCGCGCTTGTGCGGCACCAGGCCGGCAAGACCGTCGTCCTCGAAGGCCGATTGCGCCTGATAGAACGACGGCCGCGAAAAGCCGAAACTCACGGCTGCATCCGTCACAGATTGGCCTTCGGTGCGCACCCGCCGCAGCATCTCGTACTTGACTTGGACCAGATCGCGAGGATCGAAAAACTCGTCCTGGAGAAACAGTGGGTCTCGTACCGCCTTGGGACGCGGATTCAGTGTTCCCTGTTGCTGGAGCGCGCGGATCTTTGGGTCCTGGTCGGCCATCGGTTGCCCTCAAGTATTCCGTTATGATTGTAAATATAATTATGCTACAACGTCCCGCAGCGTCAAGGCCTTTTTGCGATCGGCGCCCAATATTTATTGGATTATCTTGACACAAAATAGGCAGCAAATGCATAGTTGTGCCGGAGATATCCGGCATGATTCTCTTTACGTATGCGGCGTTATTGTCTTTACACTCCAAACGCCCCGGGCTCATCGGGCCTTCTCGACAAAATCGGCCAATTTCAGCAAATCCTCGTGATCTGCTGGCAGCACTGTTGTCCAGCACGCCGGAATAGAGCGCAGGACGCCGCTGCTGTCGTGGAAGTAAACCCGATCCTCGCCCCAGTTGTGGCGGTAAGTGGCCAGCTTGAAACTCTGGCCTCTCAGCGGATGGTGGGGATGGGTGATTTCAAAAGTACCTTCGGCACGGGTCGGCATGCGCTGTAGTTGACGGACTTGGCCAAGGGTCGGGTGGAGCGAAGCTTCGGCACCGATCAGGATCGCTTAGTGAAGCATCTGCGACTGGCCAAGGTGACGACGATGCAGGACGCCAACAAGTTTCTGGAAGCGGAGTATTGGCCGGAATGGAACGAGCGATTTGCGCGCCCGCTAAAGGGAGTGGTGGACATGCATCGTGCGCTGACGCCACAGATCGATTTAGCCAGTGCGTTGAGCCACGTAGAGCAGCGCGTGGTGAGCAACGACTACACGTTTTCGTTTGCGGGCCGGCGCTACCAGATAGCACGCGCGGAGGTGAAAGCGGGCATGCGGGGAAAGAGCTTGCGAGTCGAGCTACAACTGAGCGGCGCGTTGCGCGCGCGGTTCGAGGGTCAGTATGTGGAAGTGAACGAGTGCGGGGCCAAGGCTCCGCCAGCAGCGAAGCCGGCAGGGAAACCGGTGCGGAAGGATCACAATCGGGGCGGCAAAAGCGAGTGGATGGACGGCTTTTTCGAACGGCCGGGTCCGGAACGGTGGCAAGCGGTGCGCACGTCCAACGAGAGGAATTGAGCGGCGTTAGCAGCAGCAGTCAAAAAGGAACGCCGGGCAAAAGCGGCCCGGCGGACTTCGCCTTTATTAGCCCAAAGCCTCCGCTCGGGAATTTCACCAAAAGCAATCGGTCAGTTCGGAGAAGAAAGCCCTCCGGGCGCTACGCGCCCCCGGAGGGCTTCCGCCGACTGCTTTTGGAGCAAACTCCGTCGCATCGGCTTTGGGCAGCAGCGTCAGGCGCGACCCCAACGCTGCCAATCGAACTCAACATAGGCGGCCGTTCCGGCCGCCCTAAACCGGAACTTTCTACTTTGCTCGGAAGCGGAACTTTCTACTTTGCCTTAACAACCCGGCATGCTTGGCCTGGGGTTAGCTCAACCGTTAACCCCAACCCAGCGGCTTTGCGGATTCAAACGACTCCTACGTAAGTCACAATGGCGGAAAGAGCAACATTCGGCGGTCAACCGAAGTTTAGCAAGCCGGGAAGAATCACGCAGGATTGTTATCCAACACAAAAGTGAACAAACCCGGACGCCCACCGCGCTAAAAGGCCAGGAGAGAAAACAAGATGTCCAAAAGCCACCATCCACAGCTACCGGAATCCGCGACCATTGCCCGACACAGTGCGCAGTTGGGCGAAATTCAGAACAGCAGGGCGGCGGACCGCGGGGTTTGCGAGCGGATCGCGGAGTTCATCGCCAGGGATTCTCGGCTTACGGCCACACCGGGATATCAGACCCTCTGCACGACTACAACAAACGCCATGATTCCAGATGGCCATCGCCTGATTACCGCCAAACTTCTGCTGGCATGCTTACTCCTTTTGAGGCTGGCTCCATCGGCGAATGCACAAACGACGGCAACGGTCATAGGAGCCGTGACTGACCCGCAAAGTCTGCCGGTTCCGGGAGCTGAGGTTAAGATTAAGGGTGAGGATGTCGCCGTTTTACGAACGACGACAACCGACGTCGCGGGACTGTATCGTCTTCCTGCTTTGCCCCCCGGCAGTTATTCATTGATAGTCAGCAAAACCGGTTTCACCACCACGGTAAACAGTAGCCTTCAACTAACCATCAACCGCACCATTGTACTCGATGTTTCTCTTCGCCTGGAAACAGAAAAAGGGCAGGTAGAGGTTCCGGCGACTCCAGATGCGCGCGATACGACATCGTCGTCGAGCAGCATGACCATCACTCCCGAGCAGATAGCCAACATTCCTCTCAACGGCCGGGATTATCTCGATCTATTACAAATGGTGCCTGGAATTAATATCAATCGGCAGGCCGATAGCGGCAGCGACGATGCTGTGTCGATCCTGGGAGAGCGAGGCAACAACACAGGCTATCTGATCGATGGCTTGAATAACTCGAATGAGGTCACCGGCGGCCCAGCGGCTCAATTCAATCTCGATACGATAGCCGAGTTCCAGGTAGTCACCACAGGGTACAAGGCAGAATTCGGACACGCATCGGGTGGGATGATCAATGTAATTACGCGCTCAGGCAACCAGCAGCTTCACGGCCTCGCCTCGGTCTTTCTCCGCAACAACGTTCTCGATGCCTCTGATGTTCCAGGCGCCAAGGTCCCTTACTTGCTGCGTTGGGACTACGACGGCGCCCTCGGTGGAACCCTGATCAAGGACAAGGCGTTCTGGTTCGGCTCCGTGGAAAGGATTCACCAGAATCAGCAGCTCAACTTTGTCATTCCGATAGGTACGCCCGCTGTCCTGGTGGCGAGCGAAAGCGCCTATGGAACTCCTTCCACGGATCGCGAGATGCGAGCCTTTGGAAAGCTCACAGAAACGCTGGGGAAGCATCGCCTAGCTGAGGAGATGAACTATACCAACACGCATATTGGAAACTTCCTGCCGCTCTCGCAGTCAACCAATCTGCCCTCTACGAGGTTGAATACCGGCCTAAGAACCGTAATGGCAGGGATTTCCGACATTATTCTCCTTGGCGATCAGGGCAATCCTTTTGTCGTGACGCTCTACGGCCAATATCGCGCGGAACCTTCCGCCGTGAGTCCCGCCCACCCGCAAGCCGGCCCAGCTACGGCCTTTTTTGCCTATAGCGGTTACGACACAGGCCTATTGCTAGGCGATCTGGGAACGTTCACTTTCGGCGCTGAGACGACAACTACGACGTTGAAGCCAACCTACGGCTCCTCCGGGGCTAGCATCCTTAAGGTTTGGAGGAACAACACCTTTAAGTTAGGATACGACTACCTGAGAACTCAGCTAGATGGCGTCGAAGGACAACTGCAAGAGAACGAGCTATGGGCTACGCTGTCGGATTATCAGCAATTCGGACCTTTGGATGCGGGCATATATCTTTTAACGACTACAGGCGGCGCCACGCCACAAGACAGCGAGATCCACATCCGGGACAACTACGACGGAGCGTACCTACAGGACGATCTGAGGGTGGCGCGGACTCTGACGATCAATGCAGGTATACGATGGGATTACGATTCTGAATTCAAAATCAAGACAAATTTCTCTCCACGTCTTGGATTTGCATGGGCCGCGAGCTCCAAAACGATCGTACGCAGCAGCTTTGGAGTGTTCTACGATCACTTTCGTTTAGGCGTTGCACAGGCCATTCCGGGCTTCGGCGGCGCAGACCTAGCTACCTCGGGTGAGACATCCTATCCGCGGCTGTTCTACGGTGTGCCGACCACCGTGCCGGAACTTCTTGCCCCGCATCTCTGCCTTTCACCGACGTTGACGCAAGCGCAGTTAACGGCAACGAATGCGACATGCACGTACCCTGGACTTCAGGGTCAGGCTATTTTTGGAGTGGATTATTTGAATGACATCGTGGCGCCTGGCCACGCTCCCATTCCCGCCAACAGCGTAGTCACTTCCGCCAACATCCAAGCGCTTTCGGGCCTTTCCCCGCAGGCTTACCTGAATGAGGCGTCGCTCGCCATCGGGCAGCAGCCGGGTTTCCTCTTTTTCAATTCATTTGGAGCGCTCTCTCACGACAACTACTCGCCGGGAAGCTACCCGGTAACTCTCGATCCATCCTTCGCTACGCCGTACACGCGCTCCTATACGTTAGGGGCGCAGCGGGAGTTGCCCCGTCAATTCATTCTCTCTGTAGATTACTACCATAAGGCCATCGAAAACATCCTCGGCGTGCGGAACTCGGCTATTCCTTTCGCCGCCCGCGTCGACAGCTCCCTTGGCGGAGTGGATAACAACAGCTACGGACCGTGGTATTCAGGCAGGTATAACTCTGGCGTCGTGTCGTTCGAGAGGCGCATGAGCAGCCGTTTCACGCTTGGCGGCAGCTATGCGTACACGTCGGAAATTGACGATGACCGCTGCTCGGACTTTGTTAGCGGCCCGACCGGCGTCTGCCTTCCGACCGATAGCTTTCGAGGTATAACGACCCTGGCAACCGACCCCCTCACGGGCAGAACAAATGCGAACGGCGCTTTTTACGCCGCTAACGGCGCCTTTGTTCCAAAGGCCGGAATCTACTACAATGGCGCCACGCTTGACGAAGGGCCTTCCGATCTCTCGCTCCGTCACGTGCTGCAGCTACATGGACTTGTACAGCTTCCGTTCAAGATTGAAGTGAGTGGTATCTTTCGGGTGCAGAGCGGATTCCGCTATACGCAGTCTGCTTCGATTCCCGTGGATGAAGATGGCAGTAACCAGTATGACGGCCGCGATTTGAAAACCGGCCGGAATCAATTCCAAGCTCCGCCGTTCGTGAATCAGGACTTACGAATGGCAAGAACGTTTCGCTTGACTGAGAGGATTCGCCTGCGGGGGATTCTCGAGTTCTTCAATCTGTTCAACAACGCGAATCCGGCGGCCGTTCAGGTGGAACAAAGTGGTCTGCCAAAGTTCGGGAGCGTTACCCAGACGCTGCCCGGACGGCAGGGCCAGGCTGGGCTCCGTCTGGAGTTTTGAAGGCTCAATGATGCTCAGCGTCTTGGGTCGGCGATGCCCATTGATGAGGTGGGTTGCGGCGAAGGCCGTAGTACGGAAATGACGAGATCGTGATACGCGGCAAGAGTCTTCCGATGGCCGATACTGATAGTAGTGGTGTCTGGCAGGGAATTCCTGAGGAGTCGATATACTTTCTCCTCTTGGTCTTCATCGAGCGCCGAAGTGGACTCATCGAGGAAAAGCCAGTCAGGCTTGGACAACACTGCCTGAGCAATGCTGACACGCTGCCTTTCGCCCGCAGACAAGCTCTGTTCCCAGTGCGTCTGCTCCTCGAGGCGGGCGCTAAGGTGCCCCAATCCGAGTGAATCCAATGTCGTCAGGATCTCGTCATCGCTCACGGGCTCAGCAGTTTGTGCAAAGCACAAAGCCGAGCGAAGACTGCCAATTGGCAGGTAGGCGTCCTGCGGCAAAAACAGGAACCGCTTCGTCTCCGGCAAGGTAATCGTTCCGGAAACGAACGGCCAAATGCCCGCAAGTACCCTGAAGAGCGTCGTCTTGCCAACCCCGGACAACCCCCGGAAAAGAACTGCTTCTCCTTCCTTGAGCTCGAACGTCAGGTCCGACAGGAGTGTTTCGCCGCCCGGCAACGAGATCGTTACGCGATCAAAAACGATGGACTGCGGCGTGGCTTGGTTGACGCGCGAATCGCCGGATTTCAGAGTCGTGGCTCGAAGGTCGTTTTCGAATTCGGCGATACGGTCCACTGTTGCGTGCCAAGCCGCGTACTCCGGGAAGGAATTCACTAGCCAGGACAATGCGATACTAATTTGCCCGAACCCGTTGCCAATCTTCATCAGATCGCCTAAAGGCAATGACCCAGAGAAGTACCTTGGCGCAACGGCGAGAAAAGGGAGGATCGATGGGCCGTCTCCAACGAATGTCTGAAATGCCAGTAACCCGGAATATCTACGAGCCATAATGAGAGAGTTGTGGTATACAAGATCGAACAGATCCGAAGTGCGTGATCGTTCCCTGCGCTCTCCTTCGTAGAGAGCGATACCCTCCGCTTTTTCGCGGATTCTAACAAGAGCGAAGCGGAAATCGGCCTCCAATTTCTGCTGCCGGTTGTTTAGGCCGATTAGTGGCTTCCCCACCATATATCCCACCACGGATCCGGCTGCCCAATATAGTAGAGCGGCCCAGAACATATATCCAACAACTTGGAAACGGAGTCCCGCAATTGAGAAGGTGAGCGCTCCGGAGAGGTTCCAAAGGACTCCGGCGAACGCCACCACTGTCAGCGATGCGTTTAGGAATCCAGTGGCCAAGTCAATGCCGTTACCGATCATCAATCCAACATCCTCCGCTATGCGTTGGTCGGGGTTATCGGTTTTCCCGACGAATCGGAGCCGATAAAACGCCCGGTCTGCGAGCCAGAGTGTCACCATGTGGTCGGTTAACCAGCGTCTCCAGCGGATTTCCAGCACCATAGACAAATACTTCTGAGCCACAATCGTTATCAATTGAAGCGCAAGGAACGTGGCTATCAGCAGGAGCGTGCCGCGGAATGCGGAAGAATTGCGAGCCTCTAGGGCGTTGAAGAAGCGGCCGCCAGCGTCATTTAATCTGACGACTGTAATAACCTTCAGAACACAGAGGCCTAAGATGACGAGGAGGAGCGCAAAAGCAGACCGTCTCTGGTCGCTTCGCCAATATGGTTGGGCAACTCGCCAAAACTTAGAACCAATCCAGGAAAGTCCTTTGGTACGAATGCCGGATGGCGTGTGGAGATCTCGGCTAAACATCGGGCATAAGTCCTGGCGGCCGCGGCGGAGGAGTTAGGGCCGCAAATTCAAAATTATGTAACCGATAGGGTAACAGTTGACGTGTTCCAATGGCCGGACATGCGCTGTCCTCGCCTACAGATACTCTCCGCCGTGGAACGCTAGAGGGGGGCGCGGGATCGTTCGAGAAGTTCCTGCCCGACTCGTGGTCCATGCGTAATCGACAGAGGGAAGGCCAATCGCATCAATGCATTGGCTTCCCTTTAGTCCTCTGTTTGGTAAGCGACAAAGGGCCGGCACCGTGAGGCTGGTGGGTCAATTTAGCCATTAACCCCAAGTTGCAGCTTTATCGATCCAAACGCCGGTTACACGAGGCAAAATAGCGCTACGCGGGGGTTTCGGCGACGAGCAACAATCGGCCGGGAGCAGGCGCGCACGGCTACGAGGGGATTTCTATCTGTAATATTTCTTACACAAAAAATCTGCACAAAATCGGTCGCCCATTCCGCTTAAGTGGGCAGGAAGGAAGCAAATGTCCAAAAACGACAATCGCCGGGAACCGGATTCACGGGACATTCTCGGACACGCGGTCGAGGTGGTAAGGCACATAGTCAGTGCAGGCAGTGCCGTTGTGGGCAACGCTCTTGACGCCGGAAGGGAGTTAGTCGAACAACAGGGCGACGGGGCGGAAAGACTTGCGGTCTACGAGCGGATCGGAGAATTCATCGCCAAGCAATACGGGTTACAGCCGAAACTGGGTTACCAAACCGCCATCCATCTGACGGGGCTGGGAGATGACGCGGTGGCTCAGGTTCCGCCTCCGCCACAAGCGGTAATCGCCGTTGTCAAAAAGTCGCTCCTCATGATTCGACTTGAGTACCTGGCGAAGGGTCATGAGTACTCTCGAGTGCTTTCCTTCTGGTACCTCCGCGGGGACAAGCCGACGCGTCAGACGGTGTCGGAAGGACTTACGTGGGATACGCTGCCCGGGGACGTCCGGGCGCAGTGGCAGAGGGACCGCGAACCGGTAGCGTTCCGGCTCTACTCAGAGGAGAACTAGCATGTACATCGCAAGCGCGATCATCGAATTTTTCGACGGAGTCGCAGACGCCGCCGCCCAATTGTGGGCCCGAATCGTTGGCTGGGCCCGTGACTCGGCCTACCCTTGGCTGCAGGATCATCTGCCGAGCCTGGCGGAGGACTTCATGCAGTGCATGGATTTCCTCGACGGCCTGGTGGTCAAGAGCATTCGAGTTGTGCGCGCGGCCTGGATCAACGTCAAGCAGTATCTGCTCAGCATGGCGGTTGAAATTAAGCAGAATACGGACACGGAGTGGGTCCGCCGCGCTTCGGGTTACTGGATCGATGCGCTGAACCAGAATAAGGTTATGAAAACGACCGAGACGCAGATCTTGAACTGGGATGAGCTGCCTCCGGACATCAGGGAACAGTTCCTGCGTCGCGGGAAGACGAACTTCACAACCCGTATCGACGACGAACTCAACATGCAACTGAATTAAACCGAAACATCCAGAAAGGAAAGAAATCGATGCGCATACCTGTTATTTTGTTACTGATTTGCACGGGGGTTGCCGTGTACCTCGCGCGGGGCAGCCGCCGTGAAACCAACGGAAGAAGCCGGCGGCCGAAAGCGGGCAATCGCGACCCGGGTGAGGGTGGGCTGAACCGGGTCCTGGCCGCGCAGCTTGGCCGCAAGACGGGCATCGCCGAGCACAGAATATTCAGTGTGCTCGAAGGTGCAGGGGACGCCGATCTCCGGGGGCGGATTGACGACGTCTTAGAGCATGTGACTGTCACGTTCTCGCGCCGGTCTGCAGCGGATACGCACAAGGCCTCTCTACAGATCGCCTACAGGGATGGCTCGACCGTGAACGTAGACTATGTCGCGCCTTGGGATCAACTGCCCGACGAGGTACGCGGCGAAGTGCTCCGGACAGGGAAAACAGAGTGCGTCCGATCCTGGTCTGCCCCGTGGCACAACGAGGTGGCATGAGATGAAATGGCTGTTCGATATAGCTGTGGCGCTGGCGACGCTGGCGGTTGGAGCCGCGGTGGCGGGGGCTTTCTGGCCGAAGATCCGCGAGTCGGTTGCCGCCTGGCTGCGGAACAATGGTCTTTCCGAAAGTGCATTAATGGATGCCTGGGTGGCGATTGATCGAATCGCCAGTTCCGTCCGCTCGAGGATCCACGTCAAAACCGCCCAGCGCGGCGAAGTGGTGATTGAGGAACGGTATCTCACGCAGGAGGAAATTGACGATCCGGAGCTGCGGGAGATCCTCGGTGACCGGCAAACGGCGATTCGGAAGTTTCAATTTACCAGTTAAACGATGAATGAGGACGCAAACATATGCCATGGATCAGGGAAGACACGAAGAAGAGCCCTCCGCCGAGCGTGCAGAGCCGGGATGTATCTCCCGAAACGGAAAGGGCAAGGGAGGCCGATCCTTATGAAACCGCTTTTGTCCCTCGGGATCCGCGCAAAACGCTGCGGACACTGGTGATCCCGGAAAGCGCATTCAGCGGGATTGAGCGCGAAATGAAACTCTTCCGGCAGCGCCGGAAGTTGCGTGAGTGGGGTGTCGATCAACTCGATCCGCGAGCACTCTCCATCCGGATCAACCTGTTCGGTCCGGAAGGTACCGGCAAGACGCATGCGGCCGAAGGCATCGCGCACGAACTGAACATTCAGTTGATCGACGTGCAGCTGGGCGATATCCTGTCGAAATACGTCGGTGACTCGGAAAAATCTCTTGCCGGAGCCTTTCGAGTGGCTGCCCGCACCGGGGCGCTGCTGTTATTCAACGAGGCCGACTCACTGCTCAGCCGCCGCCGCGATCCGGGCGACGGGATGGGCGCCGAGCACCACAACGCCCTGCGCAACGCGATGATCACCCATCTCGATGCATTCGACGGCATCGTGGTGTTCACAACCAACAGGCAGAGGGTGTTCGACCCCGCGTTCAAGAGCCGCATCCGCACCCACATTGCGTTTGCGTTACCAGACCGCACCGCGCGGCTGCAGATGTGGACGCGGCATCTGCTGCCGACGATTCCCCGGGAGCAAACGGTAGACCCAATCTGGCTGGCGGAAGAATCGGAGGGGTTAAGCGGCCGGGACGTAGTTCACGTCATGGTGCTCGCTGCGGTTGCGGCCGTGGATCGTCCGCTGGGTAAGGACCGGGTTCTGGCCGCGGACATCCGGCAGGCGATGAGTGATATCCGGTCACGGAACCAGGATGTCGCGATAGAATCTCGAAATGCGGTGACTGAGACCGTTCCCGAAAATGAAATCCCCGCGGAAGTGCGGGAGAAACTGCGAGAGAAACGAGAAGCCTGTGCCTAACTTCTGGGACGAACAATACAGCAAGTGGCTTCAGTCGAGGGCGGATTATGAAACTGCGTCGGAAGATCTTTTTCGTCTGATCGGACCGGTTGTAAGACGGGCGGCGAAATACACGGCGTCGCGGTTTCCGGCCGAAATTGATGCCGACGATCTGGAGTCTGGGTTTTATCACCACCTGTACAAGAGCCGCCCGGCCGAGTTCAACGAAGCGTATATCAAGACAGTGCTCTATCATCTGGCCGTGGATGAAATCAGAAAACTTCGGCGCGGGGACACGGTTTCCATAGATCAAAACCGGGACGGTGAAGAGAAAACGGGCGAGATCCCCGTCCCGCCAAAGACGGGAGACTGGCCCTGGTTTGAAAGCCTTCCAGAACCAGTCCGGGGCTATGGCGCCTTATTCAGTCATATTCAGAGGCTTACCGGCGCGGGACAAGGGGAGGCCTTTTCCCAGACAGGATGGTTTTCGGGAGTTTCCGGCGAAAGTGTCCGAAGTAAATTTTTGCGCGAGGCCGAGTGGGCGCGGGAACAAGCGTTGCGCGTAAACCCGGCGTCGGATTGGCCTCGCAGCGAGTCGCCCAGGTTTACAGAAGAGGCCGTCCGCCTGCTGAACTCCGAGATGCTAGGCGCCCACTCAGCGCTGACCATCTTTGTCCGGGCGCTCTGTGCCCGGGAGACAAAGGCGCCGAACCCATATTCTCCGGAAAACGTGGAAGTAATGGCCCGTTTCGTCGGGCGCGCGCCCGACGCCGCTGTTAGACAGTGGGTAATCGCGTGCATGTCCGGCGTCGCGGCGGCAGTGCCGGAACCACTCGCGGACTGCGCAGAAAGAGTACTGGCCGATACGGCCGGCGCCGAAGACATCGGATATTTCCTGGGTTGTGCGAGCCTCTACCTGTTCGCTTACAGTATTCTGATTCTCCCGCCCCGGCACGACGACCCGGAGCGCCACTGGACGGCGGTAGCCGCCCCCATGACCCCAAGGAAATCGGCTCTCCCCAATTACAGAACGCGTGCGAAGGGCTATACTTGCCTGGAAAAGTATTTGCCGACTAAGTTTCGTGGAGGTATGCAATGACAATTACCGAGAACGATTTCTGGAACGAAGTCGAACGCCTCGACGCCATCAAGAGACCGGACTGCCTGGATAGTTGGCTGTTGATGGAACTCGACGAAGAGCTGAGCAATACCGCGGCGAGTGAACTGACGGACGCTGAGCGATGGCATATCGGGATGGGCTGCGCACGCTGCAACCGCATCATGATGCTTGCCCGCATCACCCGGCTCGGAGATGTTGCGATTGGCGAGCCGGAACAGGAAAAGCCCAGGACAGGAGTGATCGAGTTCAAGCCGCGTACATGGCGGGTCGCCGGCAAGACGCTGCCGCTCGCTGCAAGCACTAAGCTGAGTGAAATGTTTCCGATTCTCTTTGATCTTCCCGGCGGCAATATCAAACTGAGGATCGGGAGCTCCGAAGAACCAGGGAAGTATCAGGTGGATATGCTATCGAACGCAGACTGCACTTGTGTGCTTCGCATTTACGACGGTGCGACTACGGAGGCCGGCGGTGGAGAGATCGTCTGGCCTCCGGTGCGGTTGTACGCGAACCGGAAGACGATATTGCCGCTGAGCGGCGAGAATCTCGAACTCTTGATGAAGTTGGAGCGGATCGATGTCGAAATAAGCGAGGCGCTGGGAGACGATGTTGCGGAGGGAGACACTCTTGCCTAGCGGCCGCAATGTCCCCAGACAGCTAGAGGAGTACATAGACACTGGATTCGGTTACTGGCGGGACCTGTATCAGGCGTTGCCGATTCACATCGGCAATTTGAGGAACTGCCGGGAAAACGCCTGGGAATCCGCGGCCGCGGAACTGCGGAATCTGCTGCGCAGGTGTGGCGAAAGCCTGCGGGAGAAGATCGCCGAAGAAGCAGGGCTCGACGCAGAGAATCCTGACGACGCGCTCGAAGCCGTCCGCTGCCTGGGACGCTTGTGCGCATCGGCTCTCGCGGCGATTGCCCTGCGACAGGCGACTTCGAGAACGGCGGACGCCGCCCGGATGGAAGTTGCCTGGAATTTGCTGGTGGAAGCGTGGGGGGCGTGGAGGCGTTGCGAAGCGCTGCCGGCGGATACCGATTGGGCGCCGGCGCTTGAACTGCACCCCCCCGCCTGGGCGGCCGGAGCCAACGCAGCAGCTCTCTGGGAGGCTTCCGGGCTAGGGCTTGAGCTTGCCTTTCGGCGCTGGGCAGCGGTGGAACAGCGGCCGAGCCTCTCCGTGCGCACGCCCGTGGTGCTGCTGAACCCGAAGGGTGCGGATTACGACGAACAGGTCGAACTATTTGTCGAACTTTACGAGCACCGCGATCCCGCACGGCGATTTCGCCCGGGACTGTGGCTCACTCCCGAACAAGCACTTTGGCCCCTCAGCGGCGAGTTCGTAAAAACGGTCGCGAACCTGCATGGCGCGATTGTCCCCGAAGCCTCGTGCATGTGGGGCATCAGGAGTCAGAGCGGCCTAATGGTAGGATATTCGGGGAAGTCCCATGGGGCCGGCGTGGCCGCGCTGTTCGATGCACTGAAGTGCCGCGAGGAAGTGGATCCTTCGGTTCCGGTCTTCGGCATCGCCGAACGGGCCGGCTCCGGTGTAGTTCTGAAACCTCTGTCCGAAGAAGAAGAAGACTCCGAGCGCCGGAAGATTATCTTTGCGGTGAGGCACTCGATTGGTCGCGTCGTGGTGATTCGAGCTGGTCCGGAGCCTTCGCGCTTCCACCAGGGTACTCACGTAATTTGCGCCGAGTCGATCGAAACGGTCCGGGCTGCTCTGCGACACGACCTGGTTCGCGAGGGATATCTTCAATGGGTCGTCCAGTGGAGCAGCCAGACAAAAGTCGAAGTAAAAACCAACGGCACGAACTGGTACGCGCCGCTCAAGCACGTCTACAGCGTACCCGAGTTTAGCTGGGGGCAAGCGGAGGAACTGCGCCTTCACCGCAAAACCGACGGGGCAGGCTGGTTTGAGCCGCAGGCCGATGTGAATCAGGCGCAGAGCTCGCGGCCGAACGGCGCTTCCTCTCTTGCCAGCCTTCACCCGGCCAGCGTCGTGCTGGGAGACCCGGGAACGGGAAAGTCGATGCTGCTCTACTGGCTCGCCCAACAGCACGCCTTGACTGCTTTGCAGAGTGGGTTGAAGTCGAAGGTGCGGGTCGCGGCGGCGTTGTCGGGCGGAGACTCGTCCGCCGCCGATCTCATACTGGGGCCGGCGCGACTGCCGATCTTTGTCAGCCTGCAGGAGTATCCGGAGTGGCTGGAAAAAACGGGCGGAACAGCGAAGACTCTCGATGCGTGGCTGTACTCCGCGCCGGGTCCAACTCTCAGTGGGATCGCGCGTTACCCGGATCTCCACCCGCATCAGGGTCGTGAGATTTCGCCGGCGGACCGCCGGAAACTGATTGAGGACGCTCTTGACCGGGGAGAATGTCTGATTCTGCTCGACGGGCTGGACGAACTCGCACTTGTCGAGATGCGCGCGGAGGTTAAGAGCCTGGTCGAAGCGTTCATCATGGCGAGGCAGGGTGCGGGAAACCGCATTGTAATGACCAGCCGCCGTGTGGGCTATGAGGCGGCACAGATCGACGGGACGGTCCGGCACGCTTTGTACAGGCTGCCCGCGCTCGAGCCGTCGCAGTCCGCACGTTTTCTTGCGGACTGGTCCCGTACCTATTGCGAGGCGAACCCGGAATGGGATCCGTCCGGCAGTCCCGAACTAAGGGCAACGCGCCTGAAGGACCAGCTTTCGGCGCGACTGTTGAACGACCTGTCCGATCTGGCGCGGACTCCGCTTCGGATTACCCTGTTGGCCAAGATGTACGTGGAACGGGGAGGATTGCCCGGGAGCCGGCTCGAACTTTACGAGAAACTAGTGGAACAGCACCTCGATCTCCGGCGGAGCGCATTCCAAGTTCTGCCGGAGCTGCCTCTCAGTTCCCTGGATTTACTGAGCGAAGTAGTCGCTGGCTTGAGGGCGAAAACAACCTCGCCAATGTTTGGCATCGAGAGCTGGAATGATGTATGCGAGTCCGTCCTGCAGGCGCACGGCGTGATGAATCGGAACCACCGAACTGCGTGGGCATCGGCGCTTCGTGAGCAGGGCGGCCTGTTGGTGCACAGCGGAACCGCTCACCTGGCTTTCGCCCACCAGAGTTTTGGCGAGTTCCTTGCCGGTCGAGGATTGTTTATCGGCACGCCGCAGCAGGTGATCCGGCAGCTCGACATTCGCATCGCCGACCCATTCTGGAGAGAGGCACTGACGCTGGGTTTGGCCTGGTGCTCCAGACGTCAGCCTGAAAATGACTTTCGGGAGATCCTGACTGCTCTTCTGAAGCCGGATCCTCAGGCGCGCCTAGTAGAGTCCGGCGCCCTGCTCGCGACCGAGGCTTTTCGAGCGGCCGGAGCGGTGCGGCCCTGGGCAATCCGGATAGTGGCGATGACACTGGCATCCGCATGGAGCGCGCTCGGACCGGATGAGCGGACGAGAGCGCTTGCCCTAACCTATCTCGAAGCGCTCGGGAAACTCGAACAACTGCGTGCCGGTACGGTGGAAGAGATCGCTCTCGACTGGTTGGGGCGGCAGAGCGCCCCGGCAGCCGCGAACGCCGCTGAGCTTTGCCAGCAACTGCACGTAGTCTCGGACGCGATCGGCAATGCGGTCTTCCGGGCAACCGACTTTGAGGACCGGACAACGGGGTTTTCGCTCGATAGGGCGCTTCGGCGACTCCTGTCTCTGAACTCGGAACGACCTCCCTCGGTTCGGGGGCTGCGTTTTCGGCAGTTTCTGCTGGATAACAAGGATGCTTGCGGGAAGCTGATGGCGAGCCCGGCGCTGCTGCGGTCGGTGTTTGTCCTGTACGGAGGGTACCGAGACGAGGGCGCATTCGAAGCCTGGAACCGATACCGGGAACGGCATTCAGGTTCGATCCGGGGCGCAGTGAGCGCGGACGATGGGGCCATTTGCGAGGCGCTCAAGGCGCACATGGCGAAAGGCGCTTCTTTCTCGCATGTTTGGATTCACCGGGAATCGCGCCTGACCGATCTGCTGATCGAGGCGCTGGGGCACGCCGATCCGGTGGGATGGTTCCGAACTGCGTGCGATCTTCTCAGCGGCGAACAGAAGGCCGCAGGGCTGAAAGCCGAACTATGGCGAACTGTCAGCCGCCTCTGGTCCGCGGCTGACAAAAGCGGCCGCAGTAAACTTCGGGTACATGCCTTGGCCGCGCTGGTAGCGCTCGACGGCTGGTCACCTGAACTGCAGGACCGCATCAATGCGGCCTGCAAAGATGAGTTGGTGAGGAATGGTCTTGATGCGGCGCTCACCATGGCGCACCAGGATCTTCAGGAAGCGGTAATCCGCCAGTTCGATGCAATCGAAAATCACTTGCCCTCGGCAGGGCGCGCCGATGGGCCGGCATTTGAGGCGGCGGTGCTGTCCCTGTTGTGGATTGCGCAGGATCTCGATCTGCCGGTACTAAGTCCACGCCCTCTCTTCGAGCGGCTCTCCGACCAGGAGAAAAGCGGCCGAATTGGTTCTCTGGTTTCGGCATGGATGGCCTGGCACGCGGTCAGTGGCGTGCCACCGCTTGACGAGGGTAAATCGAAGCATCTGGCTGCCGGCGTCATTTATGCGCTGGCCGTCACGTGGGATAAATGCTTTGAGGGGGCGACCGCATACCCTAGCGGCGTCTTTGCGCTGAACAAGCTGCTCTTACTCCCGGCGTGGAGCAACCGATTCGGTCACGCCAATCCCCGATTGGTTTTTGACGAGCACGATGCAATCCGCGAGGCGGCGATGCTCCTGCCGATCTTCCGAGCCCAGAACCGCTTTCTCTTCTATCTAGCATTGCACCATCTATTAAAGAACGCTGGCCGTTCCGGCAACGATATCCGTTCGGAACTGGCGAAGTATCTCAACTATGTCGCCCCAGGCGACGTGGCTGAACTTCTAGGTTTTATCCAATCCCTCGATGGAATGTCTCCCGCTGAGCCGGCTGAAAAGAAGGCTGTCGGCCTTGATTTCGCGCTCGACAGCGTAATCGAGCAGCCGAGGGCCGGCGTGTGGGAGGCTGGCGTAAATGCCTTTCGAGTGGCTCGTGAGATCGGGCAGGCAAATACCAGAGCGGACGCGGCCACGCTGATCCGGAAGGCATCCCGGGTGCCCATGCCGATACTGGTCCCGCTTTTCATTAAGCTCGTAGCCGAGCTCGTGGACTGGGGTAAGCTAGTGCCAAAGTATCCCGCTGTGGCGTGCGATCTGCTCGACTTTATTTGGGCGTGCCGGCAGTTGCGCCATGAGGCTGAACCGGATACCGACATCATTCGACTCAGGCCGGACTTCGAAATGAAGTGGCGGGCATTCGCGGCCGGTCTCTCGACGCCCAGCCTCAAAACTCTTGCCCTGGGACAGCATGGGCCGGCCACCGAGCCGCTGGGGCTCGATCCGCTCATGCGGCTCGCTGGGGACGTCTGCGATGCGATCGATAATGTGCGTGCGCCCGGGATCGATCCCGGACTCGCCAGCCTTTGGGCCCAGTGGCCAGCGGAGGCCAGCGCCCGGGACGCGCTGCTGCATCGGGCCGTACCGCATGGCTTGGTATTGACGCCAGCCGCCGCCGCGGCCCTCACCCGGGCCTGCGCCGCGCCGGGCGCCTGGGACTCGTTTGCGGCAGTTGCCGCGTGGATTTACCGAATCGAACCCAAACTCGAAGGCTGGGTGCGGAACTCAGCTGATACGGGCCCCGACGGGCTGCGCGACTTTGCCGGCCTGCTTCTCGCGGAAGCAGGAGACTGGAGTCCCGCGGTTCTGGAGTCGCTTAGGAATCTGATGGAGGATCGAAACGAACTCCTGTCGGGTCGCGCTTATCTGGCGCTTTCGCTATGTCTTTCCGATGAACAGGCGTTAGGAAGAGTCCAGATGGCGACATTCCAGACCGCCGCGGCCGCCAGCGGGAAAGCGGCAACGCCGGCGATGAACAATATCTGGCGCTGGTTCTTGGAACAGTTCCGGGTCATCGATCCGGAGGTACTGTGTGAATGGATCGAGACTGCGTCGAAAACCGGAGAAGAGGGTGAATCTGCCGGAAAACTACTCGGGCGAATTGGGCGCCTGGACTGGACCTGCGGGGAGGTAGTCCAGAGCAACTTGCAAAGCGCACTGCAGGCCAATGAAGCGCTGGCAATGGCCTTGCTAAAGATGCTGCGGAATGTCGTCGTCAGAAACGGCAAAGAACGGAAGTTCTGGATTGAGGGACTGACGGAAGAACTACAGGCCGCGCTGGACATTCCGGCACTCCAACCTTTAACTCTCCGGATCGTCGGGCATGCCGCCAACATGCAATTCGTTCCGAAGTTACGGGGACTTTTGCCGGAAGGCAGTACGACCGTTCTTCTGGATCAGGCTCTCGGCAGACTGATTGCCGAGGCGGGCTCCGAAGAGGAAAAAGCATCCGAAGGGGAGGGGCTCTGGCATCAGTTGTCCGTACGGCGGGAAGATCCCTGGTCGTGCGTTGGACTGCTGACTTCATACCTGAGGCTTCGCGGAGCAACTGTCGCCGAAGCGGTTCGCGTCTTCTCGGAGGGTTGGGATGCTCTCTATGTTTGCGCAGGGCTGATATCTCAGGACGATTCGACTCTTTGGGGGACGGGGTACCGGGAATCGGTCGCTGCCGCAGGCGAGTTTCTCCACCATGCCTTTCAAGCCGATCCGGCAAGCATTGATGGCATCGTCGAGTACGTCGCCGAGCTCATACGTGAGGACGATGCGGACGAGGACCCGCCTCCGCACCGGCACCTGGACCGATGGCTGCAAACGCTCGCGGAGTTCGGCTGGAGATCTCCCGAAATCCTCGCGGCGCGCTTCGAGCGCAGCACGTTCCCGTGGCGCGAAAAGCTCATGGAAGTGACCAGAACGCACCGCTTCTTTACCGCACGCCAGTCGGCGATTAAATTGGTGGGTCGGACCAGGCTGGTCGACAGCGGAGCGGTCCAGGCTCTGACGGCGTCGCTGCTTGACGTTCACTACGTTGCGGAGGAGGCGCGCCGATCGGTGGGCCGATTCTCGAAAGCCGACTCCGGGGGGCTAGAAGGCCTGGAGGAGATGCTGCTGAAGCAGACTCCCCGTGTCTGCCTGACAGCGGCTGAGTTGTTGATGCGGCTGGCGGCGGACCCCACGCTAGGCGAGGACGAGCGGAGAGAACGGAGAGCGCGAGCGGAGCGGCTGATCCTGGAGCGATTGAGTAAGGTGTCACCGCAGGAATGGACCTTTTATATTCCGCGAGATAACGGGCAGGAAAAGCGGTTCCTTGTCAGGCCGCAGCCTTTCGCGCCGCTCCGATCAGCCCTTCGCAGTGCAATCGTCAGCCATGAGGGGTGGGTTAAACAGGAAGTCGCCGAGATTTAAGAATGTAACGAATTGAGCACTACGTTCTGGATCTTCTCCGAGGTCCTTCAACAAATTGCACCGGTAAGACCGTTTTCCAATGCATCTTGGCCGGCAACGCCACTGGACGTAGACACCACAGTTGTTTCCGCTTCGTCGGACGCCATCCTCCAGGAGCAAGCTACGCCGGTTTGATCATATACCAAAGAAGCCGCTGTTTGAGGGATAATAGCCGCGTTGACCCCTATGGCTTCTTCCATCGCCGTGTATGACGTGACTCACGCGCTGGATCAAGTCCGCCGCTGCGCGGAGCTCCCGCCGGGCGAACTTCGACTTCTTCTTTATCTGGTGGAAGAGAAGTTGGCAGGCCGCGGAGACGAACTGCATCAACGCACAATTGCCGCAGATGTGTTCGCCCGGGACCTATCTTGTTTCGACCCTAGAGCCGACTCAATTGTCCGGACCACGGTCGCGAACCTGCGCCAGCGGCTTCGCGACTATTACGCCAAAGGCGGGCGCGCCGACCCCGTTACCATTGAACTGATCCCTGGCTCTTACGAACCTGTCTTCTCTCTGAGATGCCCCTTGTCCGCACGCGCCACCAGCATGCTATGGAGCGCCAGAGCTGCCATGGAAGCGCGCACGGTATCCGGATACCGAACCGCTATCACCAAGCTAGACACTGTTCTGGCCGAAGCTCCGTCTCTGTCCCTCGCGCTCGCACTGAAAGCCGAAGCCTTGGCTTCCCAGGCAATTCACGGTGCATGCCCGCGGCCCAACCTGGAACAAGCCAGGGATCTGGCGGCACGAGCCATCGAACAACCCGCGCCGGCCTGGCAGGCCTGGCTGGCGGACGGAATCGTCAAACAAGCATTGGAATGGAAGTGGAAGGAAGCCGGGGAGTCCTACCGTAAGGCGATCGAATGGAGTTCCGGCGAGGCGGCCATGAACGTCTGGTACGCGGCTTTCCTCGTGGGCCGTGGACGCGCGAAAGAGGCCGCCGCAATCCTGCAACGCGCCGTCGATCATTTCGGCTACAACAATCCTACGTGCACCGGTGATTGTTCGATGGGGCTGATTCTGGCGCGCGAATACGATGCGGCGCAAGCAGCAATCGACGCTGCCATCGAGGCCGCGCCGCGTTATTACCAGCACCACCTGCATCGGGCCGTCCTGCTGGAGGCCCGAGGCGACCCGACCGCGGCCTTGCGATCCCTCGGTCAGACGCCGGTTAGCCTGTTGGAGCGACCGTCCACGTGGGGCTTGCGCGCATTTTTCGCAGGCCGCAGCGGATCGCCGCGGGTTGCACGCCGCCGGGTGTCCTGGATGCGCGCGCTAGGTAGGACAGGCGCGTACATTCCGCAATGCCAGATTGCCGTCTGTTGGATCGGCATCGGTGACTACGACGAAGCATCGCGCTACCTCCATCAAGCGGCTGAAGACCGAGATCCGGTAGCCGTCTGGTTCTGGGCTCATCCGGTCTTCCGCCACCTGCGCGGCCATCGTGAATTCGAAGATTTAATAGACATCATGGGTCTGGTCCGCGATTGAAGCGCTCAGTGCAGCCGCATTCGGATTCGCGGGAGATATTTACCCACCGTGTTCCGGTATTCCCAATATTCCGCCGCGAAGTCTCCATCCACGTATGCCTTCTCTTCTTCGCGCGCGAACTTCTCATAAATGACAGCCATGAGGATGGCGGTCGCCGCGACGGGCCACCAACTTGTGGCTACGAATCCTGCCAACCACACCAGATTGTAAGAAGCGTAAAAGGGATGGCGAACGAAAGCGTAGGGCCCGCGCTTCACGATCAGGAGCGATCTGCGGCCCGTCCCGCAGGCTGCGAGTCTTCCGCGGGTCACCGCCACCGCCCACCAGAACAACGCAAGACCGGCGGCATACAATCCGGCGGCCAGCCACACGGAGCTCGCGGGCCGAAGACATAGTCCGGCAAGATGCAGGAGAGCGGTAAGTGCGGCGGCAACCCCGGTCGCCATCATAGCCCGCGTAGGCCTAGTTGGCCTTTTGAAATGTCGGACCATGCCCCATATAAAACTGCCGAAACATCCGCAGGCGCTGAGAACCAAGACGCTATGTATATGTACAATCATGCGGCGTCCCTTTCCGTCCCCGCAAATCGCTTCCCGAGCCCTTCAAACGCGCAAAGCGTCATATCCCGGCCGAACACCGTGGACAATTCTCCGTAAGTATCGAAGTGTAGCGCGAGGCGTTTCGCATTCCATCGGTTCAGACGTAGCGGCCCTGGGGGACAAATGCCGAAGAGCACGTCGGCACCCTCGCTGGTTGCGATTTCACAACAACTGCGAGTGAGCCCCAAGGAGAGTGCGAGCCCTTCCGACGTCTCCGCGCTGACCGCCAAGCGGGAGATCTCGCCATAAGCCTTGGAAGCGAGTTGGAGGTGCGCGAGACGCTGATACCCTTGCAGAAAGATGCCGGATTCCTCGAGAGGCAGCGGCAGCGGATCTTGGGGCGTTGACAAGGTGAGGCGTGCGCCTCCGGCCACGACGCCGGAACCGACCGCCACCACGATCCAGCTCGCATTGTCGTTGTCGTCCGGCGCTCCAAAGGTTGACGGAAGCCAGGGATACTCCAGGAGATAAGCGCGGCGCCGCAACTCGAAATATTGCTGCAATAGCTCCGGATTTTCCGTTGCCAGATATTGAAAAGCAGTGTTGGTCTTCATGCCCGTAGAGCGGGCAGGGAGGCACCGATCTGTTCACATTAAGAGTTCGCGAAAACTCGGCCAGTTTCACCAGGAATCCGCGCTTATGCCTCTTGACGATGAATTCATCACACATTCTGCACGTGCCCCCGGACCACGGTGACGCGCGTCCAGGCCGCCATAGCGAGCGGCCACCGGCCAAACGAATCTGACGAGGCGGAACAAATTTTGAACAAATCTGCCAGCGGGTTGCGCTACTGCAGACGAGATCGCCTGAAGGCGAACTCAGCAAAGGATACGAATCAATGTCAAACCATCACGCCGCACATGGAATCAAAGCGCTCCTCGAAGATCTTCCGCCCCTCCGAAAGAAGAAGAACCCCCTGATCGCAGCCTTGGCTGGATTCTTTCTGGGAGGTGTGGGCCTTGGCCTCTATCTGCAGTCGTGGAAGGACTGCGTGTACCCTATTCTGGTTTTCATCTTGTTGTCGATAATATTTCCCGGAGTCGGTACGATTGCGGCTCTGTTCTTTGCGGCCATCTGGGGGTTCGCGCGCGCCTCCGGTTCCTCGGACTAAGAGTCCGATACGCGGCCGGGCAGCACGGAGCAGGGCGCACTCACGCCATCGGTTTCCTCGACGGAACTGCTGAGACGCCGAACTGAGTCGGTTCCACAGCGTTGTATCACGGTAATCAACGGTGTGCGACGCTACGGGGGCGGCGATCTTTGCGGGTGGAGTCCAGTTCGATGAGGGGGGCGCAGGAAACGTGCGGCAACGCGACTATTCCCTCAACTTTGTGTCTCACTCTAGCGGGAGTTTACAAGATATCAGCGAGTTTCTGAGCAAGCCATTCCTGCGGATTGCTTTACGGGCAAAGCCCGGTATGACCTAACGGGTCGCAGGGACGAATTGCTGAAGGCCGAGGAGCAAGAAGAGGC
>JBEKNN010000064.1:0-34187 GCA_049522755.1 Bryobacteraceae bacterium | reverse complement strand
GGCGACATTACAGCCAACTGCCGATCGGGCCCAACGAATCGATGGCCGCTATAATGGATGCAGGATATGGAAATGCAGTTAAACGAGCGAGAAGCCTCATTGGTAGACGCCTTCCGACGCCTGCCTCCAGATGCGGCGACGGAACTATCCGCCCTCGCGGAGCGGTTAGCGGAACTCGCGCCGAACCGTAGGATCGACTGGTCTGATTGTTGGTCCGATGAAGACCTGAATGAATTTAGGGCCGCATCCCTCCGCCGCCTCGACGCCGAGGAAACAGAGGACGGGGCTTGAAGCCCGGCGATGTGGTGGTCGGCATCCTTGTCGGCGCGCAAGAAACCAAAGTGCGGCCGGCCGTAGTTATCGCAAGCGCCACATATCTCGCCGAGCGCCCGGATGCAGTGGTTGGCATCCTCACCACGAAGTTGCCGAAGGCCCCGGCGACAACCGATTACACCCTCTTGGACTGGCGAACGGCCGGACTTCGCGCGGAGTCGTGCTTCCGGGCATATGTGTTGACGGCCCATCGCTCGGAATTGACGGTAATCGGCCATCTTAGTACGCGCGATTGGGACTCCGTAAGAGCACGGGTTCGAGCGGCCTTCGCTGTCTAACGATATTGCTGCGCTCGCCCTTGCGGCGCCGCATCGGCGAGTGTTCAATTGCCTGGGGCGTGGAGGCCTCAGGAATGAAACGTGCGAAACCCAGCCGAGCCCGCGAGTCTTCCCCGAAGCAAAGTCTGAAGCTGCCGGATCTCGATCAAGCAAAATCGGCGGTTCTCAATAGCCTACCCTCGAAGGAGTCGCAGCGAGGGTACCGGCACGCGATAGACGAGTTCATTGCGTGGTACTGCTCTGAACCCAGGCTGTCGTTCAGCAAGTCGGTCGTCACTCGTTATCGAATCCACCTGGAATCGCGTGAACTCGCGCCGGGTACCATCAACGGCAGGCTCGCTGCCGTCAGGCGCCTCGCGTACGAAGCTGCCGATGCCGGCCTACTCACCCCGGATCTTGCTGCTGGCATCCGGCGCGTCAAAGGGCCGAAGAACCTCGGTGTTCGTCTTGGAAACTGGCTCACGACCGACCAGGCAAGAGCGCTCTGGCAGGTGCCTGACGCGAATACGCTCAAAGGCAAGCGGGATCGAGCGTTGCTCGGGCTGCTCTTGGGCTGTGGGCTGCGCCGGAAAGAGGCCGCAGAACTGGATCTTGTACGTCTTCAACGGAGGGACGATCATTGGGCCATCGTCGATCTGGTCGGCAAGGCACGGCATGTCCGGACGGTGCCCGTTCCGGACTGGGTCAAGAACGCAATCGATGCATGGCTCGTGTCCGCCGGTGTGAGCGAAGGCCGCGTCTTCCGGTGCGTTTGCCGCGCAGGCAAGACCTGGGGAGGCGGCGTAACGGAGCGGGTCGTCTGGCACGTTGTAAAAGAATGCGCCAAAAGAGCGGCCATTGAAAATCTGGCCCCGCATGACCTGCGTCGAACCTGCGCTCGTCTATGCCGCGACGCCGGAGGGGAGTTGGACCAGATCCAATTTCTTCTGGGTCACGTCTCTGTTCAGACGACCGAGCGCTATCTCGGTTGCAAGCAGCGAATTCGCGGAGCCGTGAACGACCGCATCGGCATCGAACCGTAGTGCGCACACCGATAACGGTGCAACGGCGACGGTAGGGCAACTGCGACTGGGCGTCGCATAAGTCAGCGCCTTTCCGGTCGCGGGCCGCTCGTAGTTCGGCAAGCTGTCGGTGCTGGGACTCTGGAGTTGTCCCCGAACGTATGCGAGGCCGGTCGCTCTAGTTTTCCGTTGGCGTTTGCCGCATGCTTTGAACGACCAACACTGGCAGGTTGGCCTTCTTCTTTTCCAGCTTCATTCCAGCCGCCAGCAGCAGCGCGGTAAAGTCCGACTCAGCCGGGTCGGCATTTTCCACCACACCACCGCTCGCCGATGCCGCGGGCTGCTGCGCGTTAGCCGCCGTTCCGGCCCGCAGCACTTGCTGGATCACCTCTGACGGGAAGAGATATTGTCCTTTTTGCCCGGTCTCATCCACTACCGGCACGCCGAGGCTCTGCTCTAACAGCAGGGTGAGGCTCAGGACGGGAATGGCAATCTGGTCATTGTGCGCCTTTGGATCGAAGTCCTCTGGTTTGGGGCTAAGTTTAATCCCGGTCTTGCCAGCGACCAGCGCGTAGACCAGGAACTGTTTACTCTCGCGCTGAAGTTTCAAATCGAAGCGCTCGGCCAGCAGCGTCTGCATCATTTCCGGAACTTGCTGCGGAAACCCACCTTCCGGCAACTTGGTCACGATGTCGAATCGCTGTGTAACTAGCCAGTCCGGACCCGAGATCTGTGCCAGCTTCACTCCGTAGGCATATGAGATCGGAGCCGAAAGCGACATACCGCCGAAGCTCGCCTGAGCCTTGTCCAGGCGTAGGCCCAGTGGCATGCCTGAGGAGCGCATCCCCGGAGTCAGGGGCGGAGCAAGCTTGATGGCGGCCACTTCGAATCTTGGGCCGGAGTGTAGCGACTCCGACTGTGCGTTTGTGCCCGCGCCAGCGATCGTAGGCAACGTCAGCCATATGGTTCCCGCGAAGGTCAAGGCACTCAGTTTAACCGCAATTCCATAGCTCATATTCTCTTGACTCTCTTTCTGAGACATAACGCAGCTATCTGCGACGAGAGATTAACACTCTCGCTCGACCATCAGCAAGGCCGAATGGCGGGGATCTGGTTTGTACTTAGCTTTGGACGCCATCTGGTTCGGAAAAGTGCCCGAAACCGGCTGATGGGCCTTGGACAAGCAGTGTTAGAGGAAGGCCGCCTCTCTTTTGGGCTGAGTCGCTCCCTAATCGTGGATTGGCGCTGTTCGTGGTAGCAGATTCGAAAGTGGGGTTTATTGGAAACTGGGCCTCCACTTGGCCGTAAAACGCCCGTTGCTGACATTGTCGGCCGCGGCGGTTACATCAGCCCTGACGCGGTAGTGGTTACAAGAGATTCGACCGGGATTAGCGTCCATGATTTCCGGCGTGTTCGCGGCTGACCTGAAACCAGGGTTCAAGCTTTGTAATGATGGCCGGCGCCTCAATGTATTTCTGGCAACGTTATGGGGCCAAAGCTGCACGAGCGGCAAGCTTATCGGTTCAGTTACCAAAAACGTGGGCCGTCAGCCGAACCGGCAAATCAACGATATTGCGACGACGCTAGCGGCAAGGATATGGGTTCAAGGTGGCAAGGTTATGGGTTTTGTCGCAGCCGCCGAACATCAGTCCCTGATCAGCGCGGCGGCGAGCGGCTTGAAACCGGTGGAAATCGCGATGCGCAGCGTGGGCCTCCATCGGGGGCTCCCAGCAACTCCTCAGCGAAGCGCGACTTCTTTTTCAGTTTCCATTTTGGAATTGAGCAGCAGGAGCGTGACCGGAAGCCCGCCCGCGGACGCCGCCACACGCCGCGTAAGCTGCTCAAATCGAGCGACCGCGTCCGGCCGTTCCCAAACGCCGTCGCCGACCACGAACGAAATTGCCGTGCCGCCGTCCTTGGACAACACCACGCTCGAGCCCGCATCCACCAGGAACCCGGCGCTCTTGAGCGCCTGGCCAAGAGCTTCCGCATCCGCTTCGGTGGCGGGGCCGAAGTAGTAGACTTCGTCCCTGGCGCCGACGATTACTTTGCCCACTTCCAGTTCCTTGTGTACGGTCCACGTCGAGTCGCTCAGTCGCACCGTGATGGGAAATGCGCCGATAGCCGGAGCCACGCGCCGGGCGATTTCCTCAAAGCTGAAGACCGTCTGCGGATGATCCCATGCGCCCGCCTGCAGGGCGAACGATACCGCGGCGCGGGTCCTGCCCTTCGACAACAAGACGATGGTTCCCCGGTCATTGAAGAATCCGATGCCTTTGAGCGCCTGGCCCAGCGATTCGGCGTCTTCTTTAGTAGCGGCGTGGGAGTAGTAAACCGCATCCCTGCCGATCGCTACTTTGGTATTCACCGGTTGCGTGGATGGGTGAAGGCCCCAAACGACGATGGTCGCCAGAAGGGCGAGGCCGACGGCGGAAGCTAACAGAACTGGGGCGACCTTGCTCCGGGGAGCGGGCGCAAATTCACGCGGCTCTGTGGGTTGCGCCTGCATGTCCACGATGCTATCCCGGGCGCTACGGCGATGCAAGTTGGCCCAAGTTTGGATAACCCTGTCAGGCTTTATCCAAGCTCTATCTATCTGACCCGCCGCCACATCGCAGGCCTTCGGATAAAAACGCTACAGCCGGGCCGTGGCTGAACTGCAGCGGGAAAAGATGCTCCGGGTTAACGCGGCGCGGTTAATCAAAGACAACGTCGACTTAATTGATGAGAATTACTAATATTTCTATGTGAACAGTCCAATCATTTCTACAGGCATCGGCGAATACGCTGCTATCTCGCTGAGCGATGATCGTGCGGAGCGCATAGAGGCTCCCGAGAGCCGTAACCGTGCCGCGCGTGGGGCAATTACCGGAGTATTGTTGGGTGCGGGCTTCTGGGGCGCAATTCTGGTTGTCGTCGGCTTCATCAAACTTTAGGTATCGCTCCCACGAGAACACTGGACGCGCCTGCCGCCGCTGAAGGCTCAGTCCGTCACCGGGACCGTCCCTTCAGAATCTCCTCCACCTGCGCTCTCGCCACCGGCAGCTTGTCGATATTGTCCCGGAACCATTCCGTGAAATCCGCCTCAATCGGCGCCGGCCACGCGCCATCAATCTGTCCCGCCGTGTACTTCTTCTCCTGCAGACGCTGATGGCCGAACATATCCCGCAAGTGCGTAATCTCCGAATACTGCACCACCTGCTCGGCCACTTGGGGAGGAATAAACAACACGCCGCCCTCGCGGCCCAGCGCCACATCGCCGGGTAGCACGGTGGCCATTCCGATGCGAATCGGAATATTGATGCCGATCATGGTGGAGTTCAAATCGTCCAGTTCCTTCAGGCCGTTAATGTCCCGAACCGCCCCTTCATATACGATTCCGTTGTGGCTCCTGGCGTAGATGGCGTTGCATACTGGAGGGGTGAAACGTCCGGGTGCGCTTCGACCGGAATGCTCGAAAGGCCGCCGCGAAGCACCCGAAACATGGTGTCTCATTCAATGAAGCTGCGAGCGTGTTCCTCGATTCGCTTTCGGCAACCGGCGCCGATCCGGATTCATTCTCTCGACAAGAGGCGGTTCGTGACCTTTGGCGTTTCATCTTTGGGGCGTCTGCTGGTGGTCGCGCACGTCCAGGATGACGACGTAATTCGGATCGTCACCCCGCGTCTGGCGAGCGAAAAGAAGCCCAACGCGACTTCGTGACAATACTAATGTGCCCAAAATGAATTCGACGCATTAACGCGACTGGCTCGACCATCGCACAGACGGCTCGCGTGCGGCGGGCGCTTCGGCGTAGACTTCACTGTATGGCCCGTGAGTTCACGCTTAGAATTATCGTCGAGCAGCCGCCGCCGGGCGTTGATTTCGGGCTGCAGAAAGGCAGCGGGAGTGTCTACGAGACGGTCCAAAAGCAACGCTCGCAGGGAAAGGACTTGGTCTTTGAATTCCAGCCATCCATGAGGGATGGCGTCTCAGATAGCATGGCGGCATTGGGCGGTCCGTTTGTCCAGGGGCCGCCGCGACAACGCTTCGTGTACATCGATATCGGGACATATGCCGGCCAGACCGACTCGTCCTGGAGCCGCAGGCTGAAGGTCCCCCTCGACGGAATCCCGCCGAAGTCTATCGCGGCGGGCGGCGTACTCGAATGCCGCGTCGCGGGGACCGGGCGGGATGGAGGACCCAGTTGTGCCACGGTTAGAGACTTCGAAGGCTGGAAGCCTGCAGCGCCATCGAAGCCGGTTCTGTGACTCAGACCCCGCGGTCAACGGTGAATGAGCCGCATTCGGAACTTGGTCGGAGCCAAGCCGGCTTCTCGTCCCGATACCGCGTTCGAGGAGGTTGGGCCAGCGGCCGGCGCCCGCCAGCGGCGCTTCCCCAAACCGGAGAGCACCTGATTGAGCTTCACCTTTTGGCGTATGCCGTGAAAATGTAATCCTTTGATGCCGCCAGCGTGTGGCATGTGGCGCCGCACTTGGCGTCGTGCCCCTGCGGCGGCTTGCTGGCCGAGGTGGCAGGCGTGAACGTGCCGGATGCGGCGTCATAGTCGAACGTGCCATATCCCCATCCGTGCGTGTCCGAGAATCTCTTGCTGTCCTTCTCGATGAACTCAACCGCAGCCAGGTCACCAGGCACCGTGTCCGGGATGCTCGCAGAAAAAGGCGGGTCGGTTAACTTTTTCGGTCTCCACTCAATCTTCGCAATCTTGGAGCCCTCGGGGAAAGGCTTGCCATTGCCGGGAACACCTTCCTTGTATGCGCCGATCATCACCGGATTCGCGACGATCAGTCTCATCACGTTTTGCCCATCGGTGTGACTCGGGCTGACAGCTTGCCAGTCTTCGTATCCCCTGAACTCGGAGAACGCGAGCCCATTCGGCACTTCACCGTGTACTTGTCCTGCGCGGCAATGGCCCAGCCGCCCGTGACGGCGAGCACTCCCGTAATCGCCGCAATTATCGCCATCCTTTTGCATTTCATTGAGCACACCCCTCATCGGATTTACGGTTCCCCGTATTTCGTCGCCTCGTACCGCAAGCGGCGCGCCAACTTGGCCTCACGCCCTTATCTGCTGAAGCAAAAGCATTTCCGAAAGTCCTATGGCGGCGCTGTGATGTCGAACTGTCGAATGCTTGGCACGCGGAACGGGCAACTCGCCTCCCGCCGCCAGGCATTTTGAGACTGGCCGGTAACCCCAGTCCCGTAGGGTTGAAATGTTGGGTCACACGCTCCAAAAATAAATCTGCCCTTTCTTTTCAATCACATACCGCCGTTCCTCCCTTGCAGCCCGATGTCGCCATGCTCTGCTGGGAATTGAGGTATTACCAATGTTTGACAGAGAGAAGGCAATGGCCGACGCCATCGCCAGGCACGACGCCGAGTATCCCACTCAATCCACCGGCCACGCCGGACCCTGCAGCCGCGCCGGCACGCAGCGCACTCGTCTCAATGCCTACAAACACGGCCTCACCGGTCAGATCCACCTTCTCACTGCCGCTGAGCGGACTGTCTTCGACGCGCACTGCAAAAGCATCTGCGAGGCCCTCGCCCCCGTCGGCGCCCTCGAAATCGATCTCGCCCAATCCATCGCGGAAAACCGCTGGCGCCTCATGCGCGCCCCGTCGGCGTAGTGGTGATCGGTGAGCGCCCCTACGCGGAAGGCGCCGGCGACCGCGCCGATCTCAAACTGGCGCAGGAGGACGTGGACGCCGTCGCGAACATGAAGTCCGCGGGCATCCCTGTGGTGGTGATCCTGTTCTCGGGGCGTCCTCGATCAAGCGGACGCGCTGGTAGCCGCCTGGCTGCCTGGCACGGAAGGCGAAGGAATCGCGGACGTACTTTTTGGCGACTTCAAGCCGAAAGGAAAGCTCTCATACGCCTGGCCGCGCTCCATGGCGCAAGTCGCCATGCATCCCGGCGACAAGGGCTACGACCCGCTCTTCCGATTGGGATACGGGTTGAGCTTCTAAGGAGTACCGTTTCGTAAATACGGCATCGCATTTCGCAAGGACCACTCCCTCACGGTCGTGGCTCCGATCGGAGCCGCGCGCGTCAGCAAGCGGTCTGGCAACAGACGCGAAGCTCCCTCGGGCCGGCCGCATCCACCCCATGGCGGCCTTGCATACCCAAAACTATAGTATATTATCTTATATATGTCCCAGATCACGATTTACCTGCAGGATGAAATAGAGGACAAGGCGCGAAAGGCCGCCAAGGCGCACGGAAAATCGGTCAGCCGCTGGTTGGCCGAGCAAGTGGCGCACAAACTCGACGAAGCCTGGCCGCAAAGCGTACTCGATGCGGCGGGCGCCATTCCGGACTTTCCAGAATTAGCGGAGATCCGCAAAGGCTACGGGAAGGATGCGGCCCGGGAGTCCATGGATTGATCCTGCTGGACACGAACACCATAATCTACTACTTGAAAGGAGTGGAAACGGTGGTCGCCCGGTTGCACGCAGCGTCGCGGCATGAGGTAGCCATTCCCAGCCTGACGGTTTACGAAATCGAGTATGGCAACCGCAAGACGGCGTCGCGGCGGCGCGCGATCGTCTCCGCACTGTTGGCGGCGTTAACTCAAGTTCCGTTCGACTTTGAAGCGGCGCAGGAAGCTGCCCGCATTCGCATCGACCTGGAAGCCCGCGGTCTGGTAATCGGGCCGATCGATCTACTGATCGCGGGCACTGCGGTAAGCCGCGGAGCGGTGTTGGCCACCAGTAACACCCGCGAATTCTCCAGGGTCAAACACCTGCGGCTCATCGACTGGACGAGGTAGGGTATGCTTTAGCTTGCCCGGCGGCGACGGCAAGCATTGCCCTACCCTTCCCGATATTCCCCGAACACCGCGCGCAGCCGGTCCGAAATCTCGCCCACCGTCGCATAAGCCTCGGCTGCATCCACAATCGGCGGCATCAGATTGCTTCCGTCGCGCGCAGCCCTCTCGATCGCCGCCATCTTCTGTTCCACCACGCCCTGGCTCCGCGACGCGCGGACCTGCCGTAGCTTCTCCACCTGCGCCCGCTCGAGAGCCGGGTCCAGCCGGAACCCCGGAACTGTGCGCTCGCCCTCCTGCTGGAAGCGGTTCACGCCTACGACGATGCGCCCGCCGCTCTCCACCGTGCGTTGATACGCGTACGCCGCATTCTGAATCTCGGTCTGGATGTAGCCCGTCTCAATCCCGCGCAGCGCGCCGCCCATCTCGTCGATGCGGCCGATGTATTCGCCCGCCTCCCGCTCCAGGGCATCCGTCAGCGCCTCGATGTGCTGGCTGCCGCCGGCGGGATCCACCGTGTTGGTGACGCCGGTCTCATAGGCGATCACCTGCTGCGTGCGCAGCGCGATGCGCGCCGATTCCTCCGTGGGCAGCGAAAGCGCCTCGTCGCGTGAATTGGTGTGCAGCGATTGCGCCCCGCCCAACACTGCCGCCATGGCTTGCAGCGCGGTGCGGACAATGTTGACGTCCGGCTGCTGCGCAGTGAGCGTCGAACCCGCCGTTTGCACGTGGAAGCGCAGCGCGAGAGAGCGCGGGTCCTTGGCGCCGAAGCGGTCGCGCATCAGGTTGGCATACATGCGCCGGGCCGCACGGAACTTGGCGATCTCTTCCAGAAATCCGTTGTGCGAGTTGAAGAAGAAGGAAAGGCGCGGCGCGAACGAATCCACAGCCAATCCCGCCCGCACGGCAGCCTCAATGTAGGCGATGGCGTTGGCGAACGTGAAGGCCAGTTCCTGCGCGGCGGTGGAGCCGGCTTCGCGAATGTGATAGCCGCTGATGGAGATGGTGTTCCACTCCGGCAATTCGCGGCCGGCCCACGCGAAGATATCCGTGATGAGCCGCATTGCCGGGCGCGGCGGATAGATGTAGGTGCCGCGCGCGATGTACTCCTTTAGAATGTCGTTCTGAATCGTGCCCGCGAGCTTGCGCCATTCCGCGCCCTGGCGGCGCGCTATCAACGCATAATAGGCCAGCAGAATCGCCGCCGTCGAGTTGATCGTCATCGATGTCGATACGCCCGCCAGCGGGATGCCCTGAAACAGCGTCTCCATATCCGCAAGCGACGCGATGGGTACGCCCACGCGGCCCACTTCGCCGGCCGCCATGGGGTGATCGGAATCGAGGCCCATCTGCGTTGGCAGGTCGAACGCGACGGAAAGGCCGGTGGTTCCTTGCGCGAGCAGGTAGTGGTAGCGTTGGTTGCTTTCTTCGGCCGAGCCGAAGCCGGCATATTGCCGCATGGTCCAAAGGCGGCTGCGATACATCTCGCGGTAAATTCCGCGGGTATAGGGAAATTCGCCCGGTCTGCCCAGCCGGTCACTCATGATCGGGAAATTTTACGTGCGCGTAGAAATGAGGTAATGCCGTACCATGCCATCAGCATCGCGCCAAGACCCCCAGCCACCGCGCGCGCCACATCGTGATTCACAACTGCGCGCACCGCCGCGAACCCGAACATAACGCCTAAGCATAAGAAAAAGAAGCCGATAACCTCATTCCACAAGGTCCGCGCAGGCTTGATCACGGCGGGAACAATGTGCTTGATGAGCAACCCCGCGTGACGGCCTGTTCGTTGGTTCCACACACCCCAATCGTAGCAAAAGGGACATGGCCCGAACCGGACTATAACGTCTGGATCTTGACGTGCCGATAGAGTCGATGTGTTAGCTTGTGAATAGGAGGCGCCTCCACTACAATCGGTGGAGCGGCCCACTGGTGGAACGCCGGGTTCGGAGGGCGCGTCCGCCTTAAGAGGGAGTATTTGTGGATGAGCCATTGAAGCGTCTCATGCAGGAATTGGGAAACGCGATTAACGATTCCCTTTCCGAATCCGACCGTATCGCCGAGGCGATCGGCGAAATCAAACGAGCCGGGTACGACGTTTTCCTGGTTCTGGAAGCCACCATCGGCTTCAACCGGCGCGATGAGCACGCCGACGACGAAGACGAAGAGGCCGAGGTCACCGAGGAAGAGCCTAAGCGCACTTTCGAGGCGACCGGCAAGATCAAGTTCACATCGCAGGATCACCGGTTTCTCCGCGCCTTGAAGATTGCCGTGGACGACGAACGCTAGTAGGGCGGACGCCCTCGTCCGCGCGCGACCCCCTGGACGCGCTTCTTTACCTTGCCTGCGCTTTTGATGCTTATTGAAGCTGTCCCCGCATTGCCAGCAAATCCACGTAGATGTTCCAGGTTTGGTCCACCGCTTTTTCCCAGGTGAATAGCCGCGCGCGTTCCACACCCAGCCTCGCGAGCCGCTCGCGCAGCTCTTCGTCTCGCGTCAGCCGTTGCAGAGCGTGAACCAGGGCGCCGGTGTCTTCGGGATCGGCCAGCAGCGCCGCTTCGCCCGCCACTTCAGGCAGCGCCGAGCGAGTCGAAGTGAGCACTGGCGTCCCCGCTGTCATGGCTTCCAGTACCGGCATGCCGAAGCCTTCATCAAGCGAGGGGAAGGCGAAAACCATGGCGCGTGCGTACCACGCGGCGAGCTCTTCCGGCGTGACGTATCCCAAAACCGAGATGCGTTCGCGCGCCGGGCTGGCGGCGATGCGGGCGTGGATCTCCGCCGCGCCGTACCCGTTGGAACCGATGAGCACCAGGCGCCACGCGGGGTCCACAGCTTCGAACGCCTCCACCAGCCGCGCGATGTTCTTGCGCTTCTGTATGGCCCCAACGTTGAGAATCACCTTCTGCCGCGCGGTCTTATCGAGTAAGGCCGTGCCCGGGAAAGCCAGCGCGCGGGAGCCGTGATGGACCACGCGCACCCGCGCCGGTTCCACGCCTAGAAGCGAGATCACCTGGCTGCGGGTGAATTCCGAGACCGCGATCACGATATCCGCGCGCGCGGCCGCGTCCCGCGCCTGATCGGCGAAGCGCGCGCGAAATTCGGGTGTGGAGTATTCGCCCGTCAGCACGAAAAGGTCGTGAAAGGTGGCCACCGCCGGCCCTGAGTGAAACCGCGGCAGCCGCTGATTGAGTCCATGGAAGAGCGACCCCATCGGCGCCATGAAGCCGCGGATCACATTCGGCGGCAGTTGCGTGCTGAACGACTTGAAGTAACGATGCGGCCGGAAATAGAACGTGAATCGCGAATCGCCATGGGCCCTGGCGAGGCCGAATGCGACCGCGCGCGAGTACAGCGCTACGCCTGAAGGCGAAGGGTCGAGAGTGTACGTTACGTCGAGGCAGAAGCGAGGCCGTGACAATCCAGCTTGTATTGTTTCATCTTGCGGTAGAGCGTGGTGCGTCCAATGCCCAGAATCTCGGCGGTGCGTCCGCGTTCGCCGTGCGTCGAGGCCAGCGCGCGCTCGATCGCCAGCTTTTCGCTCTCCGGAATGGAGATCACCGGCGAGGCCCGCGGATGGAACTCCTCGCGCAGCATGCTTTCGTCCACCGCCTCGGCAAGCTGATGCAGGCTAGCCGCGGAGCGCGCGTAAAGCAGCGCGGAGGGCAGTGCGTCTTCCATCGCGCCTTCGGAATGCATGGCGGCCATGCGCTCGATGCAGTGCTTCAATTCGCGCACGTTGCCGGGCCAATCGTAGGCCAGCAAGGTGGCAAAAGTCTCGGCGTTGGGGCGGAACTCGGGCAGCCCGTCGTCGCGGCCGGCATCGAGAAACTGTTCGATCAGCGGCAGAATATCCTGCCTGCGGTCGTGCAGCGCCGGCAGCCGCATGGAAAAAACGTTCAGGCGGTAGTAGAGATCCAGGCGAAAGCGCCCGGCGGCCACTTCGGCTTTAAGATCGCGATGGGTGGCGGCGATGATGCGCAGATCCACGCGGCGCCAGTGCAGCGACCCCACCGGGCGGAATTCCTTCTCCTGAATCAGGCGCAGCAGCTTGACCTGCAGTTCCAGCGGCAGGTCGCCGATCTCGTCGAAGAAAGCGGTGCCGCCGTCGGCCAGTTCCACCAGGCCCTTCTTGTTCTCGATGGCGCCGCTGAACGAGCCTTTGGTGTGGCCGAACAGCTCGCTTTCCATCAGCGTGCCCACCAGCGAGCCGCAATCGATGGTCACAAATTGCCCGCGGGCGCCGACATTGTAAATGCCACGGGCAACCACTTCCTTGCCGGTCCCGCTCTCCCCGAGCAGCAGGACCGGCAGACGGTTGCGCGCAGCTTTCTCAATAAGGCGGCGGACCGCGCCGATTTGGGGCGAGTCGCCCACCAGACCGTGGCTCAAGGCCGCGGCTGCCGAATTCATCAACATCCCCCTTAAGTTCGCGTCAAGTCAATTCGTACGACGAAGGAGGTTTTATTCTCAGGATAATCTTGACGGATGCGGGCGGCCAGGGCGTTGGCGGCCGCTTCAGTGGCTTCCTGGCCCACCAAGACCCGCCAAAAGCCCTGTTCCAGCACCAGTTGCGCGCGGCCATAGCGAGCCTCCATCCCGGCGCGTGCGCGCTCGGCGTTGGCGCGGTCGCGGAATGCGCCCACCTGAACGGCGAAAGCGCCGGGCGTCACGGCCGGAGTGCTGAGGATTTCGACGCGAACCTGCGCGATTCCCGGACCGATCATGTCGATGGCTTGGGCAGCGGCATGCGAAAGGTCGATAATGCGGCCATCCACGAACGGCCCCCGGTCGATGATGCGGACGTCGACGGTCTTGTTGTTGGTGAGGTTGTAGACGCGCACCCAGGTGTTGAAGGGCAGGGTGCGGTGAGCGGCCACCAGCGTCTCCATATCATAGGTTTCCCCATCGGCCGCGCGGCGTCCGTGGTAGGGATGGCCGTACCAACTCGCGATGCCAGTCTCGACGGCGCCGGGCACGGCGGGAAGCCGGGGTGGCGGAGGCGGTGGAACCTGCGCGCGCTTCTTATGGGCGCACGCGCAAAGAAGCAGCGCAGCGAGCGCAACCGCGAGAGCGGGCGTTCGGAACATCTAGAACGATTGTAGCGCCGGCGGTCTTGCCGCCGGTGTTTCGTCGACGCTTTGACCGATGAGCGGGCCGTCAGGCGGTCATCCGGCGCGTCCTCCATAGTTTTCGTGCCGGCGGATGAAATCCCCCAGAAGCGGGACGGCAAATGAGTACTTTCCATGGCGGTTCTTGTAGACCAAGCCGGCATCGGAAAGTGACACGAGCATTTGATTAATATGGCTGCCACTGAAAGATTTCTTGAGAGACTGATTCGCCTTAGCTTCGACAACTTCCTGCACCGTGAATTCCGCGTCGCAGTTTGGCAGGCTGGCGACGATACCGAGCAATTCGCGCTGGCGGTCGGTCGCCCTGGCCCACCTTCCCGCGAAAAAATCCGAATCGAGCTTCCTGATGATTTCTTTAACAGGTATATCCGGAGACCGATGTCCGGCATCAATAGCCTGTACCCAGACATCGAACATTTCGCGGCATACGTATTGAACGAAATAAGGGTATCCGCGCGTCATCGACCAGATCGTCTTGACGGATTCCGCCGAAAAAGTGGGAGGGGAGCTCTCCTTATGAATCGGCTTGCGGATTGCCGCTGTGGTTTCCCCCTCGCTCAACGGATTGAGAAATACGACGTGAAACATGCGCTCCGCAAACGTCCGCGCCTCTACCAGTTTTGGAAATAGCGTTGGCAGGCCCGTCAGCGCCAGCATAAACCGGACGCCCTTACGCTGCAGAGACTGGAAAACATCCAACAGCAACGACAACGGATACTGATCTTTGGGCGCATGGTCGGCCAGATTCTGAGCCTCATCATACGCAAAGATAATGCCCCTCTTACCTGTCGCTTCCACGTGTGACCACACGCTTTCCAGAACGTTCTTGAGTTTATCCGATACCAAACCGGGGGTGCTCTCATAGAGATCTTTGAGAGAATAGTAATCCAGAGTGACAGGTTTAGGCGGTTGTCCTGTGAACCCCGCTTGCTGGGGATAAGACGCAGCCGTCACAATTGAGCTGGTCACCACAGCCAAGTCGGTTAACAACCGGGTCGCCATGATTTCTTCACTGACGCTGGTGGATTCGGACAAATCGGCCCCAGCCCAGAGCCATCCGGCCTGAATCGCCATCGGTTTGAACGTTTCCAGAAGTACTGTTTTGCCCAGGCCCCGAAGACCAGTCAGGATCAAATTGGCGAGGATTGTGTCCTGGTCCAGTAGCTGGCGAAACTCGTCGGTTTCATGCTCCCTGCCAGCCAGGTAGGGCGGCATGTGGCCAGCTCCGGGCCGGAATGGGTTAGGCATCTTTTTCGGCGCCTTTGCCATAAATGGCCCCCTAAATTTAGCTTACTATCTAAATTTACACGATAACTGTCGGAAAGTCAACATGTGCCGAACTAGCGTTATAAATTTAGTACACAGTATAAATTTACAATGCTTCGTAAGCCAATGTTAACATCGTCTTTGCTTGAGTCAGAAGCCCCCACCTGCGCGGGCCGACAACCATCACGCGTGGACCCATCAGTTCCAATCTCTGCTAGACAACATTCTCAGAGTCGCGATAATGGTGCGAGGGCAGACAAAACCGGACCCTCGTCTTGGACTATCTACCGGCGGCGCCCGGCGATTATAGACTTCGACTGGAGTCCTTCGTTGACGCCAATGGGAAACACAACGATTCTCCTCAAACGACTTCTATTGCCTGCTCTGGCCTTCGGGCTTGCGCCGCACGCAGGCCGCCTCTTCGGCGCCGACCAAACCGGGCAGGGTTGGCCGAAGGAATTCGACGACAGCGGCTACCATCTGGTCCTCTATCAGCCTCAGGTGGACAGTTGGAAGAAGGACCGGCTGGAGGTGCGGGCGGCGGCAACCGCGACGCGGCAAGGCCAGTCCAACGAGATCTTCGGCATCGTCACATTTTCCGCCCGCACTGAGGTGGACAAGGAAGTCAGAATGGTCGCCCTGCAGGATTTGGAGATCAAAAGCGTGAGCTTTCCCGGATCGGGCTCCAGTCAGGGGGACCTCACCCAAATCATAAAAAATCACATACAGAGCATGGGAGAGGTCTCACTCGATCGGCTGCTGGCGGATGTCTCAGTCGCTAACGCCGAATTCGAATCTGAGTCCGCATCCACTGGACTCAAGAACGATCCGCCTAAGATCATTTTCAGCACAACTCCGGCGGTGCTGATCCTGATAGACCGCGAGCCTGTACTTCGGAACATCGCGGGCGCACGGTACCGGCGCGTCATTAACACGCCGGCTCTGCTCGTCTTCGATCCCGCGTCATCGACTTATTACCTGGATGGGCAAACGCGCTGGATGGCTGCCACTAACCTCAATGGCCCGTGGAGTCAGCCCGCGGCGGCTCCATTGGATCTGGAGCAGGTGAGAGCCCAGGCTGCCGCGCGGGAAGAGAAAGACCCGCACGATCATTCTAAGGACCCGGGAGCTCCCCCCGCCGGCGCGCCGCCAACGGTCTACGTCAGCACTCAGCCGGCGGAGCTTATACAGACTCAAGGAGCGCCAAAATTCGCCGCAATCCGCAAGACGCACCTCACCTATGTCACCAATACCGGCAGCGACATCTTCGTCGATGTGAAGAAACAGGATTTCTACATCCTCCTGTCGGGACGCTGGTACACGGCGAAAACCATGAACGGCCCGTGGAGCTGGGTCGCTGGAGCGAAGCTGCCGGGCGATTTTTCCCATATCCCGCCCGACAATCCGAAATCGGCGGTACTCGCCTCGGCACAGTGGAAGCTCGGGAAGCTGTCATCGCCAATCAGGTGCCCCAGACGGCCGTCGTGAAGAGAAATGACGCAAAACTGACCGTACAGTACGATGGCGCCGCACAGTTCCAACCGATCGAGGGCACTAACCTCGAGTATGCGATCAATACGTCCACTGACGTGATTCACGCCGAGGGGCGCTATTATGCCCTGCAGGACGGCATCTGGTTCGTCTCCAGCTCGCCGCCCGGTCTCTGGGTGCTCGCCGATA
The DNA here is from genome assembly GCA_049522755.1 of Bryobacteraceae bacterium. Taxonomy (GTDB): domain Bacteria; phylum Acidobacteriota; class Terriglobia; order Bryobacterales; family Bryobacteraceae; genus PALSA-243. Next base: position 17,729 of record JBEKNN010000064.1, on the reverse strand, counting down.
CCATTCCGGCAGCGATCTATTCCATTCCTCCGAGCTCACCTCTGTATCATGTCCGCTTCGTGTATGTGTATGGCTGGACGCCCGATTACGTCGAATTCGGTTACACCCCAGGCTATCTCGGCGCATTTGTCTCAGACGACGTGGTGGTTTTCGGTACGGGCTGGTGGTATCCGGGCTGGTACGGCGACCTGTACTTCGCATGGCCATGGACCTGGGGCTTCGGCTTCCAGTTCGGATACTGGACGGGTGGCTGGTTCTGGCAGCCCGTGGGCGGTTACTGGTGGTATCACAATCCTCCGAACGTGCGCCGCATCTTCAGCGGGCATCGGAACACGCACTGGTCGCCCCATGACCCCGAGCGCATCCGCGGCAACGCGAATGTCTATAGCCGATGGCCGGCTTCCGCGATTGTCAGCCGTGGACTGCGGCAACCTCCACCCGCAGCCGTCGCATCGAGTCAACGCGCCGATATCTACGCCGGCAAGGACGGGCATGTGTACGAACACCGCCCCGACGGCTGGTACCAGCGCGATAACTCGAAATCGCCGCAGAAGGTGACGGCTACTCGAATCTCACTAACCAGCGGCAGGCGCGCTCGTTTGGCGCCGCCCGGTAAAGCGAGTTCCAGAGCCGTGGACCATCCGTCGGCATGCCACACTTCTCGGCGCCGCGTGGCGGAGGCGGCGGAGGCGGCGGACGGAGGTAGCCAGCCTGCCGGCTGCCGCTTAGCAGTTCACACAACAACCAGCCTCGGTCCGAAGCCGAATCCTGGCAGAGTGCGCTCATTTCACCGCGCCTCTGCGGACCGGGTTCCAACCCACACGCGCTATGATTAGCTTTCCGTGAATACCGCCCTAGTCACCGGCTCCTGCGGCCTGATCGGCTCCGACGTCACCGCCTATTTTGCGCGCCTCGGCTGGCGCGTCACCGGCGTCGATAACAACCTGCGCGCCACCTTCTTCGGCCCGGAAGGCGATACCCGCTGGACCCTCGAGCGCCTGCGCCAGATCCCCTCTTACGATCATCGCGATCTCGATATACGCGACCGCGCCGGCGTCCTGGCCCTGATGAAGGAGATCCGCCCATCGCTCATCGTGCATGCCGCCGCGCAGCCTTCGCACGACCGCGCCGCCGCCATCCCCTTCCTCGATTTTGAAGTGAATGCGCTGGGCACGCTTCACCTGCTCGAGGCCGCCCGCCAGTATTGTGCGGAAACGCCGTTCATCCACATGTCGACCAATAAGGTATACGGCGACCTTCCCAACTCCATTCCGCTCCGCGAGCTCGAAACGCGCTGGGATTATGCGGACCCGGCTTACCACGACGGTATTCCGGAAACCTTCTCCATCGATCAATCGAAGCACTCACTTTTTGGCGCATCCAAAGTGGCTGGCGACATCATGGTGCAAGAGTACGGCCGCTACTTCAACATGCCCACCTGCTGCCTGCGCGGCGGCTGCCTGACGGGGCCGAACCATTCCGGCGTGGAGCTGCACGGGTTCCTGAGTTACCTGGTGCGATGCAACGTCGAAGAGCGCGAGTACAAGGTTTTCGGCTACAAAGGCAAGCAGGTTCGCGATAACATCCACTCCGAGGACGTCGCCAATTTCATGCACGAATTCTACCGGAGCCCGCGCGCGGCCCAGGTCTACAATCTGGGCGGAGGCAAAGGCAATGCGTGCTCCATTCTGGAAGCCTTCCGCATGGTGGAGGCCGTTACCGGCAAGCCGCAGCGCTGGTCTTACGTGGCTGAGAACCGCGCCGGCGACCATATCTGCTATTACAGCGATCTGCGGAAAATGCAGGCGCATTATCCGGCCTGGAGCATCGCGCGGCCATTGCCCAATATCTTCGAAGAGATCGCGGCAAGCTGGTCGCTGCGTCTGTTAAATGTAAGACAGGCCTCCCGGCCTGTCTCTTGTTAAATGCGCATACTGATTGCGGGCATTTGCGGGTTCGCTGGGGCATCGCTAGCGCGCACGTTCCAGAGTGCCATCGAAGGGGCTCGCATCTTCGGCGTGGATAATCTTGTGCGTCCCGGCGCCGAGCGAAACCGCGGCGATCTGCGCGCGCTGGGCGTCGAAGTGTTTCATGGCGATACGCGCATGGCGTCGGACCTCGAAACCCTTCCGGCAGCGGACTGGGTGATCGACGCCGCGGCCAACCCCAGCGTGCTCGCGGGCGTCGATGGGCGTTCCAGCAGCCGTCAATTGATTGAGCACAACCTGCACGGAACCTTGAACCTGCTCGAGTATTGCAAGCGGCACACGGCCGGTTTTATCCTGCTGAGCAGCAGCCGCGTGTATTCCATTCCCGCGCTTGCCGGCCTGCCATTGCGCGCCGAAGGCCGGCGTTTCGTTCTCGATTCGTCCCAGCCGCTGGCGCCCGGCGTGACCGCCGAGGGCATCGCCGAAACCTTCCCCGTGACGGCTCCGGTTTCCCTGTACGGCAGCACTAAGCTGGCCTCCGAAGCGGTGGCGCTGGAGTACGGCTACGCCTTCGATTTTCCGGTGTGGATCGACCGCTGCGGCGTCCTGGCGGGCGCGGGGCAATTCGGTACCGCCGAGCAGGGCATTTTTTCCTATTGGATGCACGCGCACGCCGCCAGGCGCCCTCTGCGTTATATTGGCTTCGGCGGATTGGGTCTGCAAGTCAGGGACGCGTTTCATCCCGAAGACCTCGCCCAACTCCTGCTCTTGCAGATGCGGGATACCGAGGCCAGCGGCGAGCGTATTTTCAACGCCGGCGGAGGCGCGGCGAATGCCATGTCGCTGGCCGAGCTGACGGCGGTCTGCGACCGGAAATTCGGCGCCCACGCGCCCCAGCCCGATTCGAGCGTAAGGCCGTTCGACTTGCCCTGGGTGGTGATGGATTCGGCCCGCGTACAGCAGCGCTTCGGCTGGAAGCCGCGGCGCACGCTCGTCTCCATCCTCGTTGAGATCGCGGAACATGCGCGCAGCCATCCGGAATGGCTCGACGTGTGCGAAGGGAAGCGAAGCTGAACACCCTGCCACAGCCGGACACCGCCATGCGCGTTGTTGACAAGCTTCGCCTGCTGACGGTGGTGATTCCGGCGCGCGACGAAGAAGGCTGCATCCGCTCCACGGTGGAGCATCTCGATCTCGAGCTGCGCCTGAACCATGTCCCGCACGAAATCATCGTGGTGGACGACGGCAGCACGGACCGCACCGCGCAGATTCTTGCCGAGACCGCCGAGGCCATACCGGCGCTGCGTCCACTGGCGAACAACGGCCAGCACGGTTTCGGCAGAGCCATCATCCATGGGCTGGAGCACATGCAGGGCGATGCGGTGGTGGTGATGATGGCCGACGAATCCGACGACTGCCGCGATGTGGTGCGCTACTGGAAGACGTTGAACGAAGGGTACGATGCGGTGTTCGGTTCGCGCTTCATGAAGGGCGGCGGCGTGATCGACTATCCCGTCTTCAAGTTGATCCTCAATCGCCTCTTCAACGGCATGATCCGCTTCCTGTTCCACATCAAGCTGAACGACACCACTAACGCCTTCAAGGCCTATCGGCGAACCGTGATTGAGGGATGCAAGCCGCTGATCTCTCCTCACTTCAATCTCACTGTGGAGCTGCCGCTCAAGACCATCGTTCGCGGCTACACTTGGACGGTGATTCCCATCACATGGCGCAACCGGCGGACCGGCGAAGCTAAGTTGAAGCTGAAGGAAATGGGCAGCCGCTATTTCTTCATCTGTCTTTATGTATGGCTGGAAAAGTACTTTAGCCGCGGCGATTACCGCAAGCCGCAATAGAGTTACACTCATGTGAACGCGCTTCGTTCACAAATCCCAAGCATCCAAACGAGTTACCGATTACAAGCAACCCCCGAACACCTACGCGCATCTAATAAGCAACTACATCTTTCCATTCGGCCGAGTCCGCCGGTTTCTCAACCAAACAAAAAGGAGCAGAGTGTGTCACAAGATAGAATTCCGGCCTTCAAGCAATTCTTGTTCGTAAGCGATTTCGACCAAACGTTAAGTTTCAACGATTCAGGTTTAGTGCTGAGCGAGATGCTCGGCATCACGAATTTTCAGGAAAAAATCAGTGGCTTGTCGCACATCCATATGGTGCAGCAGGGAGGAGAATTGGCTTACCTGTTGTTGCACGATCCGGAGTTCCGGCGCGTCCGCAAGCATGACTTGATCGAGGCCGGCAAGCGCATCCGCCTCAAGGAAAATATCCAGCTGTTGTCGAGTATGCTGCAGGATCTGGATGGGCACCGCTTTTCCTTCTACGTGGTTTCGGCGGCGCCCGAAGAAGTGATTCAATCGGCGCTCGAGGGCATTGTTCCCGAGGATCACATCTTCGGCGCGCGTTTCCGCTACGACGAAGCGAGCGGCGAGATTGAATCGATTGTCCGCGTTCCAGCGGGTTACGGCAAGGTAGTGGTTCTTGAGGAATTGCGCTCGCGCCTGCCGATCGGCCACGACCGCATCGTATATGTCGGCGACGGCAGCTCGGACGTCCACGTGATGCTGCACGTGAACCGGCTGGACGGCCTGACCATTGCCGTATCGGAGAACAAGTACATCACGCAGATCGCGCGGCGCACGATTCTGAGCGAAGATGCTTCGAGCGTGCTCATTCCGATTCTCGAGGAGATTGTAGGCTGGAACTCCATGCGGATTCGCGCGCTCTTCGAATCGCAGGGCCTGTTGCTGCAGGAGTGGGACAAGGTGCGCACCGATTCTCTCCGGATTTCGAACGCCGCCCACGCTTCATCCGGCGCTGCCGAAGTGGAGATTCAATGAGGCTCGATTGGATCGGTTGGATTGCGACAGCCGTGTTCGCAAGTTCATACCTGTTTAAGCAGCCGATGGCGCTGCGCCGAGTGCAGGCAGGCGCAGCGCTACTGTGGGTGATCTATGGGTCGATCATCCACGCCTTTCCGGTGGTAGTGGCTAACCTTGTGGTGGCCGGGATGGCCGTTTATTCCAGCAGGTCCTGGCGCGCGGGCAAGGCAGCATCGGAACCCGCTGAAGCCGCAGTTATTGAGTCTCGCTGAAGTGACTCAAAGTAGGGCGGACCCCCTGGTCCGCGGCCGGCCCCCTGGCCGGCCTTCCGATGGACTCCGATCAGAGCCGGGCGTCAGCAAGCTTTTTCTTGTGCCGAATCTCGGGGCGTGGGCTCTAAACTACCAAGTCTCCCTCGGGCTCAACCACACTAACGGGCGGTGGATGAGACGGGTCGCACAAGCGCTCTTTCCAGTGGCGGTGGAGCGGAAACAGGAAGATGTGCTTGCGCTCGCCTTGCGCCGTGTTGTAGCGATCCATGCGCCCGCGGCCTTGCGTGAGACCTACCTCGGTCCAATTGGCGGCGCGGTAACAGCCGCCGTGATATCGCGTTCCATCCACCAGCGTTTCGAGCAGCACGGGCCGGGCGCAATAAGCGGCCAACCAATCGCGGGGCAATTGCCGCGCAGCAAGCGAGAGAATGTGACTCGCCAGGTTTGGCACCTTGACCCAAGGCAGAATCAGAAAGCGGCTGTTATTGACTATCATCGGCAGATTGACTTGCCGGGTCGCCTGGCTCCAACCAATGTGCGCATCCCGCGGCGCCATCTTCCAGGCGGCGCTGGTGAACAGCAGGCAGGCCATCAGCGGATAGGGCGGTTGCAGGGAACGAACGAAATAGCGAAGTTGTGCGCCGTAGGGTACCTTGTAACCCAGATAGTGGTAGCGCTGTATGTACTGCCGGAACAGGCGCCGGTCGTCGGCGTTGTCGATTAACTTAAGTTGGACTGGAAGATAACTGCCAATCGGGTCGGTGAGCGGCGCCTGCGCATCGCTCAGTTCGTCCCACTCTGTCGAGCGCGGACGCAGTTTCTTGGGTTGTATGGACAACCACGGCAGCCATCCGCGTTCGTGCAATGCCTGCAAGAAGAAGTAACATTCCCGGCTCTTGAGTCCGCCGTTTGGCCGCCGCCACTCCAGCAATTCGCAAACCGTGGACGACAGCTCGGTAAGGCTCAGAGTACAAAAATCGCGCGTAATCTGCCGGATCAGATCGAGCTCCTCCGGCTTCACCTCGCGGCCACAAAACGACAGACCGCCGCCGATGGTCACTGGCATGATGCGTTACCCGCTTGTTGCGAGCCCCATTACTCACTGTACAGAAATCCTTCCGGCGTGTCCAGAAAATTATCGAAAAATTAATGGCGGCAACCCAAGTGAGGATTCTGCAAAAATTGTGTGCCGCTAGTCTGTCGCCTGTTGCCTGACTGTCACTCAATTAAAGTCGCGACGCTTCCAGGTATTCGATATCGGGCTTGACCTCGGCGTTCAACGCTACGCTGCCGCGTTCCTTGCGGGCTTGCCGCGAGAACAGGCAGATGCTCGGGTCAAAGACAAACTTAAGCAACAGCCTGGTCCACGAGGTATGATACACCAGCGAGTTATATAACTCCGGCGCGCCGCTTCGGATGTCGGGAAGGTGATTCCATGGCACCGACGGCAGATCGTGATGCTCATTGTGGTACCCGACATTGAAAGCCACTCTGTTGAAGGGGCCGTAGTAACTGTAAGTCTCCTGCGGCGGCGCCACCAGGTAATGCTCCTGTATCCACCGTGCGCCCAGCGGATGCAGGCCGACCGAAAAGAAGAACGAGGCCGCGAGATACAGAAAAGCCTTCGGCCCGAGGAAAAAGTAAATCGCCAGGTCGAAAGCGATTTGAACCGCAAAGTTCAGCACAATCCACCGGTCGAACATGCGGATTTCCCGCAGGCGCGGCGGCCGGGTGATCTGAAAAATCGGAAACAGCAGCAGCCAAAGAGCCTTCCCGAAGGCCGAATTTCCAATCAACCGGGCCTCCCAATAACTGGGCAGGTCGGCATCCAGATCGTAGACTCCCTGGAAGGCATGGTGCTTCAGGTGATACCGCTGGAAGGAAACCGCGCTCGGCAGCAGGTGCGGCAAATTGGCCGCGATGGAGGCCAGAGTGTTCTGATATGTTTTGGGGAAAATCAGGTTGTGCGTGCACTCATGAATCAGCGTCCATAAAGCATGGCTCGCGCACGCGCCGGCCGTAAACGCCACCGGAAAGATCACCCACCACGGCGAGTCTCTCACTAGAAACGCGATCCCCACCTGGAGCGAAACACACCCCAGAATCATCAGGGCGGTATAAGGATTCTTGCCGATCAACCGCCGCAATTCGGGGTGGCTGCGCAGCAGCGTCTTGGTTCGGTCGCGGTGTGGTTCCTGCGTTAGCGAGTTTAGGAATTGCTTTGGGGATGGTCGCACGTCGGCTGCAAGTATAGTGGTCCGGGCGGCTCAAGTAAAGTCGCGAATTCGAAGGGAATGCGTTCCCGCGTTGCCGGAATACGAAAGATACGAAGGAGACGTAAGGCGCCGTACACGAACCGCAGTGGCTCTCATTTGCCGCCGCCGCGGGAAAGACGCCGCCGCCCGCCGCGCTGTCGGCAATCCGAGATCGTATCAGGCCGCCCCATATCCCTGCCGCTTCAACGCCCCGCCTAACGCCTCCAGCACCAGCGACACGTTCTCCGCCTGCGACCCATATCCCATCAATCCGATGCGAAACACTTTGCCCGCCAATGGACCAAATCCACCGGCGATTTCCATGCCCCGCTCTTCCAACAGATACTTGCGCACCTTCGCGTCGTCGATGCCATCCGGCACGCGCGGCGTGTTCAGCGTCCACAGCCGGTCCGCGGCGTTCGCCACGTGCATCTGCAGCCCCATCGCCTCAATTCCCGCGACGAACGCCAGATGGTTCCTGCGGTGTCGCTCCCACCGCTCGGTGAGCCCCTCCTCTTCCACCAGCGCCAAAGCCTCGCGCAACGCGAAAAATAAAGTCGCCGATGCCGTATGGTGATATTTGTGGCCGGTGTAGAACGCGTCGATCAGTTGCAAATCGAGATACCACGATTGCACCGGCGTCTTGCGGTTCTTCAACCGGTCGAGCGCGCGCGGCGAAACCGTGATGGGCGCGAGCCCCGGCGGACATCCGAGGCCTTTCTGCGAGCAGCTATAAGCGATGTCGATTCCGTTCTCGTCGACGCTCACCGGCATGCCGCCCAGCGACGTTACGCAGTCGGCGATGGTCAGCGCGTCCACTTCGCGCGCCGCCTCGCAGATGGGCTTGGCGTGGTTGAACATTCCCGTGGAAGTCTCCGCCTGCACGAAGGCCACAATCTGCGGCCGCTCGCGTTTGATGAACTCGCGCGCCTCCTGCGGGTCGTACGGCTGGCCCCACTCCTTCGCCAGTTTCACCACTTCGCCGCCCTGCCGCCGCGCCATTTCACCGATGCGCTCGGCGAAGAATCCGTTGGATAACAGCGCGAACTTCGTGCCCGGCCCCGTGAAATTCGCCACCGCCGCTTCCATCCCCGAGCTGCCGGTTCCCGACAGCGCCAGGTTGAATTCGTTCGCGGTCGAGAATGCATGCCCGATCAACCGCCGAACTTCAGCGGCTGTCTGCAGGAAGAACGGGTCCAGGTGCCCCACCACATTCTGCTGCATCGCCTCATACACGCGCGGCGCCACCGGACTCGGTCCCGGACCGAATAACAATCTCTTCGGAGCCTGCACTCTCATTTTTTTCCCTTGGCCTGCTTATACGCTTCGCGGATATGCTGTAGCTGCCGGGCGTGCGATTCCGCGTGCCCCGCATACCCCTCCAGCATCTGACCCAATGTGATTACTCCCCGCTCGGTGTGATTGCCCGTACGCCCGTAAGCGTTCTCCGGCAGTTCCTTCAGCAACTCGTAATTCTCCGCGCGCAGGCGCCGAAACGTCTCCAGCGACTGCTTCACTTTACGCCGCGAATAGTCGAGGTTCGCCGCCCACTTATTCTGATCGAACGCCACGATGATGGGATTGTCTTCAGCGATCAGCTGGCGGAAGCGGTGCGCGCCTACCAGGTCGGCGTCGGCCAGGTGCGCCATCAACTGCCGTATGCTCCACTTGCCGGGCGCCGTGGCGAAGTCTTCCTCTTCGCCAAATACGCCCGTAAGAGCCACGGCCAGAACTTCGGCGCCGCGGCGGTATCGTTCGAGTAGTTCGGATATGTCGGACATTATGTTTAGTAGTAATCGGCGCAGCTCATATAGTAGCCGCAGCGCTCGCAGAACAGCTTACATTTGCGCTCGGCCAACCGCGTCGAGCAGACCGGACAATATAGCATCGGCTCGTCCTCGCTGGGTTGACGGACGAAAGCGTCTGTCCCACCTTGGCGCGCATTGGTTTGCTTCGTGGGGCAGGCGCTTTCGCCTGCCAACCGATTGTCTTGCAAGTTCGCAGAAGGCGCCGCGTAAGCCAGCGTTTTCCCGGCGCGTGATTTTTCGTCCCGATCTTCCACGGTTGACCAAATTATACTAAAGGGATAGTGATCAAGCTTCGAACAGCAGTTCTCTTGACGGCCCTATCCCTCAGCGCCTATTCTCAGCCGGGGCAGCGCCCTGTCCGTTTTCCTTCCCGCGGCACCCGCGGCGCCGTCGGCGGCGGCTCGGAATACGCCACCGAAGCCGGCATGCGTTTGCTTACCAGCGGCGGCAACGCGGTGGACGCCGGCATCGCCGCCATGCTGGCCGCGTCGGTCACGGAATTCTCCCACTTCGGCTTCGGCGGCGAATCGCCCATCCTCGTCCGCACCAAAGAGGGCAAGGTTTTCGCCATCGCCGGTGTGGGCACCATGCCGAAACTGGGCACCGCCGATTTCTTCCGCAAGCACAAACTCAAGGACGATGAAATTGTCGATCCGCCCACCGCCGGCGGCCTCAAGGACTGGGTCCCGGTAGCCGGCGTGCTCTCCGCGCTGGTCCCCGGCATGGTGGATGCCGCCCTTGTCACGCTGCAAAACTTCGGCACCAAATCCTTCGCCGAAACCGTTCAGCCTGCCATCGAGCTGGCCGACGGCTTCCCCATCGACGAGTATCGCTCCACCATGGGCTCCATGTCGATTCGCGGTGTTGCCAGGTATCTCGAAGGGTGGCCAACCTCCAAGCGCGTCTACCTCCCTAATGGCAATGTTCCCCGCGCTGGCGATATCTTCCGCCAACCCGATCTCGCGCGCACCCTCCGCGCCATGGCCGCTGTCGAAACCAAGGCCCGCGCCGCCGGCGCCACGCGCGAAAAGGCCATGGAGGCCGTGCGCGACTATTTCTACCGCGGCGAAATCGCTCACAAGATCGACGAATTCATGAAGGCCAACGGCGGCCTGCTGCGCTATGAAGACATGGCGGCATTTCATCTTGCGCCCGAAGAGGCCGTCTCCACCACGTTCCACGGTTATACCGTTTACAAGCCCGGTTTCTGGAGCCAGGGCCCGGCCATGATCGAGGCGATGAATATCCTCGAGCCTTACGATCTGACCGCCATGAAAATGAATTCGGCGGACTATATCCACACCATAGTGGAAGCGCTCAAGCTGGCCTACGCCGACCGCGACACCTACTACGGCGACCCCAAATTCACCAAAATCCCCGAAGCGCGTCTGCTCTCTAAAGAGTACGCGGCCGAGCGCCGCAAGCTGATTGGCCCCAACGCGTCGCTCGAATTCCGGCCCGGCGATGTGGAGGCTAACCCGCCCAAGCATCCCTTCTTCGCCAACCTGTCGCATCGCGATATCGACCCCGCCCTGCTCGCTAAGGACACCACCTGCGTGAATGCTATCGATAAGGATGGCGTCGCGATTTCCATCACGCCGTCCGGCGCCTGGATGCCTGCCGTGATCGCGGGCGATACCGGCATCCCGCTCACCGAGCGCGCGCAAAGTTTCCTGTTGATACCCGGCCACCCCAACGAGCTCGGCCCCGGCAAACGCCCGCGCGTTACGCTCAGCCCCACGCTGGTCACCAATCCCGACGGCACGGTGCTCGCGCTCAGCACGCCCGGCGGTGACGATCAGGATCAAGGGCTGCTGCAAGTGTTCCTCTACGCAACCTTGTGGGGCGCCAATGCCGAGAACGCCGTTGAGGCGCCGCGCTTTCAAACCGAGCACCTGGTATCGAGCTTCGATAACCACGCCATGAGCCCCGGCAGCCTGTTCCTCGACGAGCGCACTTCCGCCGCCGTGGTCGAGGAGTTGCAAAAACGCCTGCACAAGATTACCGTGACGTCGCGCTTTCAAAGCGGCACCGCGCCCGTATTCTTACGTCTCCGGCCAACCGGATTGGTCGAAGGCGGCGCCGACCCGTTCTACTACCGGGCCGTACAGGCGTGGTAGGTTCGCTCTTCGACGAACCGGGCGATTTCGACCGGACCGCGCTGGCGACCCGGCTGCGCGCCTTGGCTGATCAAAACATCTGCATCGGCGGCAGCTCCTGGAAGTACGAGGGATGGCTGGGCCAGATCTACTCGCGCGAGCGCTATCTTTCGCGCGGCCGCTTCTCGCGCAAGCTCTTCGAAGCCGATTGTCTGCGCGAGTACGCTGAAACATTTCCAGCCGTTTGCGGCGATTTCGCCTTCTACCAGTTTCCCGGCGACGAGTTCTGGCGCAAACTCTTCGCGCAAGTTCCGGGCGCGTTCCGCTTCGCCTTCAAAGTGCCGGAACAGATCACCTGCAAAGTGTTTCCGACGCACGCCCGCTATGGTCCGCAGGCCGGCCTGGAGAACGGAGAGTTCCTCAACTCGCGCCTGTTGTACGAAATGTTCCTGCGCCCGCTGCTGCCGTATCGCGCGCAGACCGCGGTGTTGATCTTCGAATTCGGCGCCTTCAACCGCCGTACTTTCGCCAATCTGCCGGATTTCCTCGACCGCCTCGACCCGTTCCTGGCCGCGCTGCCGCCCGAATTCCGCTACGCCGTGGAAATCCGCACGCCGGACTTCCTCGAACCGGATTACTTCGCCTGCCTGCGCAGCCACGGCGTGGCGCACGTTTATAATGCATGGTCGAAGATGCCCGAGCTGCGGCATCAGATCGCGATTCCCGATTCCGTTACCGCGGATTTTCTGGTATGCCGGGCGCTGCTGCGCCACGGCCGCAATTACGAACAGGCCGTTGAGACATTTCAGCCCTACGACCAGATTCGCGACCCGAACCCGGAAGCGCGCGACTCCATGCGAATCCTGATCGGCCGCGCCCGCGAGAACAAGGAGTTTCTGTTCCTGTTTGTAAATAACCGCCTCGAGGGAAATTCGCCGCTCACCATCCTGAGCGTTATCGACGGGAATTGATTTGGCTGCCCGCTGATTCTCCGGCGCCCGTTCCGCATGGACGCCAGCGTGCTGCTGGTCAAAGCGCTGGGTGGCGGGTGGAGCGTCGCAAATCTACCGAAGCTCTCGCAACGTGCCTTGCCGGAGCATCGGGCAGTCCCATCTGAATAAACCTTTAGGCCCGAATTGGAACAGAATCTGGCACCATATGGGAAAGGACACTGTTCCGCGCGGCCTATTGACCAGACCCAACGGGCGCGAATTGTTGGCACATGACGGTTCTCTCCACAGCTTGGCGCTATGGGCTTGCGGTAATTTCGTGCGGTATTGCGCTGGCTCTAGCCATCCCCTTGGATTCGCCGTCCTCTTGCTTCTTCCTCGCCGTCATGGTGAGCAGCCTTTACGGCGGGAAGGGGCCGGGCGTCCTGTCGGTGCTGCTATCCTCCCTGGCTTTCGCTTATTTCTTCCTTCCGCCGAAATACGATCTCTGGATTCAGGCATCGTCGTACCCACGATTTGGCGCCTTCCTGGTACCGGTCCTGCTGAGCACAGTGGTAATCGAGGCGAAACGGCGGGTGGAAGATGCCCGCCGCGATATTGACGCCAAATACCGGCAGGTTTCGGCCGACGCTCTGGCTCAGGCTCAGAAGTCTGAAGCCCGGTTGCGGTTGATCATCGATTCGATTCCCGTGCCGGCGTGGGCCAGTCGAGGCGACGGCGCGGCCGATTTTATCAATCAGCGCTGGCTGGACTATACCGGCATCTCAGCGGAAGAGGCGCTGGGTTGGGGCTGGAAGGTTGTGTGTCATCCGGACGACCTGGATCGGACGATGGAGTACTGGCGATCGGTTCTGGCTTCTCACGAGGATCCTGAGTTGGAAGCGCGTCTGCGCCGTTTCGACGGTACATATCGCTGGTTCCTGTTCCGCGTCTCTCCTTTGCGGGACGAATCGGGAAAGGTCGTGCAGTGGTATGGCGTATGTATCGACATTGAAGACCGAAAAAAGGCGGCTGACGCGTTACGCGCCAGCGAGCTGAGTTTTCGTTTGATCGTCCATAGCATTCCCGGCCTGGTCGCCACCATGACGCCGAAAGGCGGCCTCGAACTGGTCAATCAGCCCGTCCTGGACTATACAGGGTTGGCGTTTGACGCGCTCAAGGACTGGTCGGCCACCGGACTTGTGCCGGAAGAGGAGTTGCCGCGCGTGGCCGCCCAATGGAAACAGTCGATCGAAACGGGATGCGAATACGATGTAGAGCACCATATGCGCAGCGCAGATGGCGCATTTCGCTGGTTCCACGTTCGCGGCCTGCCCCTGCGCGACAACCAGGGCATAGTGGTCCGCTGGTATTGCGTGCTCACCGACATCGAAGATCGCAAGCGCACAGAGGAAGCCCTCCGGTCCCGCGAACAGCAACTCCGCTTAATGGTCGACAGCATCCCGGCGCTGATCAGTATCCGAACAGTGACAGGCGAGATCGAAATGGTAAATCGACAGTGCGTCGATTACACCGGCATGACCCTGGATCAGTTAAAGAACTGGCCCGAAGCGGTGCATCCGGACGACCGCGCGGACACCATCGCCCAGTGGAAGTATGCCATTGAGAGCGGGAATCCATTGAATACCGAAGTTCGTCTAAGGCGCGCCGACGGAGTGTATCGCTGGTTTCACGCCCGCGCTCTTCCCCTGCGCGACACCGAGGGCAGGACTATCCGTTGGCACGCACTGTATGTGGACATCGAAGAACGCAAGCGCGCCGAAGAAGCTTTGAGGGCGAGCGAGCATCAACTACGGTTGATGGTCGATAGTATCCCAGCCCTTGTAACCACCATGACTCCGGAGGGCGACACCGAAACGGTAAATGAGCAACTCATAGCTTATACAGGACAAAGTCCTGAGAAGCTGAAAAATTGGGCGGAGAAGTTACATCCGGAAGATCGCGCGCGCGTAGCCAATCGCTGGCGCCGGTCGGTGGAGACCGGCAATCCATACGACGCTGACGAACGCGTCCGGCGAGCCGACGGCGTGTATCGGTGGTTCCATACACGTGGTCTGCCCATGCGCGACGCGGAAGGCCACATTGTCCGCTGGTGCCTCCTCCTGACCGATATCGAAGATCGAAGGCAAGCTGAGCAGGCTCTGCGGGCGAGCGAGCACCATCTCCGCCTGATGACCGAAACGATTCCCGCCCTGGTGTGGCGCACCACGCCGGACGGCGAGATCGACTACGTCAACCGGCGCGTTCTGGAATATACCGGCAAGCCGCTCGAAGACTTTGGAAACAACGGATGGCTGCGGCTTCTCCATCCGGACGATGTCGATTCCACCATACGCATATGGCGGCAGAACACGCAGACCGGAGAGCCTCACCAGGTCAGTTACCGGCTCCGCCGCGCGGATGGCGCATATCGCTGGTTCGACGTGCGGGGTGAGCCATTGCGTGACAGCGAGGGGCGAGTCGTGCAATGGTACGGAATTTGTATCGATGTGGAAGACCGCAGGCGGACGGAGGAAGCGCTGCGAAACACCCAGGAGCGCCTTTCTGTTGCGTCGCAGGTTGCTACGGTGGGCGAATTGGCGGCTTCCATCGCGCACGAAGTGAACCAGCCGCTCACCGCCGTGGTCTCGAACGGTAATGCGTGCCTGCGCTGGCTTTCCGCCCAGCCGCCGAACCTCGCCAAGGCCGTGGAAGCCGCCGAACGGATTGTCCGCGATGGGAAAGATGCGGGCGAAGTGGTGCGCCACATACGCGCGCTTTTCAAACGGGCTGCACATGAAGAAGTTCCGCTCGACTTGAACGAAGTGATCGGCGAAGTGCTGGGCGTCCTGCGGAGTGAGACCGCGAGGCGGCGCGTCCTCGTAGAGACCGACCTGGGACTGGATCTGGCGCCGGTGACCGGCGATCGCGTCCAACTGCAGCAATTGATACTGAACCTGCTGCTGAATGGGATCGAGGCGATGGATGGGGTGATCGATCACCCCAAGAGTCTGTTCATTCGTTCCAAACGGGAAAGTGACGATAACGTCCTGGTAGAGATACAGGATTCCGGAGTGGGATTGAAAAATCCGGACACAGTCTTCGACGCCTTCTTCACCACCAAACAGAACGGCATGGGCATGGGGCTGGCGATCTGCCGCTCGATTGTCCAGGCTCACAACGGACGCCTTTGGGCGGCCTCCGGAGAAGGTCGCGGCGCCACGTTCTACTTCACTCTTCCGCTGCAGTTGAGCCCCGTGTCATGACTTCCGACGACCCCATTGTCTTCGTTGTAGATGATGACTATCGCGTGCGCGAGGCATTATCCAGCCTGATCGCATCGGTCGGGCTGCGCGTGACCGCGTATGGCTCGGCGGCGGAGTTTCTGGAGGCCGAAAAGCCGGACGCGCCCGCCTGCCTGGTGCTGGACCTGCAACTCCCGGGGCCGAGCGGATTGGAATTGCAACGCGAACTGGCCGACGGCAGCGGGCCGCCGATCATCTTCATTACCGGTCACGGAGATATTCCCTCTTCGGTCCGCGCCATGAAGGCCGGGGCCGTCGAGTTCCTGCCCAAACCATTCGGCGACCAGGAACTGCTGGCGGCGATCGACGCGGCGCTTGCGCTCGATCGAAAAGGACGGCGGGAGCGAGCGGAACTGGCGGAGCTACAGAAGCACTACGCCTTGCTCACCCCGCGCGAAAGGGAGGTCCTGCCCTTCGTGGTGGCGGGGCTGGCGAATAAGCAGACCGCCGCGGAACTTGGCGCCAGTGAGATCACCATCGGCGTGCATCGCGGCCAGATCATGCGCAAGATGGGTGCGCGGTCGCTCGCCGAACTCGTCCGCATGGCTGACAAGCTTGTGCTTTCGCGCGGAGCAGGACACGCCTAAATAAACATATAATGGCGCCCGTTCCGCAACCGCGGTTAAGATCGAATCGTGGTTGGAGATTTTAGTTCGAATGCAGGTTCTGCAAGGCACATCGTCGCGGCGGTGGACGATGATTATAGAGTTCGCGAGTCGATAGAGAGCCTGGTGGCTTCGGCCGGCCATACAGTATTGGTCTTCGCTTCCGCCGAAGAGTTTCTGCAATCGGGAGCGCCCGAGTCGGCGATCTGCCTGATCACGGATGTGAAGATGCCGGGGATCGACGGGCTCGAGCTGCAGCGCCGCGTCAGGCTCCAATATCCCCGGTTACCGGTTATCTTAATTACCGCCCACTATGATGCCGACATTCGACAAAGGGCACTCAGTCAAGGCGCCGCCGGCTTCCTGCATAAGCCGTTCGACGCCGCGGATTTGTTAGGCGCAATCGAGCTCGCCTTGAAGGCGCCGAAAGAGGATTGAGCAAGTATTGAACAGCGGGTTTCCAGTTCAGCAAGGAGGAAGAGATGGCTATTACTAATTTGATTGGTTCCAGCCCCAAATTCCGGGCTTTACTTGAAGAAATCGAGATGGTGGCGCCGGTGGATAGCGCCGTCCTCGTTCGCGGGGAGACAGGCACCGGGAAGGAAGTGGTGGCACAGGCAATTCACGCCGCCAGCCCGCGCCGGCAGCAACCGTTCGTCGCGATCAACTGCGCCGCGATTCCCGCGGCTCTGCTGGAGAGTGAACTCTTCGGGTATGAGCGAGGCGCCTTTACGGGAGCCGTTACCCATCGCGAGGGACGCTTTCAGGCCGCGGACCGAGGCACGCTGTTTCTCGATGAAATCGGCGACCTTCCCCTGGAGCTCCAACCGAAACTCCTGCGCGTTCTGCAAGAGCGGCAGATCGAGCGCCTCGGCAGCAGCCGCACCATCCCGGTGAACGTGCGCGTGATCGCGGCGACCAATCAGGACCTGTGGGGCATGGTCCAGGAGAAGAAGTTTCGCGCCGATCTCTACTACCGGCTGAATGTCTTTCCCATCAACCTGCCACCCTTGCGGGAACGCGACGGCGATATTCCTCTTCTGGTAAGTCACTTCGTTCGAAAGTTCGCCGAACGGCAAGGCAAATCGATCGATTGCATACCCGAGGAGGTGATGGAAGCGCTCGAAAGCCATCACTGGCCGGGCAACATCCGGGAGCTGCAAAACTTCATTGAGCGTGCGGTAATCATGACGACTGGCGCGGTTCTGCGGCCGCGGCTGGCGGAGTTTCATATGCAACGGGCCTCGTCTGAGGTCCGCACCCTGGCGGATGCGGAGCGCGCACACATCGTGGCGACGCTTCGAGAATCCAATTGGGTTGTCGGCGGACCGAGTGGCGCGGCGGCCAGACTCGGGTTGCCCAGAACATCCCTGATCTCACGGATGCAAAGACTCGGTCTATCGAAGCACTCCGCCGCGCAGAACGCAAGACCTTGGACATCTGCCGACACAGATGGCCATCTGGCTAACGCCGCAGGCGCTGGTTACGGCGGTTCCGCCAGAGAACAGATTTACGCGCGCTAGCTTAGTGCTTCGCCTCCGCAACGAGAGCGAGGAATTCCGAACTAATTTCGGCCCCTGAACCTGGCGTGCCGGTAGTCTTGAACATGCACGGTTCGCACCGGCGAAGCGCGTCCACACGATTGTGAACGCTGCACGCGAGGGTGCGTGCGCCACGGCTCGGGGGAG
>JBEKNN010000063.1:0-34234 GCA_049522755.1 Bryobacteraceae bacterium | reverse complement strand
AGATGGTATTGTATGCCGGAACGGGGTCGTCTGGTAGGCCCAGGCGTACCGGCGATCACCGGAGGCAAGGTCAGTCGCCCTTCAGAGCCTTAGCGCTTTCATAGCGAGTTTGTCAGTTACCCGGCGGAACCTCTTCCACCGGGCCGAACTTCTTCAGCGAGCTGCGAATCTTGTCCCCATCGCCCACGGCGACAATCTGCACATTGTCGTAAGGCACGTACTTCTTCGCGACGCGCTGCACGTCGGCCGCCGTGATCGCGGCGATTTTCTCGGTGTACGTATCCCAGTAATCCTCCGGCAGCCCGTATTCGCGCTGTTGCATCCACCGGTTGAGCACGCCCGCGGGGTTCTCAAGCCCCACGGCGAAACTGGCCGCCAGCGCGCGCTTCGCGCCTTCCAGCTCTTCCTTCGGGACCGGCACATCGCGAATCTCATGGAACTCCTTCAGCAGATCCGCCAGCGCGGGCTCGGTGACTTCCGTGCGCACCGACATGGAAGACGTAAAGTGCGCCGTAAATTTGGTGGCCGCGAAGCTCGAGCTGACGCCATAGGTGTAGCCCTTTTCCTCGCGAATGATGCGGAACAGGCGCGCCGCCGGACCGCTTCCCAGCACCTGGTTCATCACCATGCAAGCGATGTAATCCGGATTGGTGCGCGCGATGGCGCGGTTGGCCAGCGTCAATTCGGTCTGCACCGAGCCTGGCCGCGAGACCAGATAGACTTTCTTTTCCGCGATGGGCGGATCGATGGGCAGCGAGATGGCTTCCACCGGACCGCCCTTCCAGTTACCCAGCGCTTTTTCCAATTTGGCTACGGCGTCGCGCGGCGCGATGTCGCCCACCATGCCCCCCCAATCGCCCGACGGAACGTAATACTTCTTGTAATGCTCGATGAGGTTTTCGCGCGTAATCTTGTCGAGCGAGGCCGCGGTAATGCGCGTAAAGCGCCGCGCATCGTTGGGATAAAGCACCCTCATCAAGACTTCGCTCGATAGCGCCGCAGGTTGAGTGCGCGACTGCTCAATGGTTCCGCGCTGGCGCGCCTTCCACTTCTCGAATTCATCCGCCGGGAATGCAGGATGCAGCACCACGTCGGTCATGATCGCCAGCGCCTGATCGAAATACTCGTCGAGCGAATTCAGCGCGATGGTTCCGGTTGCGCCATCACCGCCCGCCGCGCCGCCTCCGCCGCGTCCGCCGCCTCCACCGCCAGCGCCGATGCTCAGCGTCGCGCCGATCTCCGCCAGCGATTCCGCAAGCTGCCGCGACGAGCGCGTGGCGGTCCCCATCATCATCATGGCCGCAGTGGCTTCGGCCACTCCCGGCAAGCCCTGCGGGTCGCGCAGCGGCGAGGAGGGAATCTGGATGGTCAGCGAGACGGTGGGTGTGCGGTTCGTCTCAAGAATCACCAGCTTCATGCCGTTCGAAAGCTGGCGCTCCACCGGCCGCGGCAGTTTGACCTTCAGCACTTCATTCGATACCGGCGCGCGGTTCAGCCGGACCATGCCGCGGAAGCTCTCGGGGCCGGCAGGCTCCTGTGCCATCGCAGCCGTGGCTAACGCCGTCGAGAGCAGTGCCGCCATCCACCCCGATTTCATGCTTGTCTCACGAATCATTACTGGCCTCCCCGCCTGCCGCCGCGTCCGCCGCCCGTCGGCATGGTAACTACCACCACGCGGTTTTGCTGCACCAGCAGGTCTTTCGCGGCCTTCTGGATATCCGCCGCCGTAACCGCCAGTTCCGCGGGAATTTCGGTGTTGACGCGGTTCGGATCGTTGTAGACCGCCGCCGCATCCGCCAGAGCCTGCGCGCGGCTCAGAGCGGTGAGCCGGTTCTCCGCGCTGCGGCGAATCGCGATGCGCGCGCGCTGCAGTTCCTTATCGCTCACAGGCTGAGAGTACAGTTTGGAGATCTCTTCTTCGATCAAGCCTTCCACTTCCTGCGGGGTCTTGCCCTGGCGGATGGTAGCGGTGACGTGGAAGATGCCGGGGCCGCCGCGCCGCTCCGCGCCCGCCGAAACATTCAGCGCCACTTCTTTATCCTGCACCAGCAGGTTGTAGAGCCGCGATGTGTTCCCGCCGCCTCCGCCGCCGCGCCCGCCGCGTCCGCCGCCGCCCAGAATGGAAGCCGCCACGCCCAGGGCCTGCGTTTCCGGCGACGTCGCATCCGGAATTCGATACGCAATATCCACCTCGGCCAGACGGGCCAGCGGATCTTGCAGCGTGGCGCGCCGCTCGGCTTTCAACGGTTGCTCGCTGAGATCCACCGGCTTGGGCGGCGTCTGCCGCGGGATGGCGCCGAAGTATTTCTTCACCTTCGCCAGAGTTTCGGCGGTGTTCAAATCGCCCACCAGCGCCAGCACGGCGTTGTTGGGCGCGTAATAGGTCTTGAAGAATTGCTTCACGTCGTCCACGGAGGCCGCGTCCAAATCTTCCATGGAGCCCACCACCGGGTGATGGTAGGCGAAATTATCGTAGATCAGCTCTTCCACCTTCTCGGACGTTTGGCCGTAAGCCTGATTGTCCACGCGCAGGCGGCGCTCTTCCTTCACGGCCTGGCGCTGGTTCTCGAGATTCTCCTGCGTGATCACCAGGCCGTGCATGCGGTCGGCTTCGAGATAGAGGCCCAGATCCACCTGGTTCTTCGGCAGCACTTCGTAATAGGAAGTGCGATCGGTATTGGTGGTGCCGTTGGAATTGCCGCCGTTGTTGTAGATGAGGAAATCCAGCTCGCCCGTGCCCACGTTTTCCGAGCCTTTGAACATCATGTGCTCGAAGAGATGAGCGAATCCGGTGCGGCCTGGGCGCTCATCGCGGGAGCCCACCTTGTAAGAGATGCAGATGGCGTAGACCGGCGCGTAGTGGTCTTCGGAGATGAGCACGCGGAGCCCGTTATCTAGCGTGGTGTCGGTAAACTTGATCTTCGGAATTCCCGGCGACGGCTGCTGGGCAATCGCAACGCCGACGAGAGTTAACGCGATGACGAACGGTTTCACAAGACCTCCCGGGTGCTACAGGCGCCGCTGACGGCGCAGATACCCTTGCGACACATTTAACACAAATGAGATGCCGGCAACCTAATTCTCCGTCGGCATCTTAGAAAGATTATCAATCACGAGCGTGTCGACAAGCGCTTTGCGCGGTTCCAGCTTCATCCCGAGCTTCGCCACGCATTCGAAGATTGTAACGCCGGGGTCTTCCATGCCCGAGGCTGGGTCCACATGCGGCGGAGAGGTTTCCAAAGCTACGTCGTACTTGCCGTCGAGCCCCGTCATGTCAGTCACGGGGACATCGGCGTAGCTCGAAAGGGCTTCGGCCAGCCGGGCGGTGGTTATGCCCTTGAATTGCCAGGATCGCCCGCCAGACTTTCCTTGCGCCTGCCGGTCTTTCATCGCCTGAAACATCATCGCCAGCGGCGCCTCTTTCCTACCGTCGCCGGATCCGGCGGTACTTGGAGGATTGGCAGGAGTAACCGAAACTTCGAGTTTTGGCCCGTTCTTTCCCACCACCAATGCGTAGCCCGTCTGACTCCTGCTCTCGGTGTGCAGCCGGAGCGCGAACCGCTCCGCGAGCAGCGCCTGCAGCATCTCATTGACTTGGCCAGGCGGCGCATCCTCGGGAATCCTGGCATCGACGTCGAACCGTTGCTCCGACATCCAAGCGGGGCCTGAGATGTGGCTCATCCTCACGCGGTAAGCGGCGGCAACCAAGTTAAGCAACGATTGATTCCGTATCGTAACGCGCGCGCGATCCATTTTAATGAAGCCGGCCGGCATGTAATTCTGCAATTCATCCTGCACGACGCCCATCCCAGGGCCTTTGCCCGGCGGCGCCAACTTAATCGATGCCACTTCGAATGCCGGCCCATGATTGTCGGGTGAGGCGCCTGTGGGTTTGGTCTGCGGAGCGGGCGGCGACGCTTGCTGCGCAAAGGCAGCTCCGGCGAGAGACAGCGCAATAACGGAGAGGTTCACATGACTTCCTGCTGCTTCGACACTTTTAGCACAACTTTGAGGCGATACGGACACCCATCTGAAGAATACAAGTAGGATAGGGTTAGATGAACATCAACGTCGCTACCCGCAACGCATAGCGACGACATTACTGGATCGCGAAGGGCGTATTTTCATGGATCCCGCCATTCACAAGCAGCACGCTCACCATCTGCTCGACCAACTCGACCGCGGACAACTCGCCGCCGTCGTTCGACTGCTCGAAGTGATGGCCGACCCTGTCGCGCGCGCCATCGCCAACGCGCCAATCGACGACGAGCCTGTCACTGAAGAAGAAGAGCAGGCGCTCAATGAAGCCCGCACGTGGCTTCAACACAATGAGCCGATCCCTCATGAACAGGTGCTGGCCGAACTCGGCTTCGCGCAGGAAGAGATCGAGAGTACCCGGGCTCCGGTGTGAAGCGGATCGTCTGGACCGATCAGGCCAAGGCCGATATCCGATCTCTCGACAAAACCACCGCGATGCGGATTCTATCCGCCTTGCATCGCTTCGTTCACACGGACGACGACACTATTGAGATTCGCCGCGTTCGCCATCGCAGTGCAGCTTACCGTTGAGCCGCGTGATGGATGACTTGGACACCTTCGGCGCAATTTGAGATACTGGCGTCACTGGAGTACCTATGTTTCGGAAAGCCTTCTTCGGCCTCCTGGCAGCGACTTTCGCGCTCACTGCGCAACCGACGCAGCGCACGCGGCCGGACGCATCCGCCGACGCCAACGATGAGGCCAATGCCACCGCCAACGGCGGCCGCGGCCAAACCATGAAGCAGCTCGTACGCGGCACGGATTACGCCGCCGCCTCCATGGCGCCGCTGCCCACGCTCACCGCCGAGCACATTCTGCAAGCCGGCGGCAACGCTTTCGACGCTATTGTCGCTGGGCAAGCCGTGCTGGGACTGGTGCAGCCGAACCTGAACGGCCTGGGCAGCGACGCCACGCTGCTGATCTACAGCGCCAAAGACAACAAGGTCTATTCGCTGAACGCCGAAGGCACTGCGCCGAAACTCGCCACCATCGAGTGGTACAAGACGCACCAGGGCGGCAAGATTCCGGTCAACGATTCGCTGCTCTCCGGCACCGTGCCCGGCGCCGTGGATGCCTGGTACATCATGCTCTCGAAGTGGGGCACGAAGACATTCGCGGAGGTGCTCCAGCCCGCCATCGAAATGGCCGAGCGCGGCGTTCCCATCGGCGGCCGCGGGTTAAGCTCGCAGGCGCTGCAGAAATATCCCACCAGCGTCAAACTTTTCGCGCCGCCGAATGGGCAGCGCTGGAGCGAGGGCGAAGTGTGGAAGAATCCCGATCTCGCCCGCACCCTGCGCCGCCTGGTAGAGGCCGAAAAGCAGGCGTCAGGACAAGGCCGCCTGGCCGGATTGAAGGCCGCACGCGACCGCTTTTATAAGGGCGATATCGCGCGCGAAATGGGGAAATTCTCCGAAGAGAACGGCGGCCTGTTCCGCTATGAGGATTTCGCCAGCTACACCGCCAAGCTCGAAGAGCCGGTCTCCACCAACTATCGCGGATACACCGTTTACAAGAATGCATCGTCGAGTCAGGGGCCAGCCGAGTTATTCGCGCTCAACATTCTTGAAGGCTACGACCTGAAGAAGATGGGGCTCAATTCGGCGGATTACATCCACACTTCAGTCGAAGCCATCAAGCTGGCCATGGCTGACCGTGACACCTATCTGGGCGATATGGATTTCATTAAGATTCCATATAGCGGTTTGCTCTCTAAGGACTACGCCGCGGCGCGCCGCGCCTTGATCGATCCGGCTAAGTCGTCACTCGAGTTCCGTCCCGGCGATGTCACCAGTTATGCCGGTCAGGACTACAAGCCCGCCACTTACCCGCAGGATGTGGATATGCACGGCGGCGCGAGCCATGACGGCGACACCAGTTACATCGCCGTAGTGGATAAAGCCCGCAATCTGATTTCCTTTACGCCCAGTTTGCATAGCGGGTTCGGCACTAAGGTAGTGATGGGTAACCTCGGCTTCATTCTGAACTGCCGCGGCGATTACTATTCGCTGGTGGAAGGCCACGCCAACGCCCTGGCGCCCGGCAAGCGTCCGCGCAGCACGCTGCAAGGCACGCTGGTGATGAAGGACGGCAAGCCGTACATGGTGACCGGCAGCCCCGGGGCGGACGATCAAGTTATGCGCACCATCCAGACGCTGCTCAACATGGTGGATTTCGGCATGAACATGCAGCAGGCCATCGAGGCGCCGCGCTGGTCGACGCGCAGCTTCCCCGCGTCGCCGTTCCCACACACCATGTATCCGGGAGACCTGCTGCTGGAGGGCCGCATTCCCGATTCAGTCAAGGCCGACCTGGAAAAGCGCGGGCACAAGGTGACGATGCGCGGGCCCTGGTCGATGAACGACAGCGCCGGCATCGTGATCGATTGGGCCACCGGCACAGTGAGTGCGGCGGCCGATCCGCGCACCACGGCAGCAGCGCTGGCTTGGTAGAAGCATCATGATCGCCGCGTAATAATAGTCGAACGCGATCGCCGTACGGAACGTGCTTTCTTGACTGTGCCGCCGGTCTGGCTGCTTCGTTAGGACTGGCCCGTGCGCGCGGGTACTTCTCTAAATCCTCACAAACATCGAGCTTGGCTGTACTAAAAGTAACCCGGTCTGGTTGCTTGGCCGTTTCATTTGATTCCCACTTAGACGACACTAATGGCTAATAGGACATTAATGCCAATAAATATAAAGAAACTAGCTTCGCTGACGGCTGTGGGCGCTGGCGCGCTGGCGCTTACCTCGGGAAAAGCTGAGGCAAGTACCATTTTCTTTTCCGGTGTGTTGGACCGAACTATCGGATTCGGTACGGGTGATTTGGCCCAGGCGGCATTCAAAACTTTTACGAACATGGGCGGGCCGTCGTTCTCCTTTAAAACTGCCGTATCTTCCAACAATGCGCCCCGCTACGCCCGCTCTCTGATCGCATTAGGCGGCAGCAACGTACTTTTCGGATTCGCCGAAACCCCTCCGAACGACACTCAGTTCGCCACGTTCACCGCGGGGGCGGTATGGAAGCATAGTTTTGTCGGCGGAGACGGGACAAGGACGCTTGCGGACCGTGCATGGGGCTCCGGCTCCACTCGTATCTTCGGCAGCGCATTCACCGACAAATACCTGTTGTTTCAATTCGAGACAAATGGTCTGCTTCAGTACGGGTGGGCTGAGGTTACCCTTCAACTCGTAGACGCGGATTCCAGCGCGGCCGCCGACGGCCCCAATCTGACGTTGATCAGTTACGCTTACGATTCCAGCGGCGCGCTCCTGCCCGCCGGCGACACTGGCGCTACCCCGGAACCATCTTCGTT
Organism: Bryobacteraceae bacterium; assembly: GCA_049522755.1. Taxonomy (GTDB): domain Bacteria; phylum Acidobacteriota; class Terriglobia; order Bryobacterales; family Bryobacteraceae; genus PALSA-243. The sequence goes on along the minus strand of JBEKNN010000063.1, from coordinate 26,883 downwards.
GGCGGAGAGCGGGATTGCCGCATTGATACTGGGCGCCGAAGGCCTTCGCCGTTGGCGCAAAGCGCGCGGTATCAAAAGAGGCGAATAGCGGCCGTCCGGCGCAGAATCTATTGCGCCTTGACTACCGAGACTTCGCCGAACTTCTTGAGCGCGTCGCCGATCTTCGAAGCGTCGCCTACCACCACAATCGCCGCTTGCCCCGACGAGATATATTTCTTCGCCGCGGCTTGTATCTGGTCCGGCTCCACGGAGCGCACGCGAGTCACGTAAGTCTCCAGATAGTTTTCCGGCAATCCCAGCGTCCTCATGCCGTTCAACTGGTTCGCCACGCCTTCCTGCGTTTCGAGGCGTAGAAGATATAAGCCGGACATATAGTTCTTCACGTTGGCCAGTTCCTCTTTGCTCACGGGCTGGTTGGCCATGCGGTCCATCTCTTCCAGCACCTCTTTGAGCGCGGGCTCGATCACTTCGTTGCGGACCTCAGTGACGGCGGCGAACGACGCGGCATCGCGGCTGGTGACGTACTCGGAATGCGCATCGTAGGCGAAGCCGTCGCGCTCGCGGATATCGGTGAACATGCGCGAGCTGGCGCCGGCGCCCAGGATGTTATTGCCCACTGCCATCGGGAAGAATTCGGAGGTCAACCGCGTCGGCGCCAGCCGGCCCACGTGGATATCGGCCTGCACCGAGCCCGGCCGGTCCACCAGCACGATCTGGCGCTTCGGCGCGGGCGGGTCCACTTTGGGCGAAGCCGGCGCATCCTTGCGCTGCCAGGAACCGAAGCTGCCGGTAATGGTCTTCATGACTTCCTCGCGCGCGGGCAGCCGGCCAAGCACGATCAGCGTGGCATTGTTCGGAATCAGATACGCGTCGCGGAAGCTGGCGAGCGCCTTTACATCCACCTTTTGGATGGACTCCATGGTGGGCCCGATATGCGCATAGGGCGACGAGCCGTAGACCGCCTGCGCAAACTTCTCCTGGGCGAGAAAGCTCGGCTGCGAACGTTCAGACATCAGATTCTGCACGCGGTTTCGCTTCTCCAAATCGACTTCGCCGGCGGGAAACGAAGCGTTGATTGCCACGTCCGCCATCAGCGCCATCAACTTCGCGAGGTTTTCGGAAAGCGCGCTGCCAGACACTGTCAAACTATCAGGTCCGGAAGAACCGTTGAGCGATCCGCCGATGGCGTCGGCCTCTTCGGAAATCTGGCGCGAGGTGCGCGTTTTGGTGCCCTCGATCAGAAGCGTCGCTACGGCCTCGGAAAGGCCTGGCAGTTCCTGCGGATCGAACTTCGACCCCGCCGGGAAGTTCAACCGCGCCGTGACCAGCGGAAAGCGCGCATCCTGAATCAGGATCACGTTGAGGCCATTGGCCAGCGTGACCGTGGAGATGGGAGGCAGCTTGTAACTCGGAATAGGCGGCGTCTCGGGCGGCTTGGTGCGGTCGACTGTCTGGGCCGTCAGCGCCAGGGCGGCCAAGGTGAAAAGCGCGACCGGCTTGCTCAACGTAACTTTGGGGCGCATCAATCTGGGGCACATCAATCTGGAGCGCATCTAGTTGTCTCCTTTCGCCGGGGCCGGCGCCGGCTGGACGGCGAGCACCGTGCGTTTGTCGGCCGTGAGATACTTCTTCGCCGCCGCCTGTATCTGCGCGGCCGAAACGTTCAGCAGCTTCTCGAACTCGGTATTGATCAGCGCGGCATCGCCATCGGCTAGCTCATACTGCCCCAACTGTTGCGCGCGGCTCAGTGAGCTTTGCAACTGCTTGATCATGGTGGCGCGAAGCTGCGTCCTGGCGCGCTCCAGCTCTTGCGCATCGATAGGCGCATTTTGCAGCTTGGCGAACTCGTCCTGCACTTGAGCGACAACCTGATCCGCCGTGAAATTCGGCTTGTAGAGCAGGAACATGCCGTAGATGCCGGGGTCGCGATAATCCAGATAGCTGCAGAACGGCCAGCCCAGATTCGATTCGTATTGCACGATGGATTCCTTGCCCTTCAACAAGTCCATGCGAAAGCGCGCGCTGTTGCCATTGGTGAGGATGGCGTCGATCATGTTGAGGGCGTAGTAATCGGGCGTGCGGCGCTTGGGCCCCGGGTAGCCGATCATCAGCGCGGGGACGCGTGCCAGCGGGTCCTTGTAGGTTTCCATATGCGCCGTGATGCCGGCCGGCTCGGTGAGATCGGGGCGCTTGGGCAGCGGCTGCGCGGGGATGTCGCCGAAGTAAGTCTCGATCAGCTTCTTAGCCCCGGGTATCTCGATATCGCCGACGATCACCAGGGCGGCGTTATCGGGCGCGTAATAGGTCTTGAAGAATTTAGAGACATCGGCGACGCTGGCGGCGTTAAGGTCCTCAAACGACCCAATGAGCGAGTGTGAGCTCTGCCAGTTGTGAAACGCCAGAGTGGGCCAGAGGTCCACTTCGGCGGTGGCGTACGGCTGGTTATCGAAACTGAGGCGCCGCTCCTGCTTCACCGCCTCTTTCTGGTTGGTGAGCTTCTCGTCGGTGATGGTGAGGCTGCGCATGCGGTCCGATTCCAGCCAGAGCGCGGTGGCCAGTTTGTTAGAGGGCAGAACCTCGTAGTAGTCGGTGAAGTCGGGATGCGTTGAGCCGTTTTCGACGCCGCCGTTCGACTCCACCATGGTATCCTGCACGCCTTTGGGCGCATTGGCGGAGCCCTCGAACATCATGTGCTCGAAGAGATGCGCGAAGCCGGTGCGGCCCTTCTCTTCGGAGCGCGCGCCGACATCGTAAATCATGTAGACGGTGACTACCGGGACGGCGTTGTCCTTGGAGAGGATGACGCGCAGGCCGTTTTTCAGCTTATAGGTTTCCACGGGAATGCTGAATTCGGCGGGGAAGGCCAGGGCAGCGCCTGAGATTGCCAGGCAGCAGGCAAGAATCAGTTGTTTCATACGGTTGCTTTCGTGGGGCCGATATTGAAAGGGTAGCATCGCGGGCACGGTGCAGCCCTTCCTTGAAAGACGGATCTGGGGGCATTTGGTGAGATTTAGACCGGCGGCAGCGCAAATTTGCAAAGGGTTATCATCAGGTGATAACATGGGTAGTGTACGGTCAACGCGACGCCAGCCTGGATACGCTCCTCGATCTCGATGGTCAGGTGCTGGTGCTCGATGAAAGAGGCGGATACTGGGTCAAGTTTGAGGCGAAGCGGGTCTTGGCGACCAAGCATCGGCCGCACGGGCTCGATTATTCGATAACATTGCACGGAAACGACAACGAGCGGCTGGTAGGCTTCGATAACGCGCATCCGGTGCGGCAGTCGGCTGGTCCGGGTGGCAAAGGAAAGACGGCTTACGATCACAAGCACAGAATACGCACAATCCGTCCATATGAGTACCGGGACGCGGCAACTTTGCTGGCGGACTTCTGGGCGGAAGTGGACGCGGTTCTGAAAGAGAGAGGAGTTGAGTTATGAAGATTCTAAAAGTGGGAATTGCATCTTACGCCGACATGAAAGCTCGCACGATGGCCATCGCCCGCGGAGAATTGAAACCTGGTCCGGGCGATCCAAAGATCTGGTTTCCTTCAACCGAAAGCCTCGTCCGGGTGTTGTCCGAAAAGAATCGGCTGTTGCTGGGCACCATCAGGAAGTCCGAGCCAAAGTCGCTCGCCGAACTCGCTGAATTGACGGGCCGTAAGAAGTCGAATTTGTCGCGAACGCTGAAAACCATGCAGCGCTATGGGATCGTGACGCTGAAGCGCGAAGCCCAGGGACGCTTAGTGCCGCACGTTCCCTACCAGCGGGTAACGGTGGATCTGCAACTCGGCGCCTGAAAACAAGCTACAGCGCCGCCAGCACTTCCGCCGCGTGCCCCTTAGCCTTCACCTTGCCGTAGATCCTCTCGATCTTGCCGTCCGGTCCGATTACGAAGGTGCTGCGCTCGATGCCCATCACCTTCTTGCCGTACATGTTCTTCTCTTTCCACACGCCGTAGGTCTTGGCGGCGGCCTTTTCTTCGTCGGCCAGCAGCGTGAATGGCAGCTCGTACTTCTGCTTGAACTTGGCTTGCGCCGCGGGCTTGTCGGGCGAAATGCCCACCACCACCGCGCCCTTCTTGGCGAAGGCCTTCACATCGTCGCGGAACTCGCACGATTCCGTTGTGCAGCCGGGCGTATCGGCCTTCGGATAGAAATACAGCACCACCCGCTTGCCCTTCAGATCGGATAGTTTAAACGGCTCGCCTGCGTCAGTCGCCAGCCGGATGTCGGGAGCTTTGTCGCCTTCGTTGAGCATCAATCACCCCAGTTTCTGCTTTAGCAAATCGGTCACCGCCGCCACGTTCGCTTGCCCGCGCGTGGCCTTCATCGCCTGCCCCACCAGGTAGTTGATCACGGTGGTCTTGCCGCTTTTGTACTGCTCCACCTGCTTGGGATTGGCGAGGATCACATCCGCGATAATCCGCTCCAGCGCGCCCGTATCGCTGATTTGCTTCAGCCCTTCCCGCTCCATGATGGCCGCGGGCGCATCGCCGGTGGAAAACATCTTCGGGAAAATCTCCTTGGCCAGTTTCCCAGAGAGCTCGCCTTGCGCCAGCAGCTTCACCAATGCGCCAAGACTCTCCGGGCCGATAGGGCTCTCGCCAATCTCCTTGCCCTCGGCTTTGAGCATTCCCATCAGGTCGCCCATCACCCAGTTGGCGGTGGTTTTCGGATCGCCCGAAATCTTGGCGGCGGTTTCGAAATAATCGCTGGCGGCGCGCGTTTGCGTGAGCACATCCGCGTCATATTCGCGCAGCCCGTACTCCGCCATGAAGCGCGCGCGCTTGAGCGGTGGCAGCTCGGGCATGGCGGAACGCACGTCCGCGATCCACTGCTCGCCGATCCGCAGCGGCACAAGATCGGGCTCGGGGAAATAGCGGTAATCGTGCGCGTCTTCCTTGCTGCGCATGCTGAACGTCTCGCCGCGGTCGGGATTGTATAGCCGCGTCTCCTGCACCACCCGGCCGCCGCCTTCGAGCACCGCGACCTGACGCGCGATTTCGAAATCGAGCGCCTGCTTGAGAAAGCGGAATGAGTTCAGGTTTTTCACTTCCGCCTTCGTGCCGAATTTCTCCGCGCCCTTGAGACGCACGGAAACGTTGGCATCGCAGCGCAGATGGCCCTTTTCCATGTCGCAGGTGGAGACTTCGATGAATTGCAGCGCCTGCTTGATCTCGCTCAGGTAAGCGTAGGCTTCGTCCGAATTGCGCATATCCGGCTCGCTGACAATTTCGATCAGCGGCGTGCCGGAGCGGTTGAGGTCCACATAGGAATAGCGGCCGGAATCGGGGAAGCCGTCGTGCACGCTCTTGCCGGCGTCGTCTTCCATGTGGACGCGCGTCACGCCGATGCGCCTGGCCGCGCCGTCGACCGCGATATCCACGTAGCCGCGCTCAGCCAGGGGCTCGTCGTACTGCGAAATCTGATAGCCCTTGGGAAGATCGGGATAGAAGTAGTTCTTGCGCGCGAACCGCGATTGTGCGCGGATCTGGCAGTTGAGCGCCAGCGCGCCGCGGATCGCCAGTTCCACGGCCTGGCGGCTGAGCACCGGCAGCGCGCCAGGCATTCCGAGGCAAACCGGGCAAACGTTGGTGTTAGGCGAGGCCCCGAATCCGGTGGGGCATCCGCAGAAAATCTTGGTGGCCGTGGCGAGCTGGACGTGGACTTCAAGGCCGATCACAGGCTCATAGCGCGCAATGAGTTCCGGAGCGGCGAGATCGAGAATGGTGGAGGACACGGTGAGTCCATTATATGTGGGGCGCGGCCCGGTTTTGCGTCAGGGCTGGACTATCCTGGACTACTATGCTGGACTACCATGGTGGACTATGGTCCGATGCACGCTCATCATCGAATAAGCAAGTTCTACCCGGTACTTTTTACAAAGTTTTTACAAGTCAACCATCACCTTTGTGGCGCTGGTCCGTAGGATCTAAGTAGACACTCAAAGGAGAGGTTATGGGACCGCATCTCACCAGTAATAATCGAATTCCGACTTATCATGACGAACACCTTTCGATCGATTTCGATCAGCAGGCCGCCATACTAGACAACCAACGCATGACGCTGACCCGCAAGGAGTACGACCTGCTTGCCCTTCTGGTGCAGCACGCTGGAGAGATTATCCCGCGGGAAGCCCTGCTGATGAGGGTCTGGGGATATGGCGCGGAGATTCGCACGCGCACGCTGGACGTCCACGTGCGCAGGCTGCGCAAAAAGTTGGGCGGATTCGCCGACCAGTACATCGAGACGATTTTCGGCATTGGCTACCGCTTCCAGCCATTCCACGCACCGCGCTTTTTTCAGACCACCCTCAGTAAGCCCGCTATTGCCATAGGCGCATAGAAATCGTTCTATCCAGGCGGGCGCATCGGGGCAATGGCGGGTAGGATTAGCTTACCCGCCTATCGCTTTACCGCCGCCGCCCCCAACTTCTTCTGGAGTTCCGCCACAAATTCCTGCAGGGACTTACGATCCGGCGATTGCCACTTGATCACCACAAAGTAAGGCCCGTGATTGAAAAACACCGTATCCGCCGACGGCCTCCAGCGCGTGCCAAACGCGGCTCCGACTTCAGAGGAATCCAGCAAATAAACGCGCGCTTCCAGTTCGCCCGGCCCCTTGTACGCCGCGGTTCGGATTTGCACCACGCTGTTGCGCGGCACCGGGTCGGGCGATTCGTCCACGGGCAGATCACGCAACTCGGTCCGGCTCCACACGCCGCTCACGGTTTGCGGAAACAGATCGGGCGGCAGAGTGGCTCTCTCGCCACAAGCGGCGAGTGTGGCGGCAAGCGTTATCAGGAGGCGGCGCGTCATTCCATTCGATTCTCACACGGGGAGCGTCCCGAAGGTGCGCCGATCCAGGTGGAAGCCCTGGTGGAACCCGTGGCGAGCGGGCGGCCCTTCGGTAAGAAGCGGGGGTACCGCAGGCTGCGTACTACTTCGCTTGGCCCCACCCTGGTCACAGGACCATGCGCGTTACACCCGCGACGACGCAGCATCCAACATACCGGCCGGCGATCTGGTCCCCGTTCGCGCTCCAGTAACAAAACGGACTCGGGCAAAGCCCGATGGCGCGACGCACGATGATTGCGGCCGAATCAGTGGCAGTTCCTCTGGGAGCGAATTCCGCTGCCCGATGTTAGACTCGTATTTCCATGTCGAAAGCTACGCATCTGGAATGCAGTCTGTGTAACCAGCGGTTTGACGCCGGGACTGTGCAGAATCTTTGCGCTTGCGGCGGACCGTTGCTGGTCCGCTACGATCTCGATCTCATCCGCACGCGCTGGCGCCGGCGCGACGTGCCGAACGGCGTCTCCAGCATGTGGCGGTACGCGCCGGTTCTGCCGCCCGCCGATCAGGCTATCGTCTCCCTGGGTGAAGGCTGGACGCCGCTCATCCGCACGCGGCGCCTCGGTGCGCGGCTGGGCGCCGAATGGCTGTGGGTGAAAGACGAAGGGCTGAACCCGACCGGAAGCTTCAAGGCGCGCGGGCTCTCCTGCGCGATCTCGATGTGCGTCGAGCTGGGCGTGCGCAAAGTGGCGATTCCCTCGGCCGGAAACGCGGCCAGCGCGCTTGCCGCCTATGCGGCTGCGGCCGGAATTGAATCGCACATTTTTATGCCGCGCGACGTCCCCCAGGCGAACTACCTGGAATGCAAGGCGTATGGCGCGAACGTGACGCTGGTCGATGGGCTGATCAGCGATTGCGGGAAGATTGTCGCCGAGCGCGGGCCCAAAGAAGGCTGGTACGACGTCAGCACGCTCAAGGAGCCGTACCGCATCGAGGGTAAAAAGACGATGGGCTACGAAGTGGCCGAGCAGATGGATTGGGAACTGCCCGATGCCATTTTCTACCCGACGGGCGGCGGCGTGGGACTGATCGGCATGTGGAAGGCCTTCGAGGAAATGGAGAAGCTCGGCTGGATTGGCGCGCGGCGTCCCAAAATGGTCGCGGTGCAGGCGGAAGGGTGCGCGCCCATTATCCGCGCGTTCGAAGAGGGCGAGCCGCGCAGCCGTTTCTTCGAGAACGCGCATACCGTCGCGAGCGGGCTGCGCGTGCCCAAAGCGCTGGGCGATTTTCTGGTGCTGGACGCCGTGCGGGCGTCGGGCGGCACGGCGATTGCGGTGAGCGACGATGAGATGCTGGATGCCGGAATCCGGATGGCGTCCGATGAAGGGATCTACGCGGCGCCCGAAGGCGCGGCTTGCGTGGCGGCGCTGGAGAAGCTGCTGGCTTCGGGATTCTTGAAGGCGATGGACCGGATCGTGATCTACAATACAGGGTCGGGAATTAAGTATCCCGAGGCTTATTCTACAAGGTTCCCGCGGGATGCCGGCGGAGAGCAGGATAAGCTGGGCGGATTGATCACGCCGCGGTGACTCGGGGCGGCTGACTCGGGCCGCTAAAATTCTCGCGTTCCCATGACCGTGAACACTGCACAAACACGATACCGGCACAACGGTCACGCCTGTCAAAGCCGCTGAAGTGGCGTAAAATCAGCCGTCACGGTAACCTGAAAACAGGAGCAAGCCCATGATCGAAATTTCCAGCGAAACCGAAGCCCGCATCAATGACGAGGCACGGCGGCAGGGTGTTTCCGTGGATGCATTGTTGGCACGGCTCATGAGCGAACGCGCGGCCCACATCGCCGGCGGTGGCGCAGCCCCCAAGCTGCCACGGTTGCATCTGGGAGTGATGGGAGCTCTTCACCGGCGCGAAATTTACGACGATGTCCGTTGATCCGGGTGTCCTCGACGCGAACGTTCTGGCCTATGCCGTGGACGTAGACGCCCCGCAGCACGCGGCCTCACGCGCTTTACTGGAAGCAGCCAGCGACCCTTCGGTAACACTTTATGTCACGTCGTAAATACTGTGTGAGCTTTATTCGGTCATCACCAACCCGCGCCGGGTTGTTTTGGTTTCGTCTCCAACGGAAGCATTGAGCATAATTTCGGCTATGCTGGCGCTTCCCGGCCTGCAAGTGTGGCCGACCCCGGCCCGCGCGGTTGCCGGATGGATGCAACTGTTGCAGCGTCACCCCGTCACCGGCGCAAATGTATTCGATTTGCAAATCGTCGCCACCATGCAAGCCAACGGGATCAACCGGATTTACACCTTCAACAGCGATGACTTCAACGTGTTTCCCGAACTCGTGGTGTTGACCCCGTAAAGACCCCCCCGTGTTTCTCTGCGGCGATAGCGCCGCCGAAAATTCTTGACCAAGCCCTTAATCGACCCGCTGCCGGGGGCTGTCCGGTATAACTCGGGGGAGACGCAAGGCAATTAACGCTGTTCCATAAAGGGTCTTTGCGCAACGCCCAGAGCCGTCTTTGAGTGGGGGAACGTACCACCAGTCACGCGTCAGTTTCGCTAAGGCTCCGAAACCAGCATCGCCATCCCTCTGCGTGGAATTCGTACTTGCGCTCGGAGTCATTCCAGCCTTTCCAGGTAGGCGCGGGCGAACCGAACAAGTACTCCCAAACCTCACACGCGTGCGGCACAGCTGCCTGCCAAGTTGCTTTGCCTGTAATGGTCCACCGAAGCAACTTCTCAACGGTTGCCGAGACCAGGCGCGTGCGATGGCAGTTGTCGGCCCAAGCGTTTCAGAAGGGGTAGAACCTGAAACAGGTAGCGATGCCCTGTAAACAGCGGGCTTGAATATCTCAGGTTTGATGTTTCATAGTCGGCGCTGTCCGCCCTCCAAAACTCAAGCCGGGTAAGAGCAAGAGCCCGTCGAACAGGCCGGGAGGCCTGTCCTACTAAGTCCAGCGGCCGGCCAGCGGCGCGGGCGGCTCCGCCACCGATTGAAAACGGACAAGGCGCACGCGGTCCGTACCCTTTATGGATGCCAGCGGCATGAATCCGCGGTCCAGCAGCACCTCGGCGGCGTCTTCGGTGAGCAGCACTTCCGCACACGGTTTCAACTGCATTTCGCCGTCTTCGCGGTAAGTGTGCGCGGGAAGGCCGTCGATTTCCTGCACGGAGCCGGGCCGCATGCGCCAACCGAATCGCGTGAATGCCTCGCCTAGCAGATACGCGCAGGCAATGGCTGGGTGGCCCCAGAGATAACGCTCGTGCTCGGGTACTTTGGATAGCTCGCCCTCATTGGACAACTCTTCGAAAGCGAACGATTCGGTTTCCGAGGCATTTTTTCCGTAGGGCAGGCGCAGCAGAAACCGCGGCATCGCCAGGCCGATCCATCGCGCGTACGCCGATTGGCGCAGCTCGCCGAACGCCTGCGTGAGCCCGACCACATCCGGCGCCAGACCGGAAAGGAATGGGGCGCCGGCGATTCGCGCCACAAAGGAGATCTCTTTCAGCGCGTCTTCGTCCGCCGGGCCGAAGTAGTAGAGGCCGGCCAGCAAGCCCCATTCGTCGTCACCGGTGGCGCTACGCAGTCCGGCGCTGGTGAGTTCGGCTTGCGGCAGGTCGAGGAGAAAGATGCGCAGATTTTCGCCGGTTTCCAGCCGCCGCGTCAGGAAATAGAGGCCGCGCCATGCGGCTTCCAGCGATTGAAATTGCGCGTGGTGAAGAATCGCGCGCATCTCGCCGGCGATGGCGCGATCGGTCTGCGCGATCATTTCCGCTTTGCGAGGGTCGTCGCCCGGCGCGGCGTACGGGGCCACCAGGTCGTGCAGCATCTGGTCCCAGTCGCTCCGTTTCGGAGCTGCGGCGGCAGCCGGCGTTTCACCCATCATTTGGCGCAAGAGATCGGCTCCGCTCGCGGGCGGGGCGTTAGCGGACTGCGGATTCGCGCGCGGCAAAGCGGAGCCGTCTTCAATGCGCGCACGCAGATCGCGCAGGGCTTGAAACGGGGCAAGATTCTCGAACAGGCGATCGGGGTGGAAATCGTCGATCTCGCGGAATGCCAGGGCTACTTCGGCGCTGCCGAAAGGCAGGCCCAGCGCGGGCCCCACGCGCTCCATCACGGCGTCGAAATTGTCGCGATCGACCTCAATTGGCCGCCGGTAACGTCCCGCGCCGCCGCTGAAATTGCCCGCCACCAAGATGCGGAATGGCGTTTCGGGCTCAGGGTGGGCGATCTCTCGCGGCTCTTCGGCGACGTCGATTTCCACCGATGCTAAAGTGCTGTTGCGTGGCATACCGTCCTCAAGACTTTATCTCAAGCGGGATACCCGCGGCAACGATACAATAACAGATCGTGACCAAATACACGCGCTATTCTACCGGCTCCGCCCCTTCCTACGGGACTCTGGATGGGGAAACCATTCGCGAAATTGCGGGCGATCTCTTCGGCGGCCATTCCGAAACCGGAGCCACCTACAAGCTGGCGGACGTCAAACTGCTGCATCCGTGCCAGCCCACCAAGATTCTTTGCGTGGGGTTGAATTATAAGAGCCATCTGGGCGGCCGGCCACAGCCTTCCCGGCCGGAGATTTTCTACAAGCCGTTGAGCGCTCTGCAAGATCCAGGCGGCCCGATAGAAATTCCCCGGGACGCCACCGATCTGCATTACGAAGGCGAGCTGGTGGTGGTAATTGGTAAGCCGGCCAAGAACCTCACCGTGGACGAAGCGCGCGACGCTATCTTCGGCGTCACCTGCGGCAACGATGTCAGTGAGCGGAACTGGCAGCACGGGCCGGGGAAAGATCTGCAATGGTGGCGGGCCAAGGGCTCGGACACCTTTGCCCCGTTCGGACCGGCTATAGTCACCGGCATCGACTATTCCAATTTGTTGCTGACTACGCGGCTGAACGGAGAGGTGGTGCAGCAGCAGTACACGTCCGACTTGATCTTCGACTGCCCGACGATTGTGAGCTGGATCAGCGGGTGGGTAACGCTGATGCCGGGGGATGTGATCTACACGGGGACTCCGGGAAGCACGCGCAAGATGGCGAAGGGCGATGTGGTGCAGGTGGAGATTCAGGATATCGGCGTACTGGAAAATCCAGTGGCCTGAGACGTGCCAAGTTCAGAGCGAGGGCTCTGAACTACCATGAAGTATCTTCTGCTCGCGCTCACCCTTAGTGGCGCTTTGCTCACTGGCTGCCGGACCAACGAAACCCCGGCGAACCAGGTCAACGATATGGAAATCACCGCCAAAGTGAAATCCAAACTGGCGTCGGACGTCGGACTTTCGACAGTCCCCGACATCGCTGTGAACTCCACCAACGGCGTGGTGACGCTATCCGGCGCGGTGGATAACGCCGGAACAAAGGCGAGAGCCGAGACGATCGCGCAGAGCGTCCCGAAAGTGGTGCGCGTGGTGGACAATCTGCAGGTCACTCCGAAGACGCAGTAGGACGGGCCTCCTGGCCGGTCCAGCCAGCAGGGCGGGCCTCCGGCGCATCGACCGGCCGGAGACCGGGCGCCATTCGAAGCAAAGCTCTGCAGACGCTGTAGAGAGTGGCCGCGCAAATGTGGCAGCGAAATAAGAGGGCAGGATCGGACCTACGGATCGAACCTGCCCGTGCGGTGCTCATTGCCGGGGAAGGCAACTGAACATAGCTGAACGGTCTGAAACGGTCCCTGCGCCATTGCGGGACGGTTCGGACTAATTATTTCGATGATAAGATGCTCAGCGCTTTCGAGCCATACGGCATAAGTCGTATTCTGAAGTGCCGGACCGGCGGCAAGACCGCCGGCGCGTACGGCATAAGTCGTATTCTGAAGTGCCGGACCGGCGGCAAGACCGCCGGCGCGTACGACATAAGCTGTATTCTCCCGCACGGGGTACACGGCGATACCATAGAGTTAGAGTGACCGCGGCTCTAAGTAAACGCGCCGTATTGAGAGCAGGCTATGCCGCGGTGATTGTTGTGCTCGGGCTTTCCGCAGTGGAAGCTTACCGCATTCAAATCTCCGTATCCGAGCAGCATCTCGATATTTATCGCCGCTATGCCGGCGAGGAAGCCCAGTTGAGCACGCTGCGCCGCAATCTCTGGCTGGCCGGCAACGACATCCGCGATTTCTTTATCCATTGCACTTCCATTCACTGCACCACGGATCAGGCGGGCGTGCTGCAAGCCCAACTGGCCGGTCTGCGGCGCGAGGATGCGCGGGCGCTGGCGGAGATGGCCCCGCTTCCCGAGTTGAACCGCAAGCTGGACGATTTTTGGGCGGCCGCGGAGCCGGTGCCTGCATCCATGCTCCACGCTACTAGTGCGCAGCAGTTCGATTTTTTGCAGCGCACCATTGTTCCCAAACGGGAAGAGCTTTACAGCCAGCTGCTGAACCTGGCCGCGGCCGGGCAAAAGCGCTTGCAGCGGCAGGAGACCGAGTTCGCCGAGACGCGCCGGGAAGCGGCCGGGCGCTTGTCCGCCTTGCTCGCGCTGGGGGTGCTGCTAAGCTTCGTGGTCGCGCTTCTGAGCATTCGCCACGCGGAAAATCTGGAGCGCGAGGCCGAGCGCCACTACGCCAAAGTGGAGCAGACCAAGCGCGAATTGCAGCAGCTTTCCGCGCGGCTGCTGGAGGTGGAAGAAGATGGGCGACGCAAGCTTTCCCGCGAGCTGCACGACGAGATCGGTCAGACGCTGGCGCTGCTGCAGATAGAAATCTCGCACGCCGCGGGCACGCCCACGCCCTCGCCAGAGCGCCTGGAACGGGCGCGTACGTTGGCGGAGCGATCGGTGCAAACCGTGCGCAACATCTCCGTGATGCTGCGGCCGGCGCTACTGGACGATCTGGGGCTCGTTCCAGCGCTGCAATTTCTGCTCGAGGGTTTTCTGCGGCGCAGCGGCATCGCCTGCGAATTCACGGAGCAAGGCGTGGAAGATTTGCTCGCGGATTCCGTCAAGACCTGCGTCTACCGTGTGGTGCAGGAAGCCCTGCACAACTGCGAGAAACACTCCGGAGCTTCGAAGGTGCGCGTGAGCGTGCGGCAGTTTCCCGACTGGCTGGTGGCTGAGGTGGAGGACGATGGGCGCGGCTTTCGCAACGGCGGCGAGCGCGTCCCGGAACGCAATACCGGCCTGGGCCTGCTGGGAATGCGCGAGCGCGCCAGCATTGCCGGAGGTTCTCTGATGGTGGATTCGGCGCCGGGCGCGGGCACGCGTGTTGCGCTTCGCATTCCGTTGTCTGGGGCTGATCGGTCAAACCACGCGGCCGGTCACGCAGCCGGCCGCGCAGTCCCCAATGAGGTTGTTGCGTAATGGCGCTCCGTCTGTTGCTGGCCGACGATCATACGCTGATGCGGCAGGGGCTGCGCCACATTTTGGAGAGCAATTCCGAGTTCGATATCGTCGCCGAAGCCAGCTCCGGCATTGAAGCCGTGGAGGCGGCGCGCGCGCATAAGCCGGATGTGGCCATCGTCGACGTGGCGATGAAGGAGCTGAACGGCATCGAGACCACGTCGCAGATTCTCAAACACTCGCCGCATACGGCGGTGCTGATTCTCAGCATGTATAGCGACGAGCGCTACGTGTTGCGCGCGGTGAAGGCGGGGGCGCGCGGGTATGTACTGAAGAATTCCGCGGGCGAGGAGCTGATCCGCGCGATCTATGCGGTGCAGCGAGGGACGGCGTTTTTCAGCCCGGCGGTGGCGCGTATTTTTCAGGACGGATTCGCGCGGCTGAAGGATGCGAGCGAGGTCAACGACCGGTTTGAGCTGCTGACGAATCGGGAGCGGCAGATTTACCAATTGCTGGCGGAGGGGAACAGCAATAAGGAGATTGCCAACAGGTTGAATCTGAGCTTGCATACGGTGGAGACGCACCGCTGGCGGATCATGGAGAAGCTGGATCTGCACAGCACGGCGGAGCTGGTGTTGAGCGCGGTGCGGCGCGGCATGGTGACGTAGGCCTTGACGGGCGTGTCCCGCTAACGCCGGCGGATCGTGCGGCGTTCGGCCGCGCTGATCCACGCTAAAGTTCAAGCCCATTCAGCCGATCAGTAAGTTGTGAAGTGGATCGTCTTCTTTTTCGCCGCGGCCGCCGTGGCCCAAGTGCCGGCCGAACAGCAGCCCGCCGCCGTCGCCCAAACTCCCGCCGAACTGCAGCGCGCCGCCATGGCCAAGCAGCGTGCCGCCGCGCAAACGCAGGCCGAATCCGTGGGCGCGCGCCTCAAGCCGTGGGGCGCTACCATTACCGAATCGGGTCCGGCATTCGAGTCCGAAAAACCCGCGTGCGATCCGTTGGCCGATGCCGTCTCCACGCCCCTCATCGATGGGGCAGCTCAGCAGCAAGGCGTCGACACCAAACTCCTGCGCGCGGTGATCGATCAGGAATCCGGCTTCCGCCCTTGCGCAGTCTCGTCAAAAGGCGCACAAGGCCTGATGCAGCTCATGCCCGCCACCGCCGAAGAGTTGAAGGTGGATGACCCATTCGACCCCAAACAGAGCATCGACGCCGGCGCCAAATACCTTAAGCAACTGCTCGACAAATACAAAGGCGATATCCCGCAGACGTTAGCGGCATACAACGCCGGTCCCGGCGCCACGGACCAGGCCAAAGGCGTACCCGACATCCCCGAAACGCGCGCCTACGTCGACGCCATTTTGCAAAAGCTCGGCATCAAACGTACTGACCAGCCGAGTATCCAGACGCCCAAGCCCATTGAAAATTGAAGCCGCCCAGGTGGCCCGTCACATCCACCACTTCGCCGATGAAATAGAGCCCCGCCGCTTTCCGCGCTTCGAAGGTTTTCGACGATAGCTCGGCCGTATCCACGCCACCCGCGGTCACTTCGGCCTTGTCGTATCCCGCGTCGCCCGCCGGCGCCACGCGCCATGCGTGCAGCGCCGTGGAAGCGGCGTCAATCTCACGGTCGCTCAACATGGCCACGGGCTTGGATTTTTCGATAGTCGCCGCGCCAGGCGCCTCACACCAACGGTCCGCCAGCCTCTTCGGGAGGAATCGCGCCAGCACGGTCCGTACTTCGGCCCGTTCGCCTTGCGCGCGCCCTTCGCGCAATGCCGCGATCAGGTCCACATCCGGCAGCAGGTCGATTTCCACCGAAGCGCCGGGCGTCCAATACGACGACGCTTGCAAGATTGCGGGTCCGCTGAGGCCTTGGTGCGTGAACAGCATTTTTTCGCGAAAACCGAAGCCCCCGGCAGCGGCCGCAACTTCCGTGGAAACCCCGGCCAGGCCCGCGAACTTTGCCAGATCGTCCGGCCCGAACAGCAATGGAACCAGCGCCGGCCGCAGCTCTGCGATTCCCAATCCGAACTGCTTCGCGATGGTATAGCCAAACGGCGTCGCGCCGATTTTCGGGATGGAGAGGCCGCCCGTCGCGATCACTAGCGAAGACGGGGTATAGGTCCCCCAGTTGGTTTCCACCTGGAACACCCCCTTGAATACCCCGTCGCGTACGCCCTCGGAAGTCTCGTTCTTCGACACCCTGCTCACAGTGCACGACGGAATAATTCGCGCGCCCACCGCCGCGCACTCCCGCTCCAGCATGTCGACAATCTCGGACGCCGACCGGTCGCAGAACAATTGTCCCAGCTTTTTTTCGTGATAGCGGATTCCGTGCCGTTCCACCATGCGCACAAAGTCGCGCGGCCCATAGCGGGCCAGCGCCGATTTCGCGAAGTGCGGATTCCGCGAGAGGAAGTGCTCCGGCCGCGTATCGAGATTAGTGAAATTGCATCGCCCGCCGCCCGAAATCAGGATCTTTCGCCCAACCTGCGCATTGCGCTCCAACACCGTCACTTTGCGCCCGCGCCGGGCCGCCTCAATGGCGCAGATCAGCCCGGCGGCGCCGCCTCCAATCACCAGAACATCCACGTTTTACATTCTGGCAGGCTCGCGGGGCTGTTATGCTGGCCTTGGGCGGACTACTTCCATGAGCAAGAAGGTCCTGATCGTTACCGGCGATGGAGGCGATAGCTACGAAGCGCTCTACGCCTATCACCGCTTCCTCGAAGCGCAATACCAAGCGGTGATCGCGGCCCCCACGCGCCGCCGGTTGCACATGGTGATCCACGATGCCGAGCCCGGATGGGAAACCTACATCGAGCGGCAGGGCTACTCCATCGAGCCCGATGTCGCCATCACCGCGGTAGCCGCGCGCGATTTCGCCGCCATCATTATCCTGGGCGGACGCGCGCCCGAATATCTGCGCAACGACCCCAGCGTGCTATCCCTGGTGTGCGAATTCGCCCGGCAGGATAAATGCATCTGCGCCATCGGCCACGGCATTCAGGTGTTGACCGCCGCGGGGCTCACCAAGGGCCGCACCATGACCTGTCACGCGCACGTGCGCATCGAAGTGGAGCGGACCGGCGGCATCTACAGTCCCAAACCGGCGGTGCGCGACGGCAATCTGGTCACCGCGCAGACATGGACCGCGCACCCGGAGTTTTATCGCGAAATCTTTTCGTGCCTGGGGCAATAGAGGCAGGTAATAGAGAGCCGCCCACCGGCGCCGATTCCGGGTTGCCCACCGCCGCTGACACCGTCTCCGGCGAGCCGCGATAATTGACTCGGGGGTCGGTGTTCCCGATACGTTTCCCGCATCCCGGCTGGTTCCGGTGCCACCATCGCCATAGTACTGGATTGTCACCGGAAAATGAGCTTTGGCCGGTCCTGGTGTGGCAATATGTGATCTAATCACTCCAATGTCGATCATCCCAGTGCGACTCGGGATCGCCTGCCTGCTCTTGGCGGCGGGGTCGGCCTGCTCCGTCAAGCGGATGGCAATCAACCAGGTGGGCAACGCGCTGGCCTCGGGCGGCTCGACGTACGAGACCGACGACGATCCGGACCTGGTGTCGGCCGCCATTCCGTTCGGCTTGAAAATGTATGAGAGCCTGCTCGAGGAAGTACCCAAACA
Organism: Bryobacteraceae bacterium; assembly: GCA_049522755.1. Classification (GTDB taxonomy): domain Bacteria; phylum Acidobacteriota; class Terriglobia; order Bryobacterales; family Bryobacteraceae; genus PALSA-243. The sequence continues at coordinate 9,142 of JBEKNN010000063.1, read as the reverse complement.
CACCGGCCTGCTGCTGGCGGCGGCCAGCGGCTTTACGGAATATTCCTACGCCTTCGTGGACGCGCGCATCGACGAAGTGAAGGAGGAGAGTCTGGAGCGCGCCGACGCATTGCGGGAGCGGGCGCGCAGGCTCTACCTGCGGGCCAACCGCTATGGTATGCGCGGCCTGGAAACGCTGCATCCGGGCTTCGGAACCGCGCTCGATAACGATGCCGATGCGGCCCTCAAGAAAACCGCGAAGCGCGACGTGCCGCTGCTCTATTGGACCGCAGCCTCGCGCGGCTTGGCGATTTCGCTGTCGAAGACCAGTCCGGAAATGATTGCCGAGCTGCCGCTGGTCGAAACGATTGTGCGCCGCGTGGCGGATCTGGACGAGGGTTTCAACGCGGGAGCCGTGCCGGAGTTTCTGATCACGCTCGAAGCGGCCCACAGCGGCGTGAAGGTGGAAGAGCAGCAGAAGCTCATGCGGCAGCACTTCGATCGCGCCATCGAGCTTTCGAAAGGCAAGCGGGCCGGAACGTATGTATCCTTTGCGGAGAATGCCTGCATACCGGCGCAGAACCAGGCCGAATTCCAGTCCATGCTGCAGAAAGCCCTGGCGGTGGATGCGGACGCCGATCCGCCCAACCGGCTGGCGAACCTCGTGGCGCAACGGCGCGCGCGGTGGCTGTTGAAGCATACCAATGAATTGTTTCTCGAAGCTGCGCCGAAGGCACAGTAACGGAGGATCGAATGTTGAGGAAGATCGTAGCATGCGTGATCCAAATTGGGGCAACGCTAATTTGGGCAAACCTTGGCGGCTTGGCGCCGGCGGCTTACGCCCAAAAGGTGGACATCATCATGGCCACGCTAGCTCCGGCGGATTCGGCGTGGTTCAAGGTGATGGAGAACATGGGCGCGGAATGGAAGCGGATCTCGGGCGGCAATGTCACGCTGTCCATTCGCGCCGGAGGCGTGGTGGGCGATGAGCCCGACAGCGTCAGGCGCCTGCGCCTCGGGTCCATTCAGGCGGCGGCGCTTTCCGGCGCAGGGCTGGGCGACGTCGATCAGGGAGTGGCGTGTCTCCAGATCCCCATGATGTTCGACACGTACGAGGAGCTGGATTACGTGCGCGACCGCATCGGTCCCAAGCTGGAAAAGCGCATCGAGGACAAGGGATTCGTATTGCTCAACTGGGGCGATGCGGGTTGGGTGCAGTTCTTCTCCAACAAGCCGGTGCAGAAGCTGGACGACCTGCGCAAGCTGCGGCTGTTTACCTGGGCGGGCGATCCTACCGAAGAGCAGCTATGGAAAGCCGCCGGCTTTCACGTGGTGCCGCTGGCGGCGACCGACATCGTGCAACAACTGGAGACGCATGGCATCGACGCCGTGCCCACCACCGCGCTCTACGCGGAAACTACCGACCTCTACAAACTGGCCAACTACATGTGCGATGTCAAATGGGCTCCGCTGATTGGAGCGACCATCGTTTCGAAAGTCACATGGGAAAAGATTCCCGCGGCGCAACGCGAGCCGATGCTGGCGGCGGCGCGCAAATCCGGCGATGCGCTGAAAGGCGATATTCGCGCGCAGGGTACGCGGGCCATCGCGGCCATGGCTGCCGGCCAGCCGGGCCGGCGGGCGAGCAAGCTCACCATCACGACGCCTGACGCCGCGGCGCTGGCCGACTGGCGCAAGCAGACCGTAGCTGTGTATCCCAAGATGAAGGGCAACATAGTGCCGGCGGATTTGTTCGACGAAGTGCAGCGCTTGCGAGACGAGTATCGGGCTCACCCCCAGGCCGCAAAATGACGCGCGTGTGGCGCGCGCTGGGAGGTTGGGAAAGGGCCCTCGCAATCGGGGCAATCTCAGTGATGTCGCTGCTGCCGGTGGTGGAGATGGTGGCGCGGCTGCTGGGGCTGAGCGGAATTCCCGGGTCGGTGGTTTTCGTGCAGCAGCTTACGCTGTGGGTGGCGTTTCTGGGAGCGGCGCTGGCGGCTACCGGCGACCGGCTGCTTTCGCTCTCCGCCAACACGTTTCTTCCGGAGAAATGGAGCGGCGCCGCGCGCGCGTTCGCCTGCGGCTTGACGGCGGCCATTGCCGCCAGCCTGTGCTGGGCCAGTTGGCAGTTTGTGGTATCGGAGCGCACCGGCGGAAAAATGCTGGCGATGGGAGTGCCCAGTTGGGCGCCGGCAGTAGTGATGCCCGTGGGCCTTCTGCTGGTGACCGTCCGCGCAATCCGCGGCGCCGGGCCGCGCAACTCGCATCGCCTGGCCGCCGCATTGTTTTTGCTGATTCCGCTGGCGTTCGCCTGGGCGCCGCAGCCCCAAGGCACGCTGGTGGTGTGGATGGGCATCCCGGTGATATTGGCCGGCGCGGTGCTGGGAGCGCCCATCTTTGCCACCCTGGGCGGAATTGCCCTGCTGCTCTTGTGGAGCGTGGGACAGCCGGCGGCCACCGTGCCGGACAACGCATACTCGCTGATGATCTCGGAAGTGCTGCCCTCGCTCCCGCTATTTACGCTGGCCGGGTATCTGCTTGTGGAAGGCGGCGCCAGCGTGCGCCTGCTGCGCGTCTACACCGCCCTCTTCGGCTGGCTGCCGGGCGGCCTCGCCATCACCACGGCGGTGGGCTGCGCCATCTTCACGTGGGCCGGAAGTGGAGTGACCATTGTTTCGATGGGCGGATTGCTGCTGCCGATGCTGGTGAAGGCGCGGTATCCGGAGCGCTTTTCCATCGGGCTCATCAACGGCTCGGGCTCGCTCGGTCTGCTGTTTCCACCCAGCCTGCCGGTGATCCTTTACGCGGTCTACGCCAAGAATGTGCACATCGACGCGCTGTTTGTAGGCGGCTTTGTTCCCGGCCTGCTGATGGTATCGATGGTTTCGGCCTGGGGCGTTTTGCAAGGCCTGCGCAGCGGCGTGGAGCGGGCGAAGTTCTCACTTACTGAAGCGCGCCGCGCGGTGTGGGAGGCCAAGTGGGAATTGGCCGTTCCGGTGATTGTTCTGGCCGGACTGTTTGGCGGCATCGGCACCATGGTGGAAGCCGGCGCCATCACTGTAGTCTATTGCTTCATCGTGGAGTGTCTGGTGGCGCGAGGTTTCTCGGTGCGGCGCGATTATCCGCACGTGGCGCTGGAGTGCGTGACAGTGATGGGCGGCGTGCTGTTGATCATCGGGGTAGCAAAGGGGCTCACTTACTACCTCTCGATCATGGACGTTCCCGCCACGTTAACCAATTGGGTGGACGCGCATATCCATTCCAAGTATGTCTTCCTGATCTTGCTGAATCTGGTATTGCTGGTGAAGGGCTCCTTCATGGACGTATTTTCGGCCATCATCGTGATGGTGCCGTTGATCCAGCCGATCGCCGCGCGGTTTGGCATTAACCCGGTGCAAATGGGCGTGATCTTTCTGGCGAATCTGGAACTGGGGTATCTGACGCCGCCGATCGGAATGAACCTGTGTCTCTCGGCGTATCGCTTCCGGCAGCCATTGACCACCATCTATCGCGCGACGCTGCCGTTCTATCTCATCCTGCTGGTGGGCGTGCTGTTGATCACTTACCTGCCTCAGCTCACAACCTGGCCTGTCGAATGGCTGGGATTCTGACTTAGTCCAGTAACAATAAGAAGCCCGAGACACGATGCCGAGAGTTCGGCTTCGACGCGACGGAGCTGTGCGGAAGCGTCAAGTTTCTTCGAGGCCCGAATCCGAGACGGCTCGGTTACTGAAGCGACGGCTATTCCAGCGAAGCGTCCGCGGCTTGCGCCTTCAACTTGCCGATGGCTTCCACCGTCTTTTGCCACTCTTGCGGTTCGCGCTTAGTGGCGAACGGCAGGTCCAGGTCCCGATAGAAGGCGAGGATGTTGTCCCGTATCTTGGCGTCAACCGTCCCAGCATCGCGACCGGCCAGCTTCACCGCCAGCTTGGAATAGGCATTGTCAGCCAGTTTGTACGTGGCGGGTTTCTCCGGCTCGCCGGTATCGAGATTCATGTTGGCAAGCCGCAACTGCCCGTTGCCCACTTCCGCCAGCAAACCGCGATATTCGGCGAGCGTTTTATCGAAGCTATCCTCAAACCACTTGGTTGTCTGTGGCGTGGGCGCCTTGAATGCCGCGGCCTTGAACGGCCCGACTTTCGGTACGATGCGAATGAAGAATGCTAAGATCCGCGCGCCGATTCCGGGCTTCTGATAGGTGCGGCCCCAGGACTTTTCGTAGCTCGTGCGAGAGAGATTGTAGACAAACTTGGCGCGGTCGATATGTGGCGACGCCTTGGCCAGTTCCTTCTTGTTCAGATTCCACGCCACCCTGGTCATTTCCGGAATTATGGCGCTCACTGCGCGACGGTAGGCGCCGAGCGCTAGATCGACATTGGTGAACACATCTTTCAGCTGCAGTCCGTAGGTATCGTGAAACGCCCGATCGAGCAGTTCCTTAGAGACCTGGAATCCGATGAAATCGCGGTACGACTGCGACGCATAGTTTCCCCGAGACACTTGGAGCACGTCGAATCCAAATTCCACCTTGAGGTGCGCGGTGGGATTGTCCGCATAGGTCACGTCGCGTCCGAATTGGCTCTCCAGCTTAGGATATTCGGCGCCGACGGCCGGGTTCACTGCGACGCTGTGGCCTTCGTTGTCGGCCGCGTAGTGCGCCAGTGATCCGAGCGCAAAAGCATATTCGTTCAGGTCTTGCGATTCCGCGATCTCATTGGCGATGAAGTCACCGCTGCGCACGTAGTGCAGCAGATCGCTGAAGAACTTGCTGCCGAACGGGTAGTAACCCATGTCTTGAATGATGCAACCGCCGTAAGCGTAGGCGTGCGCCTGGCGTAGATCGTCAGGGGTAGCGTCCGGAAACCGCTTCAGCAGCAGAGGTTTAATGTTTTGGTCCCACGCGCTGTCGATGATCGCTTCGTGCGTGAGGACCGAATAGCCTTGGAGATTCGGCGCGATCAGGAGCGTGAGAGCTACACACACGGCGCGATACACACCATTTGCTATGCAATCCGAGGGCTCCGGCGACGAGCAAACCGTGATGAACCGTACCAGTCTTAATTTTAGAACTTGGCTGATCGGCTATATCTTGACAGGATTCGCGCGGACAAATTCGAGGTCACATTTTGCAAGTATGCGGCGGAGCGCCCAGGCTATTGCAACGAAATCACAGCGCCCGAAGGCGTCAGCATGCCGCCCACGAAAACCCACAGCGGAGTGTCGCCGGATCCCAAACCCGCGGGCACTGTGAAGTTGAGTTGATACAAACCTGCGCCGGATAAGCCTGCAAAAGCCAGGGTCACGCTCACGCCGTTCACGAGGAGCGTCACTGGATTGGTGGTAGGCGCGGAACTGGAAAATGGCTGGCCGGCAGAAACCGAGGGATTGGTTGGTCCAAGGCCCAAGGCGAAAAGGGCAACCGAATCTCCCGCTTTCGCGGCGACCGTTGGATACCCGAGCGATGTTCCGGTGGGACCAACGATATCGTAGGCCCCGCCGCCGTAAGCGCCGGATCCGTTGGACCTGAAGATGATGGCGGCCACGTGCTTACTATCCAGCAACGGGAGTGAAGGCGCGAACGGAGCCAGAGTGACCGTGGAGGTTGCGGATCCACTGCTATTAGTGACCACTACGGGAACCGGACCAGTTGTAGTGTCATTGGGGACCTGCAGGTTAATCTGCGCGGGGCTTACGTATGACAGATAAGCCGCCTTGCCGTCAACCGTCACGCTGGAGCCGCCGAGCGACGTCGGAAAGTTGCCGTTCCAACTGACAGAGCTACTCGCCAGATTCGACCCGTAAATCGAAACCCATTCGCCGGGCTGAACGATGTTCGACGAACTACCCACGGGTGCAACTCCACTGGCGGCGATGGCCGGCATAGCGCCGGAAGGGGGGCTCACAAAAGAGCCGGAAAGAATATAAACCGCGCTACCCTGTGTCCCGATGACGCTATTGGTTGTGGTGAATGCAAGACCGTTCGATCCCCAGCGAATCAAGTGTGTCGGCGATCCTATTACGTTCGAGATTGTGACCGTTGCGATCGGCGTCAATCTCTGCATATTAAACGAAGTCACCGTATATGTTCCGCTTCCATACGCCTCGAAGCTCTGTCCCAGGAAGAACGCCGTTCCCAGAGAGCCATCCGGCGTCATAAGTCCGGAAGCATCGAACACTCCGACTTTCGCCCCGGCGACAGGGTCGATAATTGCTCCGTTATCGTCATAGACATACTTAGTGACGCGGTCGAAGTGGATAGCGGAACCGAAACCGCCGGCGAGTCCGCCGTAGTCGGTGACTTTCCCGAATCCGGATGCCGTTACGGGTATTGTATAGAAGTCGAAGCCGGTATCTTCGTTATTGGCCGCGAACATGACGCTCGCGTCTGAATTCCACTGTATTGAGTCAAACAGAAATCCACCGGTGTTGCCTACGCATCCGATTTGAATGAATCCGCACAGGGCATTGGAGCGAGCGGCTCCATTGTCATAGATCACCACGCCGCCTTCCTCCGCGGGGCTTTCGCCGGTGACGCTTCTGACGACGGCCACGGTCCCATCCGACGTCGGCGATGCTTGTAGGTCGGAAGCAAAGTAGGCGCCATCGTTTGAGCCGCTCCCGAGCTCGATCTTGATGTCTGTTGCAAGATTCGGCAGTGTCAATCTCTGCACGGACGAGGAACCGTCAAGTCCGACGTAGAGATACTGACTGGTCGAAGAGACCGCCAGCAGATCCGGCTCGCTGCCGGCAAAAATATTGGCGCTCAGCACGCCGGTCACAGGGTCCATCACTTGGATGGCGTTGCCATTCGCGCCGTCCGCACTCGGAAGCGACAGATAGATTTTCTGATATACGGGGTCCCACGCAAGGCTGTTTGCCGGGATGTTGACCGCAGTCACCGCGAGAGTTGGCGACGAGCTGACAGGCGCGGAATCGGAATGGGTCGCACCGGCCAACGCAGAGGCGGCGCGAGTCTGACATGTCGCTGCCGGGTCGCACAATGGCAGAGACCACAACACCGCAAACAAGAATCGCATAGAGTTACCAGCAGGCCAATCAGGATTGTACAGCAAGGCCCGCGCGCACGCACGCTCTTTTCAGGGATTCCACCGGCAGACGCAATCCGGATCGGTCAGGGCACGGGAGGTCCATGTAGGCATCATTGCGGGCGGTCCCTTTTTGCCGGGCACGTTTTTGGGATGCGCGCGCGCAGCCGTGGATGGACTTGCTCGTGCGCGATAACGGCGTGATCCCGACTAAGGCTACGCGCGAGCCCAACGGAACCCATCAGTTCGCGCCGTTTGATATGCTCAACAGCTAAGCCTATGTCAAGAAAAACTATAGTCATCGCTTTACTTTTTCTACTCGTTCCTCTGCTGATTGTCGCCCAGCAATTGCAAGAGCGAGTGGACCTCAACGTCATGCATAAGATTAAGACCGCCGAATTCGGCGGCGGCGGAGGCTTCGGCGGAGGAGGCGGCGGTGGCCGCGGTGCGGGCGGCGGCGGTAGCCAGATCATGACCACCATGTATTATCTGTCCGACCGTTATGGCCCGCGTCTGACCAATTCGCCGCAGTTCCGCGCGGCCGGCGACTGGGCTGTGAGCCAACTGAAAGAGTGGGGCATGAGCAATGTCCACCTGGAAAAGTGGGAAACCGCAACCACCGGCGGACGCGGCGGCGCGAGTTCCATTCCGAGCTGGGAGATCAAAGGATACAGCGGCGCCATGGTCGAGCCGACCTACATGTCGCTGATTGGTTATCCGCAGGCGTGGAGCGGCAGCACCAATGGCATGGTCACCGGCGAAGCCATTCAGGCCATGGTGCAGACTCCCGCCGATATGGAAAAATACAAAGGCAAATTGAAGGGCAAGATCGTTCTATTGGCGACGACGCCCGGGCCGCTCGATCTGGCATTCCCCACAACTCCGTTAGCGAGTCGCTACACAGACGACCAACTGCTGGCGCTGGTTCCGGATGTTATTCCCGGCGCGGCCGCGGGAGGACGCGGCGGTCGTGGAGGGCGCGGAGGACGCGGCGGCGGAGATGCGCTGGCGGCGATGACGCCCGAAGAGCGACAGGCCTTTACCGAGAAGCAGCGGACATTCTGGCAGGACGAAGGCGTTTTGCTGACCATTTCGGCCAACGCACGCGGCGAAAGCGGCACCGTCTTCGCCAGCAATGGCTCGCCGCGGACCGGCGACCCCACGAAGAATATGCCTTCTGTGGCGATCACCGCGGAAAACTATAACCGCATCGCGCGCCTGCTGGAGCATAACGTTCCGGTGAAGCTGTCATTCGATATCAAGACGGAGTTCGATACCAGCAAAACCACCGCGTTCAACGTGATCGCCGAGATTCCGGGCGCCACCAAACCGAATGAGCTGGTGATGGTGGGCGGCCACTTCGATTCGTGGCACATGGGTACCGGCGCCACCGACAATGCAGCCGGCAGCGCAGTCGCCATGGAAGTGATGCGCATTCTGAAATCGCTCAACCTCAAGATGGACCGCACCGTGCGCATGGCTCTCTGGTCCGGCGAGGAAGAGGGACTGTTGGGATCGGCCGCGTACGTGAAGGAGCACTTCGCCGATCGCGCCACTATGAAAACCACGGCCGAGCACGACGGCTTTGCCGGCTACTTCAATATCGACAACGGAACCGGGCGGATCCGCGGCATCTATCTGCAAGGCAACGAAATGGTCCGGCCGATTTTCGAGCAGTGGTTCGCGGCTTTGAAGGACATTACTCCCGGCGTGATTACTATCCGGAATACGGGCGGGACCGATCACCAGTCGTATGACGCGGTCGGGCTGCCCGGCTTCCAGTTCATCCAGGATCCGATGGACTACGATACCCGTACGCATCACTCGAACATGGATGTGTACGATCGTATTCAGCCACAGGACATGGAGCAAATGGCTGTGATTGAAGCTGCGTTTGTGTACAACGCGGCGACGCGGCCGGAGAAGCTGCCGCGGAAGGAACTGCCAGCGGCGCAGCCTGCCGGACGCGGCCGCGGCAATTAGTAGGCCAGTGGTCCCACTAGCTTTCGAGCAATCGTTTTAACCGGGCCATTCCTTCGCGAAATGGCCCGGGTTCCGTCAACAAACTCAGCACCAGGAACGCTTCGCTTTCGAAATCGTAGAAGAATCCCGGCTGA
>JBEKNN010000062.1:0-34245 GCA_049522755.1 Bryobacteraceae bacterium | reverse complement strand
TCAAAGGGCTCCGCCCGCCGGGCGGTCCGCTGCTATGGGACACCCAAGCAAGGGGTAGCCCATGGCCCGCGCGTGATCGCGTTTCCTGGGCCGCATTCAGACTGCGGTTTCCACTCGATGCTCTCCAAGCATAACTCAGTGATTGCTCTCGCTCGTAAAAGGGCTCTTTGCAGGATTGATTTGAAGATTTCAAGCAAGAAGGAGATAAAAAGCCTCTGGGACTAGGTGGACCCGGACCCCGTCCTCCTCGGCTAAACCGGGCCCCTTAGACTTCGGCCCACACAGAAAATGGACTCAACGGCGCGGTGAGCGCTATAGGCGGCTCAAAAACCAATCAGCGGACTATCTTGCTCTCAAGAATAGCAGCACCAGGGCGAATGATCCGAAGCGAATGACTTTCAATTTCTTTTCCCTCTCTGTGCGGAGAAAGTGTTGTCAGTATATCGAGCACAGCTTCCGGGTTTGCACGTCCGGTCATAAAATTGGGATCGACCTGAGCGAAACGCACGACTCCATTCGTGTCGATGACGAAGGTTCCCGGGACCGGCGCCTCCCATTTGTCGCTGCCATTGCGCTTAGAAATATCCGACCGGTCGAACGTATTCAAAAAGACGCGCTCTATAAACTAATCCGACTGGTCGGAAAGATTCAAGGCTTTTGCGCGACGGCGTGTGTCTATTGAGCAGGAGGCCACAAAACATGGGAAATCGGAAAGTAGCTTTGGTTACCGGATCCAATCGCGGAATCGGTTTTGAGACAGCGCGGCAGTCGGGCCAGCAGGGCGTAACGGTGATTGTCAGTGCGAGGGTGGAGCGCGAGGCTGCAGCGGCAGCCGGGAAATTACGCCGCGAAGGAATCGAGGCAGAGGCAATCGCACTCGATGTGACCAATGCAGCCGATCGCGCTGCTACGGCAAAATTCATCGAGTCGCACTTCGGCAAGCTGGATATCCCGGTCCAACAACGCTGGCGTCGGGCCTACAGATGGGCTCATCGGTCTGCGTGCAAGTGCATCGACGGAAAGTGAGCTCCAGAGCATTTTCAACATCAACGTGTTTTCTCTGGTGGCTCTGACTCGCGAACCTCCGCCCCTGCTGAAGAAGAGCGAAGCGGGCCGGATTGTCAAATTCGCCAGCATCCTCGGCTCTCTAACGCTTCAGGCAAAGGAACCGAGCCCCATCGCGCTGCTGCGGAAGTTCGCTTACGACGCTTCCAAGGCCGCGGTCAACGTGTTCACGATCCATTTAGCAGCGGAACTCAAGGACACCAACATCAAGGTGAACTCCGTACATCGTGGCCTCCCGGATCGCGGCACGCTTATCGGTTTCAGTACCACGATTTGGTTCGCATTACCAGTGGAACATCCCAACGATTTGTCCGCTTCTCGGTCCGTATGCTACGGAGCCTGTACTGATATAGCCGAAGCCGGAAGTGTAGGCGCCATTGGTCAGGGCCGGGGTCGCCTGTGCATTGGTGGACGACGGATTGTTCATTTCAGTACGATTGAAAACATTGAAGAACTCTGCCCGTAGCTGGAAGCTCATTTTTTCATGGACCCGGAATGTACGGCCGAAGCTCATCTCTTCATCGGGCCGGCGCTGGTAACGATAGTTGTTTAAATAGAGGGCTGTGTATCCGAACTGGCCCGCCGCAGGCTGGGTCCATGCGGCCGGATTCAAGGTGAGTGTCGTGGCCGGGTTGAAGCAGTGACAGTTCAGGTTTTTCAGGAACAGTGGCTGGCCCGGAACATAGTTGTCGAACGCCGAGGAGCCGATAAGATCGTTACCCAGATTATTGTTCGCGGCTGGAATCTCAATGGGCATGCCGCTCGCCTCACGCAGCATACCTCCCAGGGTCCAGCCGTGTAGGAGGGTCTTAGCGAATTTATTTGACGTCAACGCGCCGCCAGGCAACTCGTAGGTGTAGCCTATCACCAGAACAAACGGCTGGGAACTGGCAGAAACATGCTTCTGTAGGGCCCTGTCGTAAATGTCCTGCACCCCGCCCTCCGCAGTGGTCAGTTCTTGCGAATAGGTGAAGGCGGTTTGGAGCGACAGACCGTTCCCGAGCCGTTTGGTAATCTTCGACTGCAGGGCGTCGTACCAACTGTTTCCCAAGGGCGCCCCCACATCCGTTATGCTGCCGAATTGGGGGAACGGGCGGAGAGCCTGCGCCAAGGTGAGCGTCATGGGAAACCCTGCATATGGAGCTTTGAAGCCAGCGGCTATCACCTGTGGGGAGTCCATGGGCGAAGACAGCAGGGCGAGGTTCGCCGGGTTGCTCAGGCTCAGCCCCGCGGCCGTGACTGCCTGCGGCGAAAGGTTATTCAAGCCAACCAGATCGGTCTCTGTTATCCAAACGCCCCGGTTACCCACGAACGCAGCCTCAACCACAATTCCCAATTTGAGTTCCCGCTGCAGGGCGATATTCCACTGATTGACGCGGGGCGGTTTCCCCGCGTTCCGGTCTATGAGGTAGGGTGGACTAGTGATGGTGCCGGGTGCGGGAAAGAGTCCCGGATTGTAAGAGGCGTTATTGATCTGCGCCTGGGTCCACGGCAGTCCCTGGCCTAATACAGCTGCCGCAACTCCGAAGGATGTAGCAGCGTAGTTTAACGTGTTCCATCCCACGCCGCTCCCCGTCGCAGGGTAGGAAAAAGAAGGTACCAGGCCGTAGGCTATGCCCCAGCCGGCGCGCAGGACCGTCTTCGAAGTGATCTGATACGCCAGTCCGAGGCGGGGTCCGAAGTCGTAAGGATCAGTATGCGCAAACGTGCAATTACAGCGTCCCGCTCCGTAGCCCTCATACTGCGTGGCTCCGAGCAATCCTCCCGCGGATGGATTTGGCAGGTTAGGATCGAAATTCGATTCGCGGTAGTAAAGTTCATGCCCATAACTCTCTATATCCCAGCGCAGACCGTAGTCGAGAGTGAGCTTTGGGGATATCTTCCACGTGTCCTGGATGAACAATGACCCGCCCCTACGGCGCCATTGTGGATCGGAAATATTGCTGACACTCGCGCTGTCCGCGCCACCGAGCAGGAAACTGGCGTACGGATTTCCGATTGTACCCCCTCCAACGTTCGTCGTCTGCAGATAAGGTATCCCGGTTTCGTTGTTGCTAAACGTCCATGAGCCCGTCGCCTCGGAGCCGTTGCCAACGATGGAGACGTCCGTAAAAACGTCGATCTTGAACGAGCCGCCCGCCTTGTAGGTATGCCTGCCGTGCACCCAGGTCAGACTCGACGTCGCGGTGGGTTTTTCAGTTATGTAGTGGTCCGCGTTCGTGGGCCCCAAGCCATAAGACATGCCGCCAAATGAATCGCTGAGTCCTGATAGGCGCGGCATACCATTTACGTAGCCGCCAGTTATCCCAAGGTTGGCCACGGCATTATAATTAAGCACCCCGGCCGGAGAGCTGTCGGGATTCAGGGTATGCTGGTCGCCGATTCCGATATGAAAAAGCAGCGTGGGCGTTATCGTCTCGTCGGCGTTCAGCCGGAACGTATCGGAGTGAATGTACTGGGGGCGAATCGCCGACAACGGTAACGGCAGACCGTCCGGCGCGCTGAGCTGGTTCGTCTTCGAATATTGGTAATAGAACGATATCTTCGTCTTCTCGCCAATATTCTGATCGATCTTGAAACTGGGGATCCATTGCGTTTTTGGGTTGGGGTAGACCTCAGTATAGTTATTGACATTCCCTGAGGTTTCGGGCAGCGGCATCAATGCCTGAACCGCCAGAGCAGGCGCGTTGAGCCGGTTTGTCGGAATAATGTTGCCCGGAAAAGCATTGGTGAGGATATTCCCGTTCACGGTATAGGCAGACAAGGGGTCGTAGATCGTGTTTTCCAGAATCGCACTGCCAGTAGTGGTAGTTCCAAGATTCCTGCCGTCGAGAATTCCGCTGAAATTCCCGCTCCGCATTGCCAGGGTCGGAACCGTTTCGAGTACGGGCGCCGAAGTCGCCTGGCTGTCATAACCCTCATAGTTAAAGAAGAAGAAGGTTTTATTCTTGCCGTTGTAAAGCTTTGGGATCCGCACCGGGCCGCCCACGCTGGCCCCGTAGTCGTTCTTGTGGACTGTCGGCAAGGCAAGTCCAGTCCCGGTGGTGTTTACCGTGAAAGGAACCCCGGCGTTCAGGACCGAATTCGTAAAATAGTCGAACATGCTGCCATGGTATTGATTGGTTCCGGACTTTGTCGTGAAGTTGAACAGACCGCCTGAAACCTGGCCGAATTCGGCCGCGAAGTTGCTGCTCTGCAGGGTGAACTCCTGCACTGCCTCCATTGCCGGTTGTGTGATGTCCGCGTCTTGCGCGGTGAGGCCGTTGGTGGCATCCTGACCCTCGATAAGAATCGTGAACGACTGCGTGGGAAAACCGTTCACGCGGACGCCCTCGGTGCTCGCCGTCTGGTAGTCCGCTCCGGGAACCAGAGTGGCCATCGTCAGAGGGTTACGGATCGCGCCGCCGCCCTGACCGCTGCCAAAGTAAAGGGGCATTGACAGCAGGCGGTCGTGATCGATGGTTGTTTGGTCTGCGCTGGAATCGGTCTGCAGCAGATCGGCGTCCGCGTGCACCTGAACGGATTCGCTGGCGGCTCCTACTTCCAGCCTCACGTCGACGCGAGCCGTCTGGGCGACTTCCGCTGTAATGCCGTCCTGGCGATAACTCTTGAATCCCGGCACTGCGATGGTCAACTGGTAGACGCCAGCGGGCAAGGACGGTACCGTGTAGTCGCCAGCCCGGGTGGTGACGCTCTTGTATTCGGCGCCCGTATCGACACTTCTCATAATAACGGTCGCTGATGGCACTGCCGCGCCTGTGGGATCCGTCACGGTCCCGGTAATCGTTCCGCGATCATTCTGCGCGAATGAGCAAACTGGCAACGTAGCCAGGCACAAGAATACTACCAGGTACGCCTTGTTCATCTTAACCCCTCCAGGAGCATCTGAATGGAAACTTGAGGGAAGTATGCGATTGTGTGGAGGAGGAGTCAAGAAAATACACGTTCTAGCACCGTGCGCTGGCACGTACGAAAGGTTCGGTCTGCCCGGCAGAAACGACAAAAGGATCAGTCTGGGTAGTTGGCAATCAACTATTGCAGAAACGCGACTGGCAGGTTGCCGGAAAAGGTAACTTAGCCGACGATTAACAGTTGGCTGCTAAGCTGTCAGATCGGACGCGTTCACGGGCGGAGGCGTTCGACGCCGCATGGGCCGTGACGCGAAACGCGAGCAGATTTCAAGTCCGCGCGCTCAGGGCGTATCGAGTGACCGGTGGGCGACATAGCTCACCTTGACGGGTATTTGCGACTTGAAGTCCACTCGAATCACGACTTGATAAGAAGTGGGTAATCTGCCGGAAGGCAGTCGAAGATGTCTCACCAATTCCGTCGCATGTTCAGGCATAGTTAGGTAGTCGGCCATCGCCCACGGATGTTCAGCCCCCGACCCCGCCATGCACATCACCCAGTTTCCCTGTCCCGGACCCGCGAACATCGTGATGAGCGCATATTTTTGCGCCCAACCCGTGGAGGAACCGGGAGGATCTGCATGATCGACCCATTCGCTTTGCTCGCCAGAAGCCGGATGCAAATTCCGGATGTGTCCGCCTACCTCCAGGAATTTTCCCTTGGCGAGCCAACGGGAAACGGTGGGATCCGCCTCCGGCTTGCCCATGATAATGACATTGTTCGCATTCATGTCGTCCCAGGTAACGTCAGTAGAACGCTTGGCAAAGATGTTCTGCTTTCTGGTCGCCAGAAGCTTCGAAAGCTGGAATACCGCGTTCGCCGACCCGAAATCGACGTAGTCGCGATTCTCGTACAGTTGCGGAGCGTTGAAGAGTTGCTTGATCCGCATAAGGCCTTCAGAGCTTTCGACTGCGCCTAGAGTATCCACGTGCCAGTCCCGGACATTCACAGGGCCGATGCGGAGGAAAAGCCGAGTCTGGAAGGATACCAGGATCGGCGCTTTGGAATCGATCAACGGCCTCCAAATCGCTTCCAGATCGGGCGTCCAGGCGCCGTACCGCGTTGGCTGGCCTTTGGAGACTGCATTCCAAGCCGTCATGGCGCCCGCCGTCAAAACCACACCGGCAAGGAAGGCGATGATCAGCCGCGAAGGTAGCCTGCGGACCGCCGCGGGAAGCGTGGCTAGAGCCAACGGCAGAACGGCAACCGGATGAAGCGGGGGTGCAGGTTGTTCGAAGACAGGAGTCTGGACAAAACGGGGGATATAGGACCCTTTAGGAATCTCAATACGAAGGGAAGCACCGGTTGCCTCCGTCGCGTAGAACTTTTCCAGCTTCCGCCGGAGTTCGTACGCGCGGCTGCGTACCGAAGAATCCTCGCTCGGAGAGTAGCCTTTCGGCCGCCCAAGAGCCTCAATCCCAATTACGTATTCCTTGAGATCCTCCTGGTGGCCTTCGATTTCCGCCTCGCAAACAAAACGAAGCAGATTCTTCAACGTGTCGGATCGCGCAAAAGTCTGGCTTTGGCACACCAGATTCAGTGCTTCCCGTTTTTCCTCGGCCAACAGATTCTCGCCCGTCGCGCTCATACCGGCAGACCACTTGGTCTGAATAATACTAACCCGAATTGGGCGTGGATGCCAAGTACGTCTGGACGCGTTCGGTTCCAAATCCGCAGCCGGCCCCGGCGTGCGGCGAGGCCTGCGGAGACTGGTGGCCACCGCCTTGATGTTCATACGCTGGCTCAACCGCCCCGGCAGCCGACGGCCGGGAAAAATAGGCCGCCATTGTCCCAACAAACGCGAAACGCCTGTGTTTCAATACGTACGAGAAGTCTTAGAACAGTGCGAATACTTGTGCACGGGCTGAAGATCTTGCAATGCTTAATCCATGGTAGTAAGCCGGGTAGGAACGCTGGCGGGAATAGTGTTTGGAGGCTGTTTATACGCCCTTTGCGCGCCTGCGGATACCTTCGAATCCGACGTAAAGCCGTTCCTGAAGACGAACTGCGTCGGCTGTCACGGCGGTGAACACCCTTCCGGGGGACTGGATTTGAAGGGCTTTTTGACTCTCGACGCAACTGCCGCCCTGGCCTCCCGGGAACAATGGGAACGGGTTTCCCAGAAGCTGCTTTCCGGTGAAATGCCCCCTGCTGGAATTCCGCGTCCACCGGCGGAGGGGATTGTCGCCGTTCGCGCGTGGGTCGAAAGTGAATATGCCCGCCTGGATCAGATGGCAAAACCGAGCCCCGGCCGGGTTACGGCCCGCCGGCTAAACAGGTACGAGTATAACCACACGATCCTGGACTTGCTGGGAGTCGACTTCCATCCCGCCGACGATTTCCCGCCCGACGATTCCGGGTACGGGTTCGACAGTATAGGGGATATCCTTACGGTGTCGCCCGGACTCATGGAGAAATACCTGATGGTCGCCAAAACCATCGCCGACACTGTGACAACGGTGGCGCAGCCGAAGGTCAAGCCAACCGTGGATCGCTATCTCGCGGAACGAATCGGCCAGTACCCGAGGTTGCGGGAAGAGTTCACTTACAAATTTGCCGCCGACGGCGAATACCGTTTCCGCACTACTTGGTATCAGAACCTGGGACAAGGGTTGCCGATCGAAGGGAGATTTTACGTTGACGGGAAACCGGCCGCGGATGTGAAGCTCACCACTAGCACGGACATGGACCGCGCCTTTGAAGCCCAGTTCCTCGTCCCCTTTGGGCCCCATAGAGTAACGGCAGACCTGAAAGTGCTAGATCCAAAATACAAGAAGAATCTGCCGTATCTGGAATATACGGAGATTCAGGGACCGGTCGTGCAGCGAAGCATCGGCTTGAGCGAGGCGCATCGGAGGTTGTTTACCTGCGGTTCCGGGCCCGCATCAAACCAGGCTACCTGCGCACGCCAGATTCTGGCGCCTTTGGTTCAGCGCGCCTGGCGGCGCCCGGTCACCAAGCAGGAACTCGCCAGCCTGCTACAGCTAGTCGCCACCGCGCAGAGGCGGGGCGACTCGTTTGAGCAGAGCATTGGCGTAGCCTTGCAGGCAATACTTGTCTCGCCTTACTTCCTATACCGGATCGAGATGGATCCGGTCCAAGCGGGTACTTATCGGCTCAACCAATATGAATTGGCAACCCGGCTCGCTTACTTCGTCTGGAGCAGCATGCCGGACGGCGAGCTCCGCACATTGGCCGACCACGGGCAACTGCAGGGTCCGGCGGTTATGCAAGCGCAGCTCAAGCGCATGCTCGCCGACCTGAAATCGAAGCGGCTGGTGGAGGCGTTCGGGGGACAGTGGCTCGAGACGCGCAACCTGGACGACGCAGCCCAGCCAGACGCCAAGAAGTTCCCGGAGTACGATCAGGATCTTCGCGACGCGATGAAAACCGAAACCCAGATGTTCTTACAGGCGATCGTTGACGAGGACAGGAGCGTGCTCGACCTGCTGGATGGACGGTTCACCTATTTAAATGAGCGGCTGGCCCGTTTCTATGGAATCCCAGGCGTGACCGGAGAGCAATTTCGGCGGGTTGAGCTGGATGGCGCTCAGCGGAGCGGCATTCTGACGCAAGCCTCGGTCCTGACGGTTTCGTCCTACCCGACTCGCACGTCGCCGGTTATTAGAGGCAAATATATTCTGGATAATATCTTAGGCGCGCCACCGCCGCCACCGCCGCCCGGCGTGCCTCTTCTCGACGAGGCCACACTGGGGAAGGAGGTAACCGTGCGTCAGCAGCTCGAGAAGCACCGCAGCAATGCGTTGTGCGCCTCATGCCATTCGAAGATGGACCCGCTGGGCTTCGGGCTGGAGAATTACGACGCCATTGGCCGCTGGCGGACTCTCGATGGCAAGCTGCCGATCGACGCCACGGGCGTGTTGCCGAACGGCAAGACCTTCTCCACGCCGGCTGAATTAAAAGAGATCCTCAAATCGGATCCGGATGTGTTCGTCCGATGTGTCGTTCAGAAACTTCTCGTTTTTGCGCTTGGACGAGGATTGGAGAACTACGACCGGCCTGCTGTAGACCAGATTACGAGGAACGTGGCTGCGGGCGGATACCGGTTCTCGAAAATAATGGAAGAAATCGTAAACAGCGCGCCGTTTCAGATGCGGACTGCGCCGGAAGCTACGAAGACCGCGGAAGCTACTAAGAACCAGGAAGCTACCAAAAACTAGGAGATGGTTGTCATGGGAAGACATTTGCCGCGTCGAGCGTTCTTGCAAGGAATAGGTGTAACGATAGGGCTGCCGTTTCTGGACGCGATGACGCCGGCGTTTGCAGCTCCGGCGGCCGGTGTCCCGCCCACGCGTCTGGCGTTCATTTACGCTCCAACGGGAATTGTGATGGCGCACTGGACACCCACAACTGCCGGCCCGGATTTTGAGTTTACGCGCATTTTGAAGCCGCTCGAACCATATCGCAAGGATCTACTGCTGGTGAGCGGCCTCGCTCATCATAACGGCGAAGCGCTGGGAGACGGCGGGGGAGACCATGGGCGCGCCTCGGCCAGTTATCTCACTGGCGTCCATCCGAAGAAGACCGAAGGCGCCGAGTTGAAATGCGGTGTTTCCGTGGACCAGATCGCCGTGGCGCACATCGGAAAGGACACCAGATTAGCATCGCTCGAACTTGGATGCGAGGACGGACGGCAGGTTGGGAATTGCGATTCGGGTTATAGCTGCGCCTATACGAATAATGTGTCCTGGCGTTCGGAATCGCAACCGCTCCCGCCGGAAGTAAACCCACGGGCTGTGTTCGAGCGGCTGTTCGGCGACGCTGACCCCAATGAGAGTCCTAAGGCCCGCGCCAGCCGTCAGGCAGATAACCGCAGCGTGCTGGACTTGGTAATGGAACAGAGCCGGGGATTGTGCGGCAGGCTAGGCGGTACGGACCGGCGCAAACTAGACGAATATCTCTCTTCGGTTCGCGAGATCGAGAGCCGGATCCAAAAGACCGAGCGCGAGTCGGTCCAGATACCGGCAAATCTCGAAAAACCGGCCGGCGTCCCTCTCAATTATGCGGAGCACGCGCGTCTTTTATTCGATCTGTTGGTGGTTGCCCTACAGACGGATTCGACTCGCGTGGTAACGTTCATGATGGCGCGTGAAGGCGGCATGAAACCCTATCCGGAGATCGACGTACCGGAAGCGCATCACTCCATCTCTCACCACCAAAACAAACCTGACTTAGTGGAGAAGTGCGCCAAGATAAATTGCTATCACCTCGAGCAATTCGCGTATCTGGTGGGAAAAATGAAGAATACGCCGGATGGCGATGGCTCGCTTCTCGATCACTCGGTGCTGGTCTATGGCAGCGGCTTGGCCGATTCCAACCGCCATGAACACTTCAACCTGCCTACGGTAATCGCCGGGAATGCGGGCGGCCGCGTTCGTACCGGCCGGCACCTGGTTTTCGAAAAGGAAAAGGCGACGCCGATGTCGAACCTGCATCTCTCGCTGCTCGATTGCGTGGGTGTACCCCTCGACAAGTTCGGCGATGCGACGGGAAGGCTGGAGCATATTACGGATCTATAGAATGAAAGCTATTCCGAGGACGCCACCGATTGCCGCCCGCCTCGTCGCCGGTCTCATGCTGGTTGCGGGTCCCGCCGGCGCTGAGGATAAGCTCGTGTTCTCCCGGCCGGAGATCCGGCTTTGGCCAAATGGCGCTCCCGGATCCGAGGGGCAGACGTCGGCTGAAACCTGGAACCCCAGCACCGATGGCTTTCACCGTGTGACGAATATCAACGATCCTTCCATGGTGGTGTTCCTGCCGCCGAAAGCTGAGGCGAATGGAGTAGCCGTTGTGATCTGCCCGGGCGGCGGGCACCAATATCTGGTTATGGACCTTGAGGGGTCGATGGTAGCCGAGCGGCTCAACTCGATGGGGATCGCGGCTTTTATTCTCAAGAGCCGGCTTGCCCATGCGCCAGGTTCTAAATATACGGTTGTTGGTCATTCCCTGCCCGACGCCCAGCGAGCTATACGCATTATCCGAAGCCGGGCAGCGGAATGGAACATTAAACCCGACCGAGTGGGAATCATGGGATTTTCGGCCGGAGGAGAGATCGCCGCCCTCGCCGAAACCAAGTTTGATGTGGAACCCAGGCCCTCCGATCCTATCGATAGCCTTGGTTCCCGTCCGGACTTTGCCGTGCTTGGTTATCCGGGCATTCGAGCGGACAGTCTGACTGTCCCAAAGAACACGCCTCCTACGTTTTTTGTGGTCGCCGCCGACGATAGTCCGGCCACAGCGGTAGCGGCATACTTTTCCAAGCTCAAAGCGCAAGGCATCCCCGCCGAAGTTCACATCTATGCGAAAGGCGGCCACGGGTTCGGGATGACCGGTCGAACGTCGGCTTTTCGCGACCTGCCCGTCTCCCATTGGCCGGAGCAGTTCCAGGCATGGCTGGCGGACAGGGGGTTGCTCGGTCCGTGACATCCAGTGGCCCTGATTTAAGACGCGCATCGCGCGGGCGGCGGCTTGTGTAATCGGCAGGCGCCCCGCGCGGCCGATCCCGCCGCTAATGATAGAGCTAGTTGTACCGCCCGCGCCCGAAGGGCGGAACAAGGAGCAGGAATGAAACGGATTCTTTTCGCATGTTGCCTGACTTTGCCAGGCTGGGGATTATTCGCGCAGAACAGCCCGTTGTTCTCCGAAGATTTCGAGTCGGGGCGACTCGATTCGAACGTTTGGGAAAAGAGAGTGACCGGCGTGGCCACCATCCAGGTTCAACAGGATCAGGTGGCGCATGGCAAGTACGCCTTGCACGTACACTACCCGGACATGGCGACGCAGACTTACGCGTTCCTCATAACGACTCATGTGCCCGGCGCTCTAAGAGGGCATCTCTTCGGCCGCGCTTACGTGAAGATTACGCCCGCCTTACCGCCGTCGCACACCGTCTTGTTTTTGTCTGGAGGCGCTGGCTGGCCAATATCCAAATTCGAGGAACTCGGCGCGTCTCACGCGACGCTGCAGCCGTCCTATCAGGAAAACAAGTCTCCGCGGGGCCAGGGCCGCGGCGAGGATGTGCGCCACGGCATCGAGCCGTATCCAACGGGAAAATGGTTCCTGCTGGAATGGGAGTTCAACGACGATCCATCCACGCTCACCATCTGGGTCGATGGCGAGAAGTCACCCGTTACAGAGAACGGCCAAAAAGCTGACCTTTCGACGTTCAAATGGCCTAAAGACAGCGATAACAGCAAGAATCTGGTAGGCGGCTTTGAAGAGTTCGGCTTGGGCGCACGGGTATGGGGAGCCGTGCCGCAGGGGTTCGACGTTTACTACGACGACATCGCCATTGATACAAAGAAAATCGGACCAGCGAAATAGGAAGACGTTCGACACCGCACCTCAACCGGAACTAGCGAACTGGCGGCACGTGCAGAGCAGGCGTCGCCGTAGTCCTGCAATAGAAGCGATGGCGGCACCACCGGCAACGAAATGCGGTCCTGGAAAATGCCTGCATGATCACTCCCCAAAATGTGTCGCTACGGGACTGGCGCGTGTCGCTGGCTCCGCAACGAGGACATCGAGTTTTCGTGCTTTTCAGCATAAGGACTTCGACTCTAACTTACTCCGTCCAACAATGAAGATGACAGCTTTCGCGCCCCATCCGTCGCAGTGCCGAGCGGGTTTTCCTTCTGACATGCCTTGCAATACTTACTCATCACTGACTAGGCGCGTATCGTCATAGGACGCGGGCTCAGCCAGGAGCTCATTTTCCCTCTATTGAATCTATTGTGCCTCCGTTCTGCTGAATCCTCCAGTAACTGGTGCAGCCTTAAGTACCAGAACTATCGTGGGGAATTTCGTCAAAAGTACTACGCTGGAGTCCGCACGGGCCCGAGGCACCAGCTCGACTGCGATGGTGGAAGGGTGGAAACTCTCTCCTAAGTTGTCCCTACCCCTTGGTTGGAGCCTGGCGGCCGTTTCCGGCACAAGGTGAAGTGCGCGCGCATCAGGGGACCGGCGAGCCAAGCACGCAACCCCGACCGCAGAGCTTTCGCGGCGCCGGTGGGCGGTCCCCGCTTGGCTTTCGGGTTACCGCTCGGCGGTTCATATGGTCGGAGGCTGCCGGCTGCTTGGGGCATACTGTGAAGTGCGCGCTTACTCTCGATTTGGTCTATCGCGGGAGCCCAATTTTTTATGCGTCAAGGATACGCCAAAGTCCGCACCGAGAGCAGTCAATCCAAGTTCCGACACACGCATTGAGGTGAAATACGCAGGCAGTGTCTTTAGACCCCCGCAAATCCCAAGCTGTGGCGGCTGCGGACGCCGGTCTTTTCGAAGATGTGTTTCAGGTGGACCTGGACTGTGCCGATCCGGATGCCGAGCAGGCTGCCAATTTCCTTGTTCTTAATGTCGCGTTGAACCAGTTCCATTACCTGCATTTCGCGCACGGTGAGTGGCGAGTGCGCCGCGGGGACCGGCGAGGCGGTCTCGCTAAGCCTGTCGTCGTCCCTCCAGGTCCCGCCAGCGGCCACCGAGCGGATGCTGCTGAGAAGGTCGCTGAGCGGCGCGGTCTTCCGCATCACCCCCTGCGCTCCCGCCTGGAAGAACAGGATGGCGTCGATCTCGGAGACTGCCGAACTCCACACTATGATCGCTGGCGCCGATGGCGATTTTCGTAAGGCTTCAATCCAATCCATCACGGCCTGGATACCGAATGCCTTCTCGACAATCAGCAGAGAGGGGTGCAACTCCCGCACGGCCTCCATGGCAGCGGGCAGAGATGCGTGCGCCGCGACGACGCGCAGCCCCGCCGACTCCAGGAGTGCCCGAAGACCCTCAATGGCTACTGGTTCGATATCGCAAATGGCAACAGAAGTCATAGGCGCAAATCTACTCAGCTCCGTCTTTATCGGCGCTAGCTTATCCGGCGTAAACTAATTGCTTATTGGTTTAGTTGGGATGGCGGAAATAGTTCTCAAACTATCTTCGCGGAGAGCGGGAAATTGTAACTACGAGGCGCGCGTCCCGCTCGATCCCAACCATTCGACCGACGGTCAATCCGCGGCTGTGCTGAAGAAGGACCAGGAGTTCGAACACATGTTCGTGAAGGCGGGCGGGACGCCGCAGATGGCAACGTCAATATGGTGAACGTGCTGGGCACGCGCTACAACCCGGGGCTCAGCCAGATCATCGACAAGGCCAACCACTCGCAAGGTCTGGTTCCGGACCACAAGATGGATACGCTCGATCCCGATTCGTTATGGTCGCGCAGCGATCAATTCTGGATGGCTATGCTGCACATCCCGCAGGTGGAATTTCAAACCGGCTTGCATCCCGATTACCACACCGACAACGACGCCTGCAGCGAATCAACTACAACAAATTGACCACGATCGCGAGACTGATATTCCTCTCGGTGGAAGATCCGGCGAACTCGGGTGAGACTGTCGCCTTTTTGCCGGCGGGCGCGCCCGCACCGGCAACCGCGGCCGCTGCAACGATCCACTAACCGGGTACGGCCGGAGGTATTACCACGATTAATTCTCCAGGGACATCTTTCTGGTGAGCTCCATTGCGGCCTGCGGGGTGGTGCTCGTGCCCATTTCAGTGTCCAGATAACCTTTATAATTCAGCTCGCGCAGGACACGAAGCATATACGCGTAGTCGATCTCGCCAGTCCCCGGTTCCTTACGGCCCGGTACCTCGCCGATCTGCACGAGTCCGATCCAGCCTTTGGTTAATCCCTGCCGAAGATGGGCGGTAATGTTGCCCTCCATCAACTGGAGATGGTACATGTCGAAGCAGATTTTCACGTTCGGATGCGCTACTTCCTCGATCACGGGGAAGGCCACGGCCGCGGTGTCGAGCGCCATGCGGCCCTGATTGGCCGTGGTGCTGAGCGGCTCGACTACGAGCACGATGCCGTGCTCTTTGGCGATGTCGCCGGATTGCTTCAGCCCGGTGACGATTTGGGCGCGCTGCGTTTCCCACGGGACATCCGTCTGGGTAACGCCGACGAAGATGATCGGCTGCGCGCCGCCAAACTTCGCCGCCATTTTGGCGCGCGCGGTGATTTCGTCCAGATAAAGTTGCTGCTGGCCCGGCTTGGTGAGCCCCGTCGAACGACCCGACGAGCCGGGACCGGTGATGCTGGCGCATTTCAGACCGGTGCGCTGCTGCACTTTGAGCATGGCGTCCTGCTCATCGTCGGTCGCGTTCCAGAAGCTGTAAGCTTTGAAGCCCTGGTCGGCAACGATCTGGACACGTTGAGCGCGCGGCATGGTTCGCGGAAACATGATTTCGATATTGATCGACAGGGTGTACGGCGGCGGACCTGGCGCGGCACTGGCGATGCGGGTCTCCAGAGCGAGCGGGATGGCTGCGCTCGATGCGATCATGGCGCGTCGGGTAAGGAGAGGTTTCATAAGGTGTTTTCCTGGATCTTGCCAGATTTGACCTGTCCCTGGGCCTCGGTCATCTTAGTTGCAGCCTTAAACCCGCCAGGCCCGGCGACGAGGTTCATGCCGCCTATTATACGCGCTGCCGACTAAAGCGGCGTACCACGAGAAAGATCTCCGGCGGGCCCTCGCCAAGAAAGCAGCGGCGACGTGTGGGAATGCCTCGCTAACTATCGCTTGTCGTTGCAGAGAGAGACAAGTCTATGTGACTGACAGCCTCAAACGAGTTCTTAACGCCATGAAAAGCCTTCACGCTGCTGGAGCCGGACGAGATGCGCGTTGCGGCGCCGCGCATGTGGCGGCTCTCGGAGAGCGATTTGTTTTGCTTGCCAGGCCTGGTAAACCGCGACGACCGCGCCGGGCGGGCCGATGGCCATTCCGCGGCGGCAGGCTGTGAACTGTCGACAACCTTCCAGACAGCATACAGCGATTCTTGTGAGGGAATTAGCTGCGAACTGTCGCTGTTATTGGTGAAGGAGTTTCCATCATGAAGATGAAGTACCTTCGGGGCTTAACCTTTGAGTTCGAGAAGGCAATTACGCGAGGCTGGCTGAGTTCCCGGTCGGCCGAGCTCGGCGCGTGCGTGACGGCAGTCAACAACCACGTAAAGAGTCCAACCACGGACAACCTTCGCGAGGTCTGCTATCGTTATGTCTTCTGGCAAAGCCAAAAACCTGCGGAATTTCAGCAGCGTGGCCAGGCATTCGAAGCCGATTTCTGGCAGGAATTGGCTGACGAGTATCGGTGCAAGGGCATTCAACTCGAGCCGGACTTCGATTCAGACGGAGAGGTGGGCGAAAGGAAGCTGGCGCCCTCGGAGATACCGCCGCCGCGGGCCATTCCGATCAATCGTTGGACAAACCCCCGGCACGTGAAGCGGGCAGCGAAGATTGGCGCTGGCGCGGCAAGCGCCGGCCTCACCGTCGCTCAAAACGTCACCGGAGCTTCGACGCAAGCCCTGGTCCTGGGCGGCCTGGCCGCGGTTTCCGCCACTGGCGTTGGCCTGATTGTCACCGCCGGAGCGCTGACCATCGCTACCTCCGTTTTGAACGCGACTTCAGCCTGGAAGACAAAGGGACACATCACCGAACTTCAGAACATTTATACACACAGAAACCTTTCGCCGTTCAACGACGAGGATTACTGCCAACAAATACCCGCGTTGGACGTTGCCGTGAAGACTCGTGAGTCGTATGTGCAGCACGACATGATTGCGAACCAGGTGCTGCCGTATATTATTAGTAAGAAAAAGGCGAAATTCGCCCGTAAGGTGGTCGCCGCCGTTCCTGTAGTAGGATCCATCGAAACCTTGCGGGCCCTTGGCAAGAAGGGCTATAAGGCTGTTAAAGGAACCCTGGGCGCAAATCGCGCGAATGCGGCTGGATGGATCGCCAGTCACCTGATTACGTGCGACTGTCTGCTGGTGCAGGCGATCGTCGCCGAGCTGTACAGCGCCGCAGAGATGGAGTGGCTGAAGGGACAACGCTACGAGGACATAACCGATTACCTGGCGCTCAAACTGAAATCTACTTGAGGCCGCATTTGCAATTCGTTCCTATAACCCGTTGCGCCAGTACAGGACTGGTGGCGGCGCAGCTACCACGCGGCGGATTTTGTCCTCACTCCATCCGGTTTGAGATTTTCCCTGGGAGCGGGGTCGGGCAGACGGCTAAAGCAGCGCGGCCGGGGGCGAGCAATTCCCGGTTCGCTCGCCTCAAGCCCTTTCACCATTCCCGCACCGGTTCGCGCCCTTATTGGAGCGATGAAGGCGCGCCGGTGGACACTGGAGCGCGGATTCATCGGGCGCAGTACCATTTTCGGTACTGATCGCCAGAATCCATTCGGGCAGGCGAGTCGAACACCGAACTCCTTCCGGCGCCGGAACTGGAGTGACCCAATGATAAACCCGGAACAAATCGGGCCGCGGTTGCGTATGCCTTGAATCGAGGAGCGCTATGCGCGTGAGCCGTACCATTCTGTGGTTGCTGTTCCCTGCCCTGCTGCCGATGACCGGCTGCATATACATGGATGTGGAAGGATTGGGGAGGTTCAACCGCGATTTCCACTTCAGTTTCCCGATGAAGCAGGGCGGCCATCTGTCGGTGGAGAGCTTCAACGGCGGCGTGGATGTTTCGGTGTGGGATCAAGATACGATCGACATCAGTGGAACCAAGTACGCGCCCACATCGGATCAGGCGGATGCTATGAAGGTGGATGTGGACCACACTCCCGAAGTGGTCTCAGTGCGCGCCGAGCGGCAGTACGAATGGCGCGGCAACCACGGCGTACGCTTCTCTATCAAGGTTCCGCGCGGCGCCGTGATTGACCGGATCGCGACGTCGAACGGGTCGATTCACGCGAGCGATGTTAACGGTCCGGCGCGGTTGAAGAGCTCGAACGGCTCCATCCGCGTGGAGACGTTCCGCGGCAGCCTGGACGCGCAGACGAGCAATTCCAGCGTGGAGTTGAACGACGTGGAGGGCGACGCGACAGTGCATAGCTCGAACGGACGAATCCGTGCCGAGGGCATGCGCGGATCGCTGGACGCGGACACCAGCAACAGCGGTGTGACGGCGATTCTGGAGCGCGCGGACCGGCCGGTGCGGGTGGAGAGCCGCAATGGCGGAATCGATTTGACGCTGCCGGCGGGCTTCACGGGAGGAGTCCGGGCGCATACCAGCAACAACGGGATTACACTGCGCCTGGCGGACCCGGTCAACGCGCGGGTGACGGCGCGGACCAGCAACTCCGGCGTAAGTTCAGATTTCGACGCGCGGATGCACGGGGAGCTTCGGAAGAACGAAGTGGACGGCGAGATTGGAAGCGGCGGAATGCTGCTCGATCTGGAGACATCGAACGGGCCGATACGGCTGCTGCGGAGATAGTCGCTGTGGGCGCACGGGCGGCGCCCCACCGGGTTGCGTGATTCGCGCCGGATGCCGAAACAAAAAGGTGGTCGGCGATGTATTGCAGCCAGTTGATCGCAACGCTGCACGATACGCAGGCGTATGAGGTTGAATTCGAATCGAAGCAATACGATGTCGAGGTGGAGCTACTGGAGGATACAGACAAATACATCCGTGTATCGTTGGCTGTCGATGATGGAAGCCTTCCTGCCTCCATCAAGCCCCCGACGAGCAAGGTTGTATTACCGGCCTAAGGAATTTTGATGGGCGGCTGGGAAACGTCGGGGAGCGGGCTGAAGATGACCACGAGCGGACGCCTGTCCGCTCGCGTACATTCACATTTCTATGACTGACAGGCTAACATCCGACTGACAGGCTAACAACAGTTACACCTTGCGGTGGGCGCCTGCCCGCTAAACGGCGCGCCGGGCCGTCCCTCTACCCTTGGGGCCGAACCGTCTCACATGGCGCTGCGCCGGCGGCGGAGTATACGGAATAACTATGACTCCACCGGCGGACTTCTGCTCGCGCCCCACATCCGAGGGAACTTCGCGCCGCACCAGGCGCGTGGCCAATAAGCGCTCGATGCGCGAAATGTCGGGGCGTTCGGCGCGGGTGGCGAAAGTGGTGGCCGTCCCAGTGGCGCCCGCGCGTCCGGTGCGTCCGGCGCGATGAATGAAGTCTTCCGGCGCTTGCGGCAAGTCGTAATTCACCACGTGAGCGATGCCCTCCACATGGATGCCGCGAGCCGCGATATCGGTCGCCACCAGTACGCGATAGTAGCCGTCCTGAAAGCCGCTCAGCGCCTGGTTGCGCTGGTTTTGAGTGCGGTTGCCGTGAATGGTCGCGGTTTTCGCGCCCGTCAGCGATAACTTCTTCGCCAGCTTGTCGGCGCCGTGCTTGGTCCGCGCGAATATCAGGAACGATCCCTTTTCCTCGCGGAGCATCATTTCGAGCAGGGCCAGTTTACGGTCCTGCTCCACTTCATAGAGATGCAGATCGATCTTTTCGACCGGCTTAGTGATGGATCCGACCTCGACCCGGACCGGATTCTTCACGTGCGATTCCACCAGGTGCTTGACCGAGCTTTCGATGGTCGCCGAGAAGAACAGCGTCTGCCTGTTGGGGGGCGTCGTCGCCATGATGCGCTTGATGGTGGGCAGGAAGCCCATGTCGAGCATGCGGTCGGCTTCGTCCAAGACCAGCACGCGAACGCCGCTCAGATCCACCAGCTGGCGGCTGAGAAAATCGCACAGCCGGCCGGGCGTGGCGATCACCACTTGAGCGCCTTTCTTGATGCACTGCAACTGCGTGCGCTCATTGAGCCCGCCAACCACGACGGCGGTGCGCACGGGCGTGCCCACGGCGATCTTGACGAAGGTTTCGTTAATCTGGATGGCGAGTTCGCGGGTGGGGCTGAGTATGAGTGCCCGCACGCCGGAGCGCGACGTTTCTTTTTCGAGAAGGTTAATGATAGGTAGGACAAACGCGAGCGTCTTGCCGGTACCGGTTTGCGCGGTAGCCACCACGTCGCGCCCGGCCAGCGCCGGTTCGATCGATTGGGCTTGAACGGCGGTTGGTTCGGTGAAGCCGTTCCTTAATAGGTTGCTCTTCACGAGAGCGGAGATTGAGAATTCGGAGAAACTTTTCATTATTTGTGTGCGGAGGAGAATCGACAACCGGCTACCGGTTAAGGGAGAAAGGCTTGCGGATCAACTTCCAGTAGTTTCCAGTATACAACATTCCGGGCGGGGTATGCTTCGGGTCGTCCATGCGGCCAGCCGGAGGCGGCGCGCTATGCGCCGAAACTGAGCGCTGCGCTAAAACTGTTTCATTGGATGTGGACCTTCGGACACACGGGTTAAGGAGATCGAGCGATCCCATCGCCGCGTCGTTATTGTGGAAGCCGCGACGCCTGGATCTGCTCTAATCTTCGGGGTCGGCGGACTCGCAATTCTCGTTGCCAGCCGGAATATGGTCGGTGTGGCGCCGGCCCTTGGGCTGGGCTGCATGGCGCTCTATGCAGCGGTTGGTTCAACGTTTATCGCTGATCGGGACCGCCGGGCGCTTGTCGTACGGCGTCGGATAGGGCTGTGGACCATTGAGAAGGTGTATGCGGCCAACACTATCGATCGAGTGTACGAGCGGCGCATGGGCCGAGGCAGCGGGTTGGCCGTGCGATTCAAGTCAGGCCGAAGCAAGAACCTGATGATGTCCTTCGACGCAACAGCCGGTCTCGACGCTATCGCTGGAGCCTTGAATCACTTCCTGTATACGCCCCACTGCGGCTGAAGCGCGCACATGGCGATATGCGGTGCGCAGCCGTATTATTTAGGAACGTGAGCCCCGACGAATGGGGCGCGACCATCGCGCACCGTTGAGGAATCTCGCCGGCGGCTTGCCTGCCTTTTAGCGAGGTTCGCCGCGTGCCGCGTTGCGGCACGACGGCGATGGCAAGCTAAAGCATACCCTACCCGAGCCGTCCCACCGCCAGCAGAATTCCATGTAACAACGCTTCCGGCCGCGGCGGGCACCCTGGCACATAAACATCCACCGGAATCACCCTGTCCACGCCGCCGAGCGAAGCGTAGTTTTCACCAAAAATCCCGCCGCTGATGCCACAGGCCCCAACCGCGACGACTAACCTGGGCTCCGGCGTCGCGCGGTAAGTCTTGAGCAGGGCAAGTTCCATGTTCCGGGTGACAGGGCCAGTGACCAGTAACATATCCGCGTGCCGTGGTGACGCGACGAAATGGATGCCGAATCGCTCGATGTCGTAGATGGGATTGTTCAGCGCATTGATCTCTAACTCGCAGCCGTTGCATGAGCCCGCATCTACTTCGCGAATCGCCAGCGATCGGCCCAGCACTTTGTCGATTCGCTCGTGTAACTCCTCACCCGCTTTCTCAACTGATTGTTCGACTGATGCCCCGTTACCGGCGGAACGCAACTCGTAGTGTGTCCCTTCCGGAGTCACTCCATATTCCGCCTCCATGACGAGCTGCCGCCGGTCCCTCGTCGCGAGCTCGAATTCCCGCGTTACCTGCACCGCCCCGCCAGGCTCCACCTCCGCGCACAGTCCACAGAAGATACACAGGCCGTAATCCACAGTTACCGTGCGTGAATCGCCCACGTCTCGAAAAGAGATCGCGCCGGTAGGACAAACCGCCGCCGCTGGCCGCGCATCCTGCCAGGATTTAAAATCGAACGCCGGTTTGCCGCGCGACGTTAACGGAAGCCGCGCTGGTGTATCCGGATAGTCAGTCGTCACTATCCCGGTGCGGATTGCCTTCTGAAGGATCTTGAACATAAGTCACCTGTCAGTGCCCGAATAGGAAAGGTTGAAGCTCTTGTTGATGACCGGAAAATCCGCGATGATATTTCCCTGCACCGCTTCGACAAGGGCGGGCCAGTTATTGAGCGACGGATCTTTGATCTTACAGCGTTCCAGGCAATTATCCGGTCCCGTCCTGACCCAATGAATAATTTCACCGCGCCAGCCCTCGACCGCGCTGAGCGCGCAGCGGCCGGCTGGTATCGTACAGGGGGCGGCGCAATGCGGTCCGTGCAGGTTCTGCTCCGTGGCGCTTCGGATGATCCCGATGGATTCCTTGACTTCGTCGATCCGGACCTGCATGCGATGCCAGACATCTCCGGCCTGATAGACCGGCACGCGGAACGCGAATTTGCCGTAGGCCGCGTATGGGTGATCGCGCCGGACATCCAGATCGATTCCCGAAGCGCGTCCGCCCACGCCTACGATTCCCAGGTCTTTGGCTTTCTCCGGCCGCAGAATGCCCGTACGCTCCAGACGGTCCCGTGTGGAATCGGAAGCGTAAATCATCCGGATCAGGTCCTCAAATTCCCGTTCAAAAGCGTTTAATGTTTCCCGGACGACGACCTGCTGGTCATCCTGCCACGCCCTGCGCACGCCGCCCACGCAGACCGTTCCACGCAAAAGGCGATTCCCAGCGATCCGTTCGTTCAAGCTCAGCAGCATCCCGCGCACGCGGCCCGCATGCGCATTGGCGACAACATAACCGACGTCAGTCGCGATGGCGCCGATGTCAGCCACATGGTTGTAGAGCCTCTCGAGTTCCAGAAGAACCGTGCGCGTAACCAAAGCTTGCGGCGGAACCTCGATCTCGGCGGCCCGTTCGATCGCCTGACAGAAAGCCACGCCATGGGAGAAGCTGGAGTCTCCCGAGATACTCTCGGCCAGAAACACCGCTCTGTGAATCGGCATGTTTTCAAAGAGCTTCTCTGTCCCTTTGTGCGTATAGAACATGCGGAGCTGCAGATAGAGGATTGGCTCACCCGCCACCGCGAAGTTGAAGTGTCCGGGTTCGATAATACCGGCGTGCACCGGTCCCACCGGGACCTGAAGCACGCCCTCTCCCAGCGCCGGCCGGTACATGTGGCGCTCGCCTTCAAAAGGTGGCAGCACCGTTCCGATTGGAAAGTCTTTGCGCAGCGGATGAACGTCCGGCCAGTTATCGTGTAAGGCGACCCTGCGCGGATTCGGATGTCCTGCCGCCTTCAACCCGAATAAGTCCTGTATCTCCCGTTCCTGCCAGTTCACCGCCGGTAACTCGGCGGAGAGAGAAGCGAAGGCTGGCGTATCTCCGGAGTCGTCGACCGGCGCCTGTAGGATCAGATAGAGCGGGTTGCCGATCTGTTCGAGGACATAGTAAATGAAGTAAACGCCGTCTTCGGCGCGGCGGTCTTCGGCGAACATTGTGACTACCCGGGACTGGTATTCGCCACGCAGATATTGAATGATGCCTCTGACGTCCGGGCTGGCGGCGCGCATCGAGATGTGACCATCACTCCCCGTATCCATCGACTGAACCTGTTCGCCCAGAGCCTGCCGTGCTTCAACAAAGGATGGAAAGGCCGGCGCGATCATCGTTCCCCCGATGCGATTCTGGCCGCGTTGCGAATCAATTGGAATAAGGGCCCGGGCAGCCAGAACGCCAGGGTCACAACCACGGCACCGAGGCCGATCAGAGAATACATCTTCCACTGGGACGGCTCTTTTTCGGTGGCAGAGGCGCTTCGATGCGCCGCCGGGCCGGCGCCCAGTACCAGTCTGGAGAAGTGCACCAGGAACCCGGCGAAGATGGCGGCCAGAAAACCCACGCAAATAGCCGCGGCGCCAACGTGACCACTAGTGAAGCCCGCGCGCAACACAGTGAACTCGCTCTGAAACATACTGAAAGGCGGCGTCCCGGTCACTGCCAGCGTTGCCATCAGTAGAACGGAGCCGGTTACCGGCATGGAATGGATCAGACCTCCTTTCGCCTGATGGAACAGATCCGTTTTCAATCGCTGCTGCGCATTTCCAGCGCAAAAAAACAGAAGCGGTTTTGTGACCGAATGA
This sequence comes from Bryobacteraceae bacterium, assembly GCA_049522755.1. Taxonomy (GTDB): domain Bacteria; phylum Acidobacteriota; class Terriglobia; order Bryobacterales; family Bryobacteraceae; genus PALSA-243. The sequence continues at coordinate 10,558 of JBEKNN010000062.1, read as the reverse complement.
AACGTCATATGCAGCAGCATCCCGAGCGCGCCGAAGGCTCCGCCGAAGCCGAGACCCAGAATCATGATGCCGCCATGATCGATGCTGGAGTACGCCAGAATCCGCCGGAAGCTTTTCTGCACGAGCACAAAGGGAACGGCCACGCCGATGGACAGGAGCCCGAAGAAAATCAGAAGTTGGGACCCGAACTGTGGACCAATGCATCCAGCCGCCAGAACATGGAAGCGGATCAGTCCGTAGAGGGCGCAGTTCAGTACGCCCGCTGCCAGCATCGCCGCCGCCGGCACCGGCGCCTCGCTGTAGGCGTCCGGCTTCCATGTATGCATGGGCGCGATGCCCGCCTTCGTTCCATAGCCAAGCAGAACCAGGATAAACGCGAATCTCATGGTATTAGGGTCGAGCTGCGAAGCGCTCCTGGCGAGGACCGACCAGTTCAAACCCGCGAGAGTGTCCGTTCCAGGGACGTTGTGCGCGGCATAGTAAGTCAAGATGGTTCCGAACAGGGCCATCGACAAACCGACGCCGCCGATCATTGTGTACTTCCACGCCGCCTCAAGAGACGTCGCGCGGCCGTAAAAGGCGATCAGGAAGACGCTGGTCAACGTAGTAGCTTCGGTAGCCACCCACATCACTCCCAGGTTGTTGGAGACTGCCACCATAAGCATGGCAAAGACAAATAGCGGAGTCAGCCAGTAATACCTGCGAACCTCACTTGCCGTGATATGATCCGTATCATCGTCGCGAAAGTAGCCGACCGCGTAGACCGAACATGCCAGAGCGACAGCCGCGGTCAGCAAAACCACCAGAGCGCTGAGCGAATCCGCCTCCAGGAAGCCATCCCATATCGAGACGCTTCCATCCCGAAGTACTTGCGCCACGAGTATGCCCGCCAGCGCCAGCACCAGGGCGAACGCGCTGACGTTGATCTTTTCCATGGCCGCACGCTTCCGCGCCGTGAGCGACATCGCGCCCGCCGCCAGTGGAACCACGAGAATCAAGAGTAGAATCATTGAGGGCCGGGGCCCCGGATTGCGATCTGCATGTACCTCTTCACCCCCGCAGCCTCGAAAGCTTGCTCACATCCATTGAGTCCAGCGTCTCCTGGATGCGGTAGACCAGGATTCCTAACACCATGACCGCCACCACAAGATCGAAGAGTATCCCCAGTTCCACAATCATTGGGACGCCGTACGTCAGCGATATCGCCGCCAGGAAAAGACCATTTTCGAGACATAGAAGAGCAAGTACCTGCATAAGAGCCTTGCGCCGCGTGATCATCATATAGAACCCGATCAGAAACAGCGACACTGCCACTGCCAGCGTGTTATGCCCCAGACTGGCGGGTGAGGCCGTCTCTTCGGGGCGGTGCAGTGACTGGGCAACCAGGTAACCCACCGTGGTCAAGCCCCCTGCGATCACCACTGACACAGGCACATTGATCAGGGGCGTAATCTCCCGATCGATATCGATCTTTCTGTATAATCGCTCGAGCACGATTGGCAACAGCACAGCCTTCAAGGCGAAAGTGAGGAAGGCCGCGGCGTAAAGGTGTGGCGCATGATTGAAGTAAGCGATCGTGTTGGCGATCCCCGCCAGCAGGAACGATTGCGCAGCGAAGACGCGGATGTTGGTGATCAGCCATCGCTGACCTACCATGGCGATCTGAAGAACCAGCACGAACGCCGCCATCAGCGTGATCATTCTGTTGCCGAATTGCGGGTCTTGATAGAAGTACATAGCGGCTCAAAACAGGAAAGTGGAAATCAGCGCCAGCGCGCCCAGCACAAAAGCTATAGCCAGTAAGTCGGGGACGCGGAAGAGACGCATCTTAGCATTGGCGGTCTCGATTAGAACCACCAAGCAGCAGATCGCGAGCACCTTCGCCAGGTAATATGCCAGGCCGGCCGCAACGCCGCCCGCAGTCCACGCAGAGCTCAACCCGAACGGGAAGAAAGTATTCACGAGCAGCGTCATCAATACCAATTGTTTCAGAGAGGCCCCCCATTCGATCAACGCCAGATAAGGCCCGGAGTATTCGAGAATCATGGCTTCGTGAATCATGGTTAGCTCGAGGTGGGTGGCCGGGTTATCCACCGGGATGCGCCCGGTTTCCGCGATCAGCACGATAAACATGGCTCCGAAGGCGAGCATCTGCGAAGGCGCCAGAAAGCGCCAGCTCTGGCCAATGGCGGATCTCGCCACTTCACTCAGGTTGGTGGAATTGGCGGAGATGGCGACGGTGAAGATGGCCAGCATCATGGCCGGTTCGGCTATGGCGGAAATGGTCATCTCGCGGCTGCTGCCCAGTCCTCCAAATGGAGTACCGGCATCGAGGCCTCCCAGCGCCAGAAAGAAACGGCCCAGCCCGAGCAGATACACCACGGCGAGCACTCCGCCGAACAGACTGAGAGGCGCTTCCGTAACTACCATCGGAATCATCAGACCGACCATTGCCGCTGTGAGAAAGACAACCCAGGGAGTGACTGAAAACAGCCAGGAAGCAGTCTCGGGAATCACCATCCCCTTCCGGAGCAGCTTATGGATATTGAGATACGGCTGCCAGACGAGAGGGCCGCGGCGCGTCTGGAGCCTCGCCTTCATGGTGCGGATCACTCCGGTCACCAGAGGAGCGATCGTCAGGAAGAGCAGCAGTTGCGCCGCTGCGGCGAGGGCGGCTCCAATCGCTGTCACGATCGCACCCCATAGAGTAAGAGCAAGATCAGAGTCACGAATATATAGGCGAGATAGGCATGGATGCTGCCGGCCTGGATAGCCCGCATTCGTCTCGCGAGCATAAGAATCGCTCTCTGCGCGGGACCGTACAGCCGTTCTTCGAAAGGAGACTCGATCTCGCTGCCAAAATGGATGGCTTTGGGGTAGTAAGGCGACACTTCGTACTCGGTCTCGATTTCGCGGCTAGGTCGATAGAGCGCGGCGAATATCATGCGCAATGGTTTTGAGAACGCGAAGGCCGTGTACTCGTTGTCCGATGTTAGTCCGGGCAATCCGCAATCCCAGGTAGGTCCAGTGACTCGCTTTCGCTTGCCGCCCCAGAGCGCCAATAACCAAGCTGGAACCGCGGACAGAATCACGAATAGTGCGGCAATCCCGGCGGGTGAAACCGTCCCGCCGCGACCGGTACCGGCCCTCAGCGCCAATCCGCCGGCGGTGATCAGACCGCCGCTCACTTGCGCCCCGGCAAGCCGCACCGTGATGCCATCGAACACGGGCAGGAACAGAGTCGCGCCCAGACCCAGCGCCACGCAGGTCACTGCCAGAATCGCCATCCCAGTCACCATGAAGGAATCGGATTCCCGCGCGCGCCCGGCATTCTCGCTGCGCGGCAGAGCCAGAAAACTGATGCCGAAAGCCTTGACGAAGCACGTCGCGGCCAGCGCCGCGGTCAAGGCCAGCAACGCTCCGGCGACCGGAAACAGTATGCGAGTCAGCTTCTCGGTGGCGCCGAATCCCGCCAGCAGCGCCTGATAAGTGAGCCACTCACTCACGAAGCCGTTGAGCGGCGGCAATCCGGAGATCGCGATCGCGCCTACCAGGAAGCAGAACGCGGTCCTGGGCATACGCGAAATCAGGCCGCCCATCTGTTCCATGTTGCGCGTATGCGCGCCGTGAAGCACGGAGCCGGCGCCCAGAAACAACAGAGACTTGAAGATCGCATGATTCATGGTGTGATACAGACCCGCGATGAGAGCGATGGCGGCGAGCCGGTTATAACCGAGCGACATGAACATCATCGCCGCGCCGAAGCCAATCAGGATGATGCCGATATTTTCGATGCTATGATACGCCAGCAGGCGCTTCAGATCGTGCTCCATCAGCGCGTATAACACGCCCAGCAGCGCCGACGCCACGCCCACCATCAGCACCACGATTCCGGCCCACAACGGCGGCATGCCCAGGAATTCGAAAAACACGCGAGCCATTCCATAGATGCCGCACTTGATGACGATCCCCGACATTAGCGCGGAAATATTGCTTGGCGCTACCGGGTGCGCCTCCGGCAGCCAGATGTGCAGCGGGATGATGCCCGCCTTGACGCCGAAGCCCGCAAAGAATAACAGGAAGAGCGCCGCTTGCCTGGTTCCGGTCAATGCTGGGCCTGTCAAGGCTGACCCCGTCAACCAGGCGGCGGACGCAAAGCTGGAAAATTCCAGGCTTCCCCCCTGCGCGCTCAAGAGCAGAAATCCGGCCAGCAGGCAGCCTGTGCCCGCATGTGACATCACGAAGTATAGGTTTCCAGCGTGGCGCGCGGTTGGCTCCCGCTGATCGAAGGACACCAGGAAATAAGCTGAGAGCGCCGTCGCTTCCCACGCAAGCAGGAAAAAGAAGGCGTTCGATGCCGTGAAAACCGCGGTGAGACTCGCCAGCAGCAGGTTGTAGAAGAAGCCCAGTATGCCGGCCGTCCTCTTCTCTTCGAAGGATCGGAGATAGCCCAGAGAGTAAGTCGAAACCGCCACCGCGAGCAAGCTGAGAATCAGGTTGAAGTAAGTGGAGAGCGCATCGAGGCGGAAGCCATAGACAAGAAAAGGAACGCCCGCGGGAATCTCCCAATGCGCATTGGCGCCGCTCGCAAGACTGAGAATGCAGGCGCACAGCTCGAGCAGGCCGCCAAGTAGAGCCAGGCCGCAGCTCAGAACCCGCGGCCACACGGAACCGCGAGGGGCGATCAGGCCTGCCACGGCGCCGGCTCCATACGCCAGCAGCCCGCCGAAAAAGGCGCGTTCGATCACCGCTCCGCCGGCCTCTCTGCTCCAATCTTGTCGAGAATATTCTTCTTATTAGTCAAGCGGCGATAGAGACAACTCGGCGGCGTATCCTGAACCTCGATCGGCCCGCGACGATCCCGAAGAGAATCGAAAACCTGAGTTCCCTTCTTGCGGTCGACCAATCGCGGTTCGCGTTGGATGCGCCTTCACTGGCACACATTATATTCGAAAACCGGGAAATGCGTACCCGCCCATGAGGCCCGTCGTCGATCGCCAGGTGCGAGTCATCACAGCGCTTCGGATCGAAAACAGGCGCCGCATCGCTGTGAGCGAACGGCCGGCCGAGGAACAGGCGTTCCGATCCGCTTACACTCAAGGATAGCCGGCCACATGTTCCTATTCGACTTCTTCCGCTCGTTTCTGCCCCTGCACAATCCCATCGGATTCGGCGCGAGCGATTTCATCGAGCTTGCCCTGGCCGCGCTGTTAGTGCTGTTAACGCTGGTGCGCGCCGAGGCCGAACCGTTCGTCCAGCGCCTCGCGAAGCGCACCGCCTGGTGCATGCTGGCGCTGGCGGCGCTGCCGGTCCTGCTGCGATTGGCGCTGCTGGCGCGTGCCCCGGCGCCAACGCCCGCCGGGTCGGACGATTTCAGCTACTGGCTGCTCGCCGATACGCTGCGGCATTTTCGATTGGCGAATCCGGCGCACCCCATGCGCCAATTCTTCGAAACCGTATTCGTGCTGCAGCAGCCGTCGTACAGTTCCATCTTCCCGCCCGGCCAGGGCTTGGCGATGGCCGCGGGCTGGCTCATTTTCGGGCATCCGTGGGCGGGCGTATTGCTCTCGGTAGCGGCGCTGTGCGCGCTGACGTATTGGATGCTGCGCGCGTGGACCACGCCCGGCTGGGCGGTGGTGGGCGGCCTGCTCGCGGTGATGCAGTTCGGCGTGTTGAGCTATTGGGTGAACACATACTGGGGCGGCGCGGTTTCGGCAATCGCGGGATGTCTGGTGTTCGGCGCGCTGCCACGTTTGCGCGGCAGTGATCTGCCGGGGAAATCTCGCGCGCGGGATGGCGCCGCGCTAGGCATCGGCCTCGGCTTGCAACTGCTCACTCGCCCGTTCGAATTCGGCGTGATGTCGATGTGCGTAGCGGCGTATCTGTTGATGAACCGGCGGTGGCGAATTCCGTGGCGCGCGGCAGCGTTGGCGTTCCTTCCGGCGCTCGGTCTGATGGCGCTGCAAAACCGGGCGGTGACCGGCAGTTTCAGCGTCCTGCCCTATGCGTTGAGCCGCTATCAATACGGCGTGCCCACCACCTTCACCTTTCAAGCCAACCCCGTGCCGCACCGCGCGCTGACGCCGGCCCAACAGCTCGACTATCAAGCGCAATCCGCCGTGCACGATACTCCGGGCTTTTGGGATCGGCTGGTGGAGCGTAGCGGATTCTATCGCTTCTTTTTCCTAGCCCCGCTCTATCTCGCGCTGCCCGTCTTCCTACTTCGACTGAGAGAGCGAAGGTTTCAATGGGTCGCGGCGACGCTGTGTCTCTTTGCGATCGCCGACAATTTCTATCCTTACTTCTATCCGCATTACATCGCCGCGCTGGCGTGTCTGTTCATCCTGGCAGCCGTGGCGGCGCTGGAGCGGTTGGCCGCGTGGTCGCCGCTAGCATCGCGATTGATCGTGCTGCTATGCGCCGCGCACTTCATTTTCTGGTACGGCATCCACTCCATGCGCGACGTCAACGTGCGCCTGGCAATGGCGAAGTACGAGGCGTGGGACTATCTGAACCAGGGCGATCCGGAGGGCCGCATAGCCATCGACGGCCAACTCGCGCAAGTTCCCGGAAAGCAACTGGTCTTCGTGCGTTACTCGCCGCAGCACGGCTTTCATGAGTGGGTGCATAACGGCGCCGTTATCGACGCGCAACGCCTGGTATGGGCCCTCGATCTGGGCGCAGAAGAGGACCACAAGCTGATGCAATACTATCCGGACCGGGGCGTCTGGGTGTTGGAAGCGGATGCCCGGCCGCCGCGGCTGGTAGAGGTTCGGTAGTGTGAAAAGACGATGATAACTGCTGATCGCTTGCGGGATCGATCTCGGATGAAGCCGGCCTCTTGTGAATCCGCTGGACCTACAGCCGAACGTTGGTGTACGATTTACTTCTGACACTTGATGGGCGCTGGTCATCCACGGGCGATATTCTCTTCCAATGAAAGCACTGCGTTACGGACCAAAGCATGAATAGCGACGAGGTCTTGGCGAGGCTTACCAGGGTATTCCGGGACGTCTTCGACGATGACGAGATCGTGATCTCCCCCGCGACTACGGCGCGCGATGTGGATGGCTGGAATAGTTTGACGAATATCCGGCTGATGATATCCATCGAGGTGGAGTTCGGCATCAAATTCGATGTTGGCGAGTTTCAGGAATATCGTAGCGTTGGGGATCTGGTGGCCGGCATCGTTCGGCGTGCTGGCTGAACCGATCATGACTGTCCGCCGCATGCCGTGGCTGCCGCTTGCGCCAGATGATTTCCGGCGGCGCTGCGATGTTATCGATCGCATGAGCGCGAAGCGGGTTGGGGCGCTTCGCGAATTGGCTAACTACGAGCTCAATGACAGCCAATTATTGCGCTTGGTCCGCTCGCTCAACAAGGCTCGGGCTGAGGAAGGCGATTCGCCGCTTCAGCCGTTTACCTTAGGCCTTGTTAGTAACACAACCACCGATTTTCTAGCTCCGGCTCTGCAGGGCGCCGGCTTGCGACACGGTTTAGCTTTACAAACTGCGATTGCTCCTTTCGGGGTGACCTTGCAGGCAGCCGTCTCGGCCGATTTCGGCGTACTCCCGGCGAAGCCGGATGCGATTCTGCTTGCGCTGGATTTTCGAGCCTATTTCGCAGACTATTCACTTCGCGATAACGATGCGGACATCGCGGTGGACGGAGCAATCGGGCAATTACGCAGCCTGGTGACGGCGTTTCAGACTGCAAGCCGCGCAGCAGTTCTAGTACAAAGCATCGTCGCGCCGCCGGAACGCCTGTTTGGCTCCTTCGACCGCCGCCAGCCCGGCACGCCGCCATGGCTAGCGGCCCTTTTCAATAAGCGATTGCTGGACGAGATTCTTGGGCCCGGAGTATCGCTTATCGATGTCGAGGCTCTGGCGACCCAAATCGGACTGGCTAATTGGTACGACCGTTCCCAATACATGACGGCCCGCCTGCCTTTTGCCGCTGAATGCGTACCGCTGTACGCCGAGCACGTGGTGCGCGTGCTCGGCGCCATCCGCGGCCAAGGCCGTAAGGTTCTGACGCTCGATCTCGACAACACATTGTGGGGAGGCGTGATCGGCGATGATGGGATAGAAGGCATCCGGCTGGGCCAGGGCGACCCGATCGGCGAGGCTTTTCTGGATGTACAGCGCGCCGCGTTGTCCCTGAAGCGGCGCGGCGTGCTGCTGGCCGTATGCTCGAAGAACGACGAGGCTGTGGCCTTGAAAGCCATCCGCGAACATCCTGAAATGATTTTGCGAGAGGCGGATTTCAGCGCTTTCCAGATAAACTGGGCGGATAAGACGACTAATCTGGAGATCCTCGCGGACCGTCTGTCACTCGGCCTGGATAGCTTCGTATTCCTTGACGACAGCCCATTCGAGCGCGACCAGGTTCGCAAGTCGGCGCCAAAGGTGCTTGTCCCCGACTTACCCTCCGACCCGGCCGCCTACGCGCGAGTGCTCATGACCGCTGGGTTCTTCGAGGCGGTGACCTTCTCCGCCGAAGACCGAATGCGTGTCGACCAGTATGCCGCCAACCGGCGGCGCGAGACACTTGCCGCACAATCCCGGGATATTAGTGAATTCCTGCAGTCGCTTCATATGGAGGCGACCTTTACTACCGGGGGGAAGCTCGGCTGGTCGCGCTTTGCTCAGCTTATTAACAAATCCAACCAGTTCAATCTTACGACGCGCCGCTATACTGAGGCGGAAATCATGGTTATGGCGGCCGATCCCTCAACGCTAACTATGCAAGTAAGACTGACCGATCAATTCGGCGACAATGGCATGATTGCAGCTCTGATCTGCAGGCCCGAGAACGGTGACTGGGTAATCGACACTTGGGTAATGAGCTGCCGCGTGTTGGGTCGTGGAGTAGAACAGGCGGTTCTTAACCGTCTCGTTGAGGAAGCGCGTGCGGCCGGTATTCGGCGCCTCGTAGGGATCTATCGCCCGACTGAGCGTAACGGACTGGTGTCCGAGCACTACGCCAAGCTCGGCTTCGCTTCCGTCTCTACCGGGGATGGGGATCGTTGGACGCTCGATTTGGCGGATTACGGGGCACGCGAAGTTCCCATTGTGATTAAATGTGACCCTGATGCATTTTAATTCGCGACTTCTGCGTTTTGTTCTGCTTGGAATCGGGACTCTGTTCTGGTTCACGATTGGCGGGGAGTTGCTGTGCCGGCTGGACGACGATTGGCGGATCGACGTATTCGAACTGAAGGCTCGACCGGCGCCGGCGCAGTCCCCCAACCCCTCCAGTGCGGACGAGATCGCCGGGTTAACTTATCAGGCGGGAGTGGACCCAGCGTGGTTCGCGGCGCCGCCGGCGCGCATCGAGAAGCAAGGCAATCCTGAGCTCCAAGCGCGCACAGCCGCGAATCCAACCGCCATGCAGCAGGAAAACTATCTCTGGAACAGTGCGTTGCTGGGGCATCCGGACGCAAGTCAGGTCGCACTGATTCGCGGGTTCAAGGAGGATACTCTTTTCGCCTTCCCTAGCTTCGATGATTCACCTTATCCGCGTTATCGCCTCTATCCCGACAACGACTTTCGGCCAGTCGGATGGATCACCAATCATTGGGGCTGGCTTAGTGTTGACATGGCGGTACGAAAGCCACCGCGAACATTTCGCGTCGGCATACTCGGTGATTCGACGTCCCATAATCTCTACGGCTTCCATCTGCAAGGATTTCTGGACGCTTGGGCCAAGGCCCGTAACCTAGGCGTTAAATTCGAGGTGGCAAACGCCGGCCGGCAGGGACTAGGCTTCGAGGATGAATTAGCGGCAATGAAGTATGAGTTGGGTCCAATGGGTTTGGACTACGTCGTAGAATATTTCGCGCCGGGTTTCTCGCTTGTGCCGCCGCAGATGGCTGCGTTCGCCACATTCCCGCCTGGCGTCAAAGCCGGCGCGCCGCCTCCCCGGGAGCAAAGCCCGCTCCGCGATTCCGCAGGCCGCGCGCTCTCTGCTATAGCTCCGGCGCTGGCGCGCCGGGTGGATGGCGGCGATACTCATGCTGATTCGAATGGCCTCCTCCCCGAACCCGTCAAACCACGGGTGGAACTGCATTTGCCGCCTGTCTCCGCCGGGCGCGTGGACCTGAAGGAGGCGAACAAGGACCCATATTTTGCAAGGATCGTGAGTCAACTCGACCGCTTGAAGGCGCTCGCGCAAACTTTGCGCGCCGTTCCGTTCGTTTCAACCGAGAGACTCTGTGTGTGGGACGGTTTGAAACTGCGAAGCGACGCCGACAAGAACCTGTACGAAACTCTCAATGGTCCGTTGTTCTGGCCCTTTTCGTATGCCGATCTCCGGCAAATGCTGGCTACACACAATGGGACCATCGTTGCGTGGGCGCAAGCGAATGGAGCCAACGTGATCGACATCGATGGGCGGATGCCAAAGAGCACCGACATTTGCGGGGACCCGTGGCACGACACCGAATTAGGTCAGCGAATGCGCGCGTGGCTGATCTTCCAGGCGATCGTCCCACAAGTCACACAAGACCTGCGCAGCCATCTGGCGCCCCGCGATAATTCAGAGCCGAGCGGAGTGC